>NZ_CP011025.1:2880625-3200695 GCF_000238395.3 Pseudoalteromonas arctica A 37-1-2
TTCGCGACCGCTCTATTAGTGACGTTGTTGAGAAGTTAGATTTAACACTCACTGATACCCTGGGCGATACGGTTGCTCCAAGTGCTATTCCTCAAGCGAGACAGCGCCTGAGTAGCGACCCCCTCCAAGCCTTATTTCACCTATGTGCGGCCCATTGGACACAAGAAGAAGATGCTGATGATACGTGGTATGGACTCCGGTTATTTTCTGTCGATGGAACGCAATTTCGTGCACCTGATACACCTGCTCTTGCTGAGCACTTTCACTATATTAAGCACAGTAAAAACCGTCATACAGAATATCCTATTGTACGCCTATGCGCCTTAAGCTCCTTGCGTAGCCGGTTGATACACCACGTTGCCTTCGGGCCCAGTTATCAAGGTGAGGTGAACTACGCAAAGCAGTTATTTAGTCATGTAAGTGATAACAGTCTAACTATTTTTGACCGATGTTATCTCAGCGCTGAGCTACTGATTAATTGGCGTAAGCAACACCCACAGTCGCACTGGATGGTCCCGATTAAAAGCAACACGCAATACACCGTCATTGAATCTTACTCTGAGCATGACTTCAAAGTAGAAATGAGTGTATCTGCGCATGCCAGAAAACAAGACCCTTCGCTTCCTGAGTGCTGGCAGGCCAGACTGGTTCTTTATCCTGAGCCAATGGGGCCTGGAAAAATAAAAGGTCTGCTGTGCTCTTTGGATGATAAACAGGCTTTTGGTGCGCAGGCCATTCTTGATGTCTATTTCGAGCGCTGGGAAATTGAAAATAGCTATGGAGAAATAAAACACCAGATGCTTGAGGATAGTATTCTTTTGCGTAGTCAGACTATGGATGGAGTCAATCAAGAGCTATGGGGTATATTGCTAGCCTACAATTTAATTCGAGTAGAGATAAGTCGAATAGCCAAAGAGGCTAAAGTCTCCCCGCTGAGAATTAGTTTTGTCATGGCTTTGCGGGATATACAGGATGAAATACTCTGGTGTGCCATCGCTTCGCCAGGTTCAATTCCAAAGAAATTAAGGGCAATGCGAGAACGAGTGAAACGTTATATTCTTCCAGAAAAAAGAAAACGGCCCAAAAGTAGGACCGTTCGAATTTCAAAAACTCGGTACACCATTAAGTCAAAGCATGCTTAACTGAATGGTGTTAGCTAATTAGCGGCTCTTTTATTTTTAATTTACCTAGGGCCTGTTGACCTTTCAGGATTAAAATTTGTTCAATCTAGGGGCGATTTAATCGCGGCGTGAGGTTTGTAACCTAGTGGGCTAAGTAAAAACCGAGCAACAAAGAGTAAATTGCCCCTAGAAAGAACCCAAAGGGCAGCGCATGTTTGGCATTTATGCTGCGTTATCGCCTACTTACGGGGAATAACCACACTACATAGGCTCTGCCTTGCCTAAATACCAAACAGTCTGCTGCAAATTTAACCTCGAAAGATAAACAGGCCTTAGTAAATTAAGCGTTTAACGATGCCATATCAATAACAAAGCGGTATCGTACGTCTGACTTTTCCATACGCTCGTATGCCGTGTTAATTTCGTCAATGTTGATCATTTCGCACTCAGGTAGCACGTTATTTTCACCACAAAAGTCGAGCATTTGTTGCGTCTGTGCAATACCACCAATAAGTGAGCCTGCAATACGACGGCGACCCATTAATAATGGCACCGTGCTTAGCTCATCTACAGGACCAACTTGGCCTACAATAACTAAAGTACAATCTACATCAAGTAGTGGTGTGTAAATAGATAAATCATGTTTTACAGGTACCGTATCTATAATGACGTCAAAGGCAGATTGCGAGTCTTTCATTTCGTCATCATTAGATGACACTAAGTAGTGCTGAGCACCCAATTTAACCGCATCATCTTTTTTAGACTCACTACGGCCAATTACCGTAACGCTTGCGCCCATTGCAACTGCATTTTTAACGGCCATATGGCCAAGTCCGCCTAGACCAACAACACCAACACGGCTACCTTTTTTTACGCCCCATTTATGAAGTGGCGAGTAAGTAGTAATACCTGCACAAAGTAGCGGTGCTACGCGAGAAAGGTCTAAATTTTCTGGTACGGAAAGTACGAATTCTTCGCGTACAACAACATGTTTAGAATACCCACCTTGGGTCATTTCACCACTAATGCGGTCTTTGCCTGCGTAAGTACCAATCATACCTTCGCGGCAAAATTGCTCTTCATCGTTATCACATTGATCGCAGCTTTGGCACGAATCAACCATACAACCAACAGCAACCGTGTCGCCTTGCTTGTATTTTTTAACGTCGCTACCTACCGACATAACTTTACCAACAATTTCATGCCCAGGTACTAATGGGTAGTCACTGCCACCCCAATCATTTCGTACGGCGTGTAAATCTGAATGGCACACACCACAGTATAAAATTTCAATTTCTACATCGTTATTTCGTAAATCGCGGCGCTCAAAAGAAAATTCTGTCAATTCAGAACCTTGGCTTTTTGCTGCATATCCTACTGTTTTCATAATAACTCCATAGTGGTTAAAAATTTAAATCATCAACAGCATAGTACATAGTCTGTGAATAGAACCTGACAATATAAAATAGGCACAAAAAAAGCCCAAACAGTGTTTGGGCTTAATCGTTAGGACTAGGGAGCTAAATTTAATTATTTTGCAAGTAAGCTGTTTAATTCATTTATAATTGAATGAATGCGCTCTGCATTTTTTCCTAAATCACTACGCCCTACTCGCGACTTACTACGAATATCAACAAAACGTTGGCTGCCTTCATCTTTAATACGAATTACCACATCGTCTTTAAAACCAAACCACGTTGTTGTATCGGTAGCTTCCACAATACCTGTAGCCGTATTTGCACTTACCAATGCAAAGCCAAGATTTTTAACTGCTTGTTCGCTTGCTGTCATTAAATCGGCTTTAGATTGTGCAAAGCTTAAAGTTACCAGCTCAGGGTATGCTTTGCGTTGCTGTACTGCCGTTTCTTCACCCGCGTATTCTACTGGGTTAGATGCATTTGCACGCAGTGGTGCAATTGCTACAAATTTTGGTGGATTAACTAAATCAGTTGAAATGTCATGAATTGCCGGTACGCCTTCAGCCTTGTTCATCATATTAAGTGGCATAGCAATGGCCACAACCGAAAATACAAGTGCAATAACACCACTGCTTAGCGTTAACGTTTTACGCATAAATAACGCTTGTACTATAAGTAGCACCAATGCAGCGCCACCAGCATAAACGCCAAATTTAAACCCCGTAAACGCAACACCTAATTCTACAATACCAAATTTATACAAAGGCCCTGGCAGTATGACGAGTAAAAAAGCGATTAAACTAACTAAGCTCACTAAAACTTTCATTTTATGATTCCTATATTGTGTGTGATTTTTATTATTAAAACAGATAAGCACTATTAACCAGTAGCTTATACTACTAACAAGTGCTTTTAGATTACTATTAGCGACTAATTACACAAAAAAGTCCAATGTTGTGTGATCAAAGTTACTCAAGTTTGGAAAAATATCAACAAGCTCAGAGCTTGGCACACCAAACCACTGAGCCAATGTGGCAAAGTACTGCTCATTTGCAACACTTGGAATTAAGCGCCCGCCACCGGTATCTTGTGGGCCATCCAAATGTTGAGTTAGTAGCTCGCCATATATATTGCCTCCTTTTACTGCGCCGCCCATTACTATTTGGTTTCCTGCCCAACCATGGTCAGTGCCATCGCCATTTGAGGTCAACGTGCGACCAAAATCAGACATAGTAAACGCAGTCACTTTATCTGCCATATCAAGCTCTTTCATCGCGCTATCAAATTCACTTAACCCTTGAGCTAACGTATTTAATAAAGCAGGGTGCGTTGTTAATTGGTTATCGTGCGTATCATACCCCCCCATAGAAACAAAAAACACTTGGCGCTGAGTGCTCAATTTTGCCTGTACGCTAATTGTTTTAGCTACTGCTGCAAATTGCTCACTAAGGCTATTATCGCTAAATGGGGTAATAAGTGCAGGCGCGCTTTCTAACGCGCTGTTCATTGCTTGAGTGTTATTTATCGCACTTGTTAAGCCATTGGCATAAGCTGTACTTAACGGATGGCTCGTATTGCCTAGTAAGCGGTTCATAATAGAAGTTACGTGCTCGCTACGAGGTTGATACCCTCCAAACGCGTTAATACTACTAATGCCACTTTTGTTAAGCGCAAATGCATTACTAGCACTTCCCGTTTGCCATAAATTAGTACCGTCGAGTGATACATTAGCTGCAAACTCATCTTGTAGCTCTAAACGTTCTAAAAGTCGTGCGCCCCACCCGCTATTAAGTGATTGTTTTTCTCGACCATACATCCATGCAGCTTGCTGATCGTTATGCGAGAACAAATGCTTAGGCAAACCTATTGTTTTATTTTTATAGTCACTCAATGTTGTGGGAGCGAGTAAAGTACCGACCCCACCTATAAATGCTAAATTTTGAGATTCAAACACATTTTGTATAGGTTCAAGTGAAGGATGAATACCGACTCCACCGGCAAACTGGCTTTTAATACTTAACTCAAGTGGGCTCTCTACCGCGAGGTTCTGCCTACTTTGCTCGTAAACACTACGTTGCTCGCCTTCAAGCGGAACTAGCATATTTAACGAATCATTCCCTCCGTATAAATACACACACACTAATGCTTTGTAATCACCTAGCTCAACTGCATTAGTCGCTCCAGTTAATGCTTGTAATTGCAGGCTCGTTAACGCGGCAGCCGATACACTGCCTTTTACACATAACGACAAAAACTCTCTTCTATTAATGCTCATTATGCGCTCCTAATACTGCACGTTAAATTCAGGTGAAATAGCAATCATATATAATAAATACGAAACCCGTTCACGGTATTGCTCTTCATTAAAATAGGCATCTAAATCAAGTAACGCTTGGCGCGTGTCACTGCTCATTGCGCCTGCAAAATATAACGTGTTGTACTGAGCTAATAGCGCGCTAACACCGTTTTTCTCTAAAACATTCATGTCGTCTTGAACATAAATATAAATACTATTTGAATTTAAATCGCTGCGCGCTTCTGCGGTACTCCATACTAAACTTGCATAAAGCGCGTTCATGGTACCAATCAGTGTTGCGTCGTTTGCTATTTGTAATTCTGGCGCAACAATACCTTCATTTCGCAAAGCTGCGGTTTGATAATCAGGCCTAAAAAAGTTAAATACCGAAGCCGACTGCATGGGTCCTTGTCCGTAGCTATTTATTAAATTCCATGTTTTATAATAACCCGCTGGCGATTTAGCATCGAGATTTCGCCAAAACTGTACAGTTTTTAAAATAGGCTCTTTAATTTTACCTTGGTAATTAAGCACTGAGCCAAAATGCCGCGCTTCATCATCTAAATAAATAGCCTTTACTACCGCCGCTAAATCGCCGCGTACACCAGCGCCGTTATCAATAAATACATTAGCTACTCGCTCAACATATTGGGGGGTTGGGTTTGAGGTAATTAATCGCTGAATAAGCTGTTTGCTAATAAACGGCGCAACATTTTGATGATTAAATAAATTATCGAGCGCTATTTGCAATGACTCTTCTGCTGCATAACCTTGTGGTATAACCTCACCGTTTAGTAAGGTTTTTTGTTTACTAGAATGGTACTCGTCAAATGCTTCCATTGGCTTAATATAATCACGACTTTTACGCTTAAATGTTTCACTATCGGCAAACGTCCAACCAGTAAATACGCGTGCAAAACCCTCTATTTCTACCTGTCCGTAAGTGGCAATGGTATTACCTTGTGCATCAAGCTTGGCGCTGCCATCTAGATTTAGTTCTTCAAGGCCAATAGTAAATAACTGCATTACTTCACGTGCGTAATTTTCGTCTGGGCGAATATTAAGTGTATCGTCTGCTTTTTCGTTACCCAAATGGCTTAAATAAGTTCCCATAATAGGCGAAAGCGTGACATCTTCGAGTAAGTCACGATAATTACCAAAGGCATGCTTTAGTAATAAATCGTAATAAGTGATCATGCCCTCAGGTTGGCCTCTTAAGGCACTGTTTTCATCCGACACCACTAATATTTCACTTAACGCAAACGCAACACGTTGACGAAGTTGATCGTCACTTTGCATTACTGCTTTCCACCATGCGTCAATGCGGCTTATGTATTTAAAGTCGTCATCGTCATTTTGCTTTACTAAATAATTACGGTGATAATTAATAGGTAGCGCTATTTGTTTATCAAGCCATTGCTGCTCGCTTAGCCCTTGTGCGTTTTGTATTTCACTAAGCTTAGGCCCCATTGTTGCTTGGTGTAGTAACCGTGCGGCGCTAATCTCATCCATATTATTGCGCGCTATAAAGCTCAGCGTTTTTACACTGCTTGCTCCTTCATTGTCGGTTGCTGTGACCGAAAAAGCGTAATTAACAGGCTTATAACTTTGCGCATTTAGCAGTGTTACTGAGGTGGTTACTGCCTCTAAAGGCCCGCTAATTAGTTCAGGCCCTTGCGTTTGTTGCCATACAACCGATGTAATAGTGCCGTCTTTATCACTGGCTGTTGCTGTTAGCTCAATTGTTTGGCCCTTACTTAATTCACTAGGAAAATCAGCGACTGACAAAATGGGGATTTTATTTCCGTTAACGGTTGGCGTATCATCTGAGCCTGAACCACCGCAAGCGCTTAGTATAAAAACCGAGCTTGCGATCAGAGCAAATTTATAATGCATGTAAAGTCGTCATCATTTGTTAATTAAAGTACGTTAGTGTGTACCGAGTTTGATGCATTTATTGAAACACAAAATTTACAATTTAACTCTTTATTTTTTGTAACCGAATCATGAACGCCCCATTAATAATGCACTAGCTGCAGGGGTAAACAGCCAGAGCTTTATTATTTATGAAAACAGAAATTCGCTATTGTTTTGAATCTTCACAAGTTGCTAACCGGTTTTTACACGAGCTGAAAGACTGGCCGGTTAACGATGTAAAAACACGACTTTTTAATGGCGGCGATAGTGTAAAAGTGACATACGAATACGACGAAAGTGGTTTTGATTACACCTCAGCCGAGCTCGACGACCTAGCAGAAAAGCATGGCGGAAAAGAAGTTTAAATCCAATAATAACAAGGTATGGAGCCATTTTTCTTGGCGAACGCACTAAACATCAATATTGATAATGCGATCAGTAAATGTTTCATAAATATATCTTTATTGGCTTTATTAGTTATTCGTGGTACTTGCGGATCATCGCCACTTTGCCGTTTTCAATTTCGATTACTTCCATCATTACTGATGTATATTCTATTGGTTGCTGATTTTGCGGATGAATACCTTTCACATCGTTTTTATAACGAATAGCAAAGCCTGTATCGTTAAACACAAATGTATTAAGCAGTGTGCTTTCAAACAACGTGTGCGCACCTAAGTAAAAGCTCATGCCTTTGCGCATTTGTTTTTTACCATCAGGAGTACGTGAGTCATCGGATTGATACGGAATATGCTGATTACCAATATCATCAGTTAACAATGCAAGATAAGCCTCAAGCTCTTTAGTTCCTGCGTTAGGGGCTTGTGTGGCAGTCATTGTTTTATAGTACTGCTGCGCAAACGCATTTAAGTCGAGTGGCTTTTCAGCATACGCCGAAAAAGCAGTTACTAAGGCCAAGCCTAACGTTAAAAGTAGCTTCATCACTTACTTCCCTGTAGTTAAAAATATTGATTCATTTATAGGAACACTATATTAATATGTTCAACAATAAAACAAATAACTTTAAGTAACTAACATCACATTTTGCTTTTCACTCTATTGGTTGCAACGCTGTTGGCAGGGTCGTCTGGCCAAAAATGCTTAGGGTAGCGGCCTTTCATTTCCTTTTGCACATCGCGGTAACTGCTAGCCCAAAAGTGGGCTAAATCTTGAGTAAGTTGCAATGAGCGTTTACCTGGCGATAGCAGTTCCATAAGCAGTGGCAATTTACCGTTGGCAAGCATAGGCGTACTGGTCAAGCCGTAAACTTCTTGCATGCGCACGCTTAGCTTTGCGGGGCCATCAAGCTGGTATTCTATTTTTATATTTGAGCCACTTGGCACCGTTAAGCGCAGTGGTAACAGTGCTTTTAAAGCAGTTTGTTGTTGCCAATCAAAACAGTTTTGTAATGCTTCAAAGTAGTTAAACTTTTTAAGCTGCGTGAGCGTTTTAATATCTTCTAAAAACACACCTAGCCACTGCGCTGCATTTTGAATAAGTTGTTGCTCATTTGTTTTTGGGAATTTATCAGGCATTAAATTACTTGCTAAGCTCATACGTATCAGCAATTGCTGCGCATCAGGTTGCTCGTTAAATAATGCAAAACCGTGTTTAGCAAATAAGTTTAGCCACGCTTTAGCGCGCTCGCTCTTATCTAGTTTTTGTTTACTAGGCTGGCTGCTGAGCGTTATAGCCCCGAGCTTTACTTCATCTTGATGAATAAAACGTGCTGATTTTTCGTCAAACTCACAACGAGTAAGTTCACTAAATAAATGCGGTAAAAATTCTTGTAACTCAAATGGGTTAAGCGCGGTGGCTGCAAATATACGCCCTCCTTTGTGCCCGCCCATGGTTGCTATAGCTAAGTAATCGTCGTTGTGCCAGTAATCGGCATTTAACTCAGCACCTGCACCATTGGCAAGTAGGTAACCATTACCGCGTTTTTTAGCAATACGATCTGGGTATGCCAATGCCACTAGCAAACTAATATAATGCGTATTTAATTCGCTGTTTTCGTCTTTTACTTTTAAGCGGCTTTGCCAATACTTTAACTGTTGTTTAAACACCGGATGCGGACGTTGCTGTTGGCTATGCAGCGCTAAACTCAACTCGTTTGCACTGTTTACTCGGCTCTCAAGTAATGCCACTAAATAAATAGCGAGCCTAAAAATACCAAGGAGTTGGTCATCAAGGATTTGTGCTTTTAATAGCATATGCGCCAAACGAATATCAGCACCAAAACCTAACATTTTACTGCCAAGCGGTGTGAGCTTACCTTTGCTATCAATAGCTTCTAGCATGTTAAGCAGGTTACTTGCTTGTTCGCATTGCTGCTCAGTGGGCTTATCGAGCAAGGTTAGCTCATCAATACTGGCTCCCCATTGCTTTGCCTCAAGCATAAGTTGGCTTATGTCTGATGTGAGTATTTCGGGATTGTCGTGGCTATTACGTCTCTCAAAGGTTTGCTTTGAGCCAATTCGATAAACAATGCCCGGCTCTATTCGCCCTGCTCGCCCTGCTCGCTGCACAGCAGACGAGCGCGATATACTTTGTGTTGTGAGCTCTGTAACCCCTGTTTTTAAATTAAAGGTCGCTGCACGGCGCTTGCCGCTGTCAATTACAATGCGTATGCCTTCAATAGTTAAACTGGTTTCGGCTACATTGGTGGTAAGCACTACTTTGCGCATGCCGTTTGGAGCAGGCGCTATAGCAGCTTGCTGATTGGCTTTATCTTGCTCGCCAAATAGCGTTGCGACTATGCAGTTACTGGGTAAATCGCTAAGTGCTTGTTGCACGCGTAGTATTTCAAATTGCCCAGGTAAAAATACCAATGCGCTACCTGTTTGCTCATTAAGTGCTTGTTTTATTATGCTAGGAATTGCATCAAGCCAACGGCTTTCATCTTTTATGGGTATGTATATTTCGTCTATTGGGTAGCTGCGACCGCTTGATTGAATTACAGGGCAGTCAAAAAACGCTGTATAACGCTCAGTATCAAGAGTTGCCGACATAAGCATAATGGTTAAATCTTCACGCAGCGCACTTTGGGTCTCGAGCGCAAAGGCAAGTGAGGTATCGGCTGCAATTGAACGCTCATGAAATTCATCAAATATCAGTAAATCAATATCGCTTAATTCGGGATCGTTTTGCAGCATGCGCGTTAGCATGCCTTCGGTGACTATTTCGAGGCGCGTATTAGCACTTACTTTACTCTCACCCCTAATCCGCAAACCCACACTTTGCCCAACACTCTCGTTTTGGCACTTTGCTAGGTAGCTGGCAATATTACGAGCAGCTAAACGGCGAGGCTCTAGCATTACAATACGTTTAAAATACCCATCGCGCATTAGTTGCAGCGGCAACCACGTAGATTTACCCGCACCAGGCGGCGCTTGTAATAACGTAATAGGATTACTTTGTAATGTAGTAACGAGTTGTTGATATATGTCTTGAACCGGCAGCACAGCTATTTACCCTAAATTGCTTTGCAGGCATTGTAACAAAAAACCGCAGCGACACCGCGGTTGATATTTATTAATAATTGCTATTAGCTACCCGACACCATTCTAATTCGATCTGCAGGCACTCGTAATTGCTGCATTAAGTAAATTTTAAATGGTGCTTCGTAAGGTTGCTCATCAACCGCTTTTTGCATGCACAAAAGCCATGCGTCACTTTGCTCAATTCCTACATGTAAATGTTTGTGCGCTTGAGGAATGTTAATACTGCCAAAATGTTCAGCGTATAATTTAGGACCACCTAACCAGCCCGACAAAAAGTAAGCGAGCTTTTTACGTGATGTTGATAAATCTTTTGAATGCATACTCCTTATATTTTCAGCCTCTTTTAAAGCGTCCATATTATCGTAAAACGCATTCACCAATTGTGTAATACCTGCTAACTCACCTGCCATTTTGTATGAGCAGTCATCCACTCCGTATTCACACGTTTTTGTATTCATAACTCACTCAGGTTAACTACTTTGTTTAATACCTGCATATTAGCTTAAAACAAAAATTTAAGAATGAGTTACATCAAAGCGGCGTAACTTATGTCAGCAATAATTACAGGCTGCTATGTATATTTTTTAATAAATAGCGCAATATTAAAAACAAAATCGCTCAACATAAAAACATAACCAACTGATAATAAAAGTAATAAAACTATTATTATTCATTGGTACAAGGCTTGCTACTTTATAACTGACAGTTAATTCACTAACCTAAAGTAAGGATAAACTTATGAACAGCGATCGTATCGAAGGTAATTGGAAAGAACTTAAAGGTAAGGCTCAACAAAAATGGGGCGATCTTACCAACGACGATTTAGATAAAATTGAAGGTAGCCGTACAGAGCTAGTTGGTAAAATCCAGCAGCAATACGGTAAATCTAAAGAAGAAGCAGAGCGTGAAGTTGATGAGTTTGAAAAAGGTCGTTAAACCGCGTTAACCGCTTTAAAAAAACCGCCATTTTGGCGGTTTTTTTGTTTAAGCTGTAGGTTATTTAGCTACGCTTTCAATTGGTTACCAATCGGTAACTGCCTAATACGCTTTCCGCACGCTGCAAAAATAGCATTACATAATGCTGGCGCATAAACTGGTGTAGACGGCTCGCCTACCCCTGCTGGTGGTGCATCACTTTGTACAATTTCAACTTCAATCTCAAGAGGTGAGTCGCTCATACGCGGTACGCGATAATCATGAAAGTTACTTTGCTGTACGCGCCCTTTATCAAAGGTAATACCATCGCTGATTGCAGTTGTAATACCGTAAATAGAGCCACCTTGGGTTTGGTTTTTAACGGTGTCGGTGTTTACAACCGTACCCGCATCAATGGCAACCCACGACTTAATTACTTTTAAATCGCCAGCATCCGACACTTCTACTTCAACTACCGTAGCTACGTAAGTTAAAAAGCTTCTGTGTGCTGCTATTCCTAAACCTCGACCTTTAGGAAGCTCTCGCCCCCATTTACTCATGTCAGCTACTTTTTCAATAACATGGCGCAGTCTGCCAATATCTAAAGGATAAACCGCTTTATCGCCACCGTAATTATCGTATGTGGCATTTTGCTCAGTTACATCAACAATGCGACTCGGACCTATAGTGTCTAGTAAATAGTCTTTTTGGTCGCGACCGGCTTTGTGCGCTGCTTCGCCAATAAATGACTGAATAGCAAAGGCATGAAAAATATTTGATACAGAACGCATCCAACCAATTCGTGCTTTGGCTTGCGCATCACCGTTTTCTAACTTCATGTTAGGTGTGTTAATAGGGTTATCGGTAAATCCTAAGCGCAGTTCAAAGCTTCCCGGCGTAGTCGCCCCTTCTGAAAAGGTAGAGGTAATAGGTGAAAACGCGGTGCGATGTAAATAAGATTCTATAGCGCCATTTTTATCTAGTGATGCTTCAATGTGCTGAGCCGAAACTGCATGGTAAAAACCATGTTGTATGTCGTCTTCACGCGTCCATTGCACACGAATAGGTTTGCCTACTTTCATTGAAAGGTAAGCTGCTTCTGCTGAAAAGTCAGGTTTTGACTTACGCCCAAAACCGCCTCCTAACATGGTAACGTGAACATTAATTTTGCTCTCATCCATGCCAAGCATTGCAGCCACTGTTTTCATATCGGCTTGTGGATTTTGCGTAGCAGCCCATATATCAACACTGTCTTTGTTGTACATAGCAGTTGCACAAGGCGGCTCCATTGGTGCTTGAGCAAGATGCGGCGCGTAATAATCAGCTACGAGTTTATTGCTCGATTTAGCCAACACGCCCATGGCATCGCCTTTATCACGTATGTTTGCCTGTGGAGTTTGTACTGTTTTTAATAATGACTTTTTAAATTCTTCTGAATTGTAATCGCCATTTTTGCCATCATCCCACACCACTTTTAATGCTTTACGCCCTTGCCATGCAGCCCATGTGTTTTTAGCTATAATCGCAATGCCACCTTTTGGCTGAAACTGCGGTGCGCCTTTTGGTGCAGGTATTTCAATAACATCTATAACGCCGTTTATCGCTTTTGTAGCACTGGCATCAAATGACTTAACAACACCGCCTACTACCGGCGGGCGTTCAATTATAGCCACCAGCGCTTGTGGTTCGCGTACATCCGCTGCAAATATTGCTTTACCTGTTACTAAATCGGCTAAATCTATGTGCGCCATGCCAGTATTAATATAACGCCATTCTTTGCGTGTTTTAAGCGTTAGTTTGTCAGCTTCTGGTGGCGTTATTGTAAGCGCTAAGTCGATTAAATCCTTATAAGTAAGCGATTTACCTGAGCTGTGTGTAACAACGTGTTGATTAGCAGTACAGGTTTGCGGGTCAACATTCCAATACTTAGCGGCAGCATGCTGCATCATGTAACGTACACTTGCGCCCATTTCACGCAGGCGCTGCATGTTGTAGCGAATACTGCGCGAGCCATCGGTATTTTGATCGCCGTATTTAGGATCGCCCTTGCCCTGAATAACAATAACCTTATCCCACGCAGCTTCCATTTCATCGGCAACAATTTGTGCAATCGCGGTGCGAATTTGCTGACCCATTTCAGAGCGATGGCAGGTTATTTCAACCATGCCGTCTGGGCGCAGTGCAATAAATAAGTTTGCGCGTTTTGCCAGCTCAGATGGTTGCTCTAACACACCCGCAATCGCTCTTGGCGCACTGCCTACAAAATAAGTACCAAGTACCAATGCACCTATTGCGCTAGTTTTTAAAAACTTACGGCGGTTTAAATCAAAATATTTGTTATCTTGGTTCATACTTCTTCCCCTTGTTCATTTGGGTCAAAATACTGAACACTCGCCATTGTTTTAGCAGCTGATTTAATTGCTTTATGAATACGCGGGTATGTACCACAACGGCAAATATTTCCCGACATATTACTTACTATTTCATCGTCGGTTGGGGTTGGGTTTGCTGCTAATAAGCTTGCAGCTTGCATCATTTGGCCGCACTGGCAAAAACCACACTGCGGTACTTTATGCTCAACCCATGCTTGTTGTACTGGATGGTCGCCCTGCTCACTTAACCCTTCAATTGTTGTAATTGAAAGACCCGCCACTGCCGCTACAGGTAATACACACGAGCGCTGAGCTACCCCATCTATATGCACAGTACACGCACCGCACTGAGCCATACCACAGCCAAATTTAGGGCCGGTTAAATTCAATTCGTCTCGGAGATACCATAATACTGGCATTGACGGATCGCCAGAAAACTCATGTTTATTACCATTAATGGTAAGCGTGATCATACTAAACTCCTTGGCAAAGCGCTTTACAGGAGGGTTCCTTGTTGCGCGAGAACTATTTTTAATTACTTACTATTTTATACTTACTACTTTTAGCCTACCACTTAGATCTGTTTTATAAAAATACTAATTATTAGAACGTTTTACTGTTAAAAACAGATCTACATTATCAAGCATACTAAAACATACATTAATGAGTGCTTATAACATCTTCAAATAGTAATCGTTCATCGTCTTTATAAACTTCAAGCCAACCTGGTGGTGATGTATCGCAGCCAATAATGGTTACTTGTAGCACATAACTATAACGACCATTTTTAAACGTATAGTGATGATTCCCGCCGCTACCCTCAAATGTAATATCGCCATTTAGTAAAACCATATCAGGCTTGTCGCTAGGTTTTTTATTAATACCCCACACTGCATACCGAAAATTATGCTCGCCTAAATCATCAACGCGAACATGATAGTTAGCAGTTTTCCAATCGAGTACTGGTTTTTCAAAAGTATTAATACTTGAATGCAAGGATTGCTTACCTTGTTCGATTAAGCTTTTAGCAAGTGTCTGCTCTTTAGCATTTTGAGTATTTATACCGATAATTTTACCGCCGGTATCAACCCACATCACACCGTTATTTAGCATAATGCCGCGCCAACCAACTTTCTCCCAATCGGTGTCAATTTTTGAACTGGCAATAACTGCCACTAGCTCATCATTAAATACTTCATCAAAGCGGTTAATAAACTCAGCTTCATTTTTAATGTCAGGTATGGGGTATCGTCGTTTTAATGGGTAACGAATAAGTGCTGCAATCGCAGGTTTATCGTGATCTGCAAATGCAGCAATAACAGGTAAAACGCTCTCGTGATACTTTTGCTCAAGAGCAAATGTGTTCGATGTGAAAAGTAGGCATAACCACAATACTATGTGGTTATGCCCTTCAAAGTTGAACCTGATCTTCATTTAAAGGTTCTAATATAACGAAACTAATTATATTTTTAGTTTTTCTCTTAACCCTGCAGGAGATAAATATCTAATAGCTTTGCTTTTTTTACTTTTCGTAGCAATTAAAAGATCTGCATCAACTAATCCATTTAAATATGTTCTTGCTGTGTTCTCATTAATATCAAATTCTATGGAAACCTGTTTAGTAGTAAATATTTTACCTGGATGCTTTACAGCTTCTTTGAGCAACTCTAATTGACCTCGCTTGAAGTTCTTTGATAGAGGGCTTTTTTCGATCCATTCCATGAATTGATAAAATTCACTTTTTTTAGATTCTATGTGAGTATTTAATGAATTAACCGCTTTCATGACAACATCAACTTGATGATAAATAAAGTAAGTTAAGTCAAATTCGTCTGTTTCTGTGTAAACAAATGCTGCATCATAATCACTTCTCTTTTCTTGGATTAGCTTACTAATTGACACATATTCAAATAACCAATAACCAGAACTGAGCATATACCAATAAAAAATAGCTCTGGCAGTTCTTCCATTCCCATCCCCAAAAGGATGAATGTAACCGATCATGAAATGTAAAATAATCGCTTTAACTAATGGATGTATAAACGTGTCGCTATTAGCCCCATCATGCTTTTCATTTGCAAAATCACATAAAGATAATAACCTTTCCTTTAAGGAAGAGAAGCATGGAGGTGTATGCGCTAATTCATTGTAGAGGTTTGAAACTGCTATATCATTGTCTTCTCTTAAAGCTCCTGAAATCGCATCATTATCAATAGCTTTATATGTAGCAATTGCATGAAGCTCTAGTATTAGCTCTATAGAAAGAGCTTCATCTTTTCTCTCTAGTGCTTTTTTCATCAAAAGGTAATTATTGAAAATCATTTGTTCAGATTTATCGATAGGTTGCCTTTTTGTTTCAAGCATTTCTTTCGCTATTTTCCTCGTTGTAGATGCGCCTTCGAGTTGAGAAGATGTTATTGCTTCTTCCATCATTAAGCTCTTAACCAGGTACCTATCTTTTTCTTTTGTAGTAATAAATGAACCATCACCAATTGCATGCCCACCACCAGATAATTTATCGATCTGATGAAGTAATGCATGAAGTGAATCTGGAATACAGTAAGTGAATTGTTTATTTTTTTCTGCAACTAATGATATTTTTTTTGATATAGTTTTCCTTGACAGCTTCGTAGCTACCCAAGCAGCTTGTTCTGATATATCTTTAGGTATACGCCATATAAATTTATCCCAGTGGAGATATTTCCCTTCTGAATTTGTAGGACCAAACTGCCCTAAAAGTGGAATAAACTCATCAGAAGGTGTAATAGATAGTAACTCGTTTAATGGTTTGGGAACTCTAATTCTTGCCATAGTAAAACACCTAAACTTAATTTTTATATAATGAGTTTACTTATAATTAAAAACTCGTCAACGTAAAAAAACAAATTTAAGTTTAGGTAAATAACTTTATACCAAAAGCGAGCTTAATTAGGCTCGCTTTTATTTTAACTGACCTGTTCTATTGCTCAGGATCATACCCCAAGTTAGGCGATAGCCATCTTTCAGCTTCTTCAAGCGTCATATTGGTTCGTTTAGCATAGTCTTCAACTTGATCGCGTTGTACTGCTGCTACGGCGTAGTATTTAGCTTCTGGGTGTGAAAAGTACCAACCTGAAACAGCAGCACCTGGCCACATGGCGTACGAGCTAGTTAGCTGCATACCAATGCGTTTTTCGGTGTCTAATAATTGCCAAATTTTCTTTTTCTCAGTGTGCTCTGGGCACGCTGGGTAACCTGGCGCTGGGCGAATACCTTGGTAGTTTTCGCGTATTAGCTCATCGTTTGCTAGGTTTTCATCGGGTGCAAAACCCCAATACTCTTTACGTACTTTTTCGTGTAAGTATTCTGCAAACGCTTCGGCAAGCCTGTCGGCAACCGCTTTAATCATTATTTTGTTGTAGTCGTCTTGCTGTGCGTCAAACGCATTTGCTAAGTCGTCTTCTTCAAGACCACCCGTTACTGCAAATGCGCCAAAATAGTCTGGTGTGCCTTTGGGTGCTATGTAGTCGGCTAGGCAGTAGTTAGCAAAGTCGGTTTTTTCGGTTTGCTGACGTAAATGGCACGAGGTAGTTAACAGCTCTTTGCGTGTTTCGTCGGTGTATATTTCTATGTCGTCCCCAACGCGGTTAGCAGGGAATAAACCTATTACGCCAAGTGGTTGCAAACTGCCTGCTTTTTCAAGATCGTCTAACATGTCGTTAGCGTCTTTAAATAAGCTTTGCGCTTGCTCGCCTACTACTTCATCGGTCATTATGCGCGGGTATTTACCGGCGATTGACCACGTCATAAAGTATGGCGTCCAATCTATGTATTTACGCAAAGTAGCAATTGATACGTTTTTAAACTCGATCACGCCGAGCTTTTTAGGCACTGGTGGCGTGTAGTTATCCCAATCAAGCTTTGCTGCGTTATCGCGGGCACGCTGAATAGTAACAGGCTTAGAGCGTGGTTTTTTACGCGCTTGTTGCTCGCGTACTTTTACATATTCAGCTTGGGTTTTTTCTAAAAAACCAGGCTTATGCTCTTTTGATAATAAATTAGATACTACACCTACCGCACGGCTGGCATTACTTACATACACTACGCCTTTGTCATATTGCGGCTCAATTTTTACTGCGGTGTGCGCTTTAGAAGTAGTAGCACCACCAATTAGTAGCGGCAGTTCAAAACCACGGCGTTTCATTTCTTTTGCTACGTGTACCATTTCGTCAAGCGATGGGGTGATTAAGCCCGATAATCCAATAATATCGGCTTTTTCGTCGATTGCGGTTTGCAGTATTTTATCAGCCGGTACCATTACACCTAAGTCAATTACTTCATAGTTATTACATTGCAGTACAACACCCACAATATTTTTACCTATGTCGTGTACGTCACCTTTTACGGTCGCCATTACTATTTTACCATTAGTTGAGCCTTCTTCTTTTTCAAGCTCAATGTATGGGTCTAGGTAGGCTACGGCTCGCTTCATTACGCGCGCCGATTTAACAACTTGTGGTAAAAACATTTTACCTGCGCCAAATAAGTCGCCTACTACGTTCATGCCGTCCATTAACGGCCCTTCAATTACGTGAATAGGTTTAGCTGCTGCGGCGCGGCATTCTTCGGTATCTTCATCTATGAAGGTAGTAATACCTTTAACAAGCGCGTGCTCAAGGCGTTTTGCAACAGGCCATGTGCGCCACTCTAAATCTTCTACTCGCTCGGCTTGCGCCATACCCGAATATTTTGGTGCAAGCTCTACTAAACGCTCGCCTGCGCCTGAGTCGGTGTTAAGTATTACGTCGGTAACGGCTTTACGTAGTTCTTCTGGTATATCATCGTAAACGGCTAGTTGCCCCGCATTTACAATCCCCATATCCATACCAGCTTGAATGGCATGATATAAAAAAACCGAGTGAATAGCTTCACGTACGGGGTTATTACCTCTAAACGAAAACGATACATTTGATACACCGCCCGACACTTTACAGTGCGGCAAATTTTGCTTAATGCGGCGTGTGCCTTCAATAAATTCTACGGCGTAGTTGTCGTGCTCTTCAATACCTGTGGCTACGGCAAATATATTAGGGTCGAATATAATATCTTCTGGCGCAAAGCCAATGTCTTCTACCAATATTTTATAACTGCGCGCACATATTGCGAACTTACGGTCTGCCGTGTCGGCTTGCCCGTCGGTATCAAACGCCATTACAACAGCGGCTGCACCAAAGCGCTTTATTATTTTAGCTTGGCGAATAAATGGCTCTTCGCCCTCTTTTAGCGATATTGAGTTAACAATTGCCTTGCCTTGAATACACTTTAAGCCTGCTTCTATTACTTCCCATTTTGAGGAGTCGACCATAATTGGTACGCGAGAAATATCAGGCTCTGAGGCTATTAAGTTTAAAAACTTAACCATGGCGGCTTTTGAGTCCAACATGGCTTCGTCCATGTTTATATCAATAACCTGTGCGCCGTTTTCTACTTGTTCGCGTGCCACTGTTAGTGCGGCTTCAAAGTCTTCTTCCATGATTAAACGTTTAAACATGGCAGAACCCGTTACATTGGTACGTTCGCCGACATTAGTAAATACTGCTATTTGTTGGGTCATGCTGGCTCCTTAATTTAAGTTACAGGCTTCAAGGCCTGATAAACGCATGCGTACTTCAAGCTCTGGTAGTTGGCGTGGTTTAACGCCCTCTAAACCTTTTGCAAAAGCGCGAATATGCGCAGGCGTGGTGCCACAGCATCCGCCTACTATATTAATAAAGCCCGATTTACCCCAATCGATAATTTCGGTTGCCATATCGCCCGCTTCTAAGTCGTATTCACCAAACTCATTGGGTAAGCCCGCATTAGGGTGTACCGATGTAAAGGTTTCGCACACGCGCGATAACTCTTCTACATACTGGCGCAGTAAATCAGGACCAAGCGCGCAGTTTAAACCAATCGAAATAGGCTTAATATGGCGAATAGAGTTATAAAATGCTTCGGTTGTTTGTCCCGAAAGCGTACGACCAGAGGCGTCGGTAATAGTCCCCGAAATCATAACGGGTAATTTACGCCCTGCTTGCTCAAAGGCTTCTTCTACGCCAAACGAGGCGGCTTTTGCATTAAGGGTATCGAATATAGTTTCGATTAATATTAAATCGGCGCCGCCTTCCATTAATGCAAGTGTTGATTCAATATACGCAGTAACCAGCTTATCAAAGGTGACATTTCGGTAACCCGGATCGTTTACGTCTGGCGAAATTGAACACGTTTTAGATGTCGGCCCTAAAACACCGGCTACATAGCGTGGTTTTTCTGGCGTTTTAGCCGTAAATTCATCGCAAATTGCGCGTGCTAATTTAGCCGACTCTAGGTTTATTTCACGACTTAAGCTTGCCATGTCGTAATCTTCCATCGAAATAGTGGTCGAGTTAAACGTGTTGGTTTCGATAATATCGGCGCCCGCTGATAAAAAACCACGATGAATATCAGTGATTAAATCGGGCTTGGTTAGGCTTAATAAATCGTTATTGCCTTTAATTAATACATGCCAGTCTTTAAAACGCTCTCCGCGATAGTCTTCTTCTTCTAGCTTATGATCTTGGATCATGGTGCCCATAGCGCCATCTAAAATTAAAATGCGTTCTTTTAATGCGGCGCTTATTTCGGCTTGCTTATTATTTGTAGGAGCGTTATTCGGCATAGTTGTTAGTCCTCACGTCTTGGCTAACTAAATTAATATCATACGGTGTGGTTTGGTACACGTAGTAATTTAACCAGTTCGAAAAAAGTAAAAAAGCATGGCTTTGCCACGTTTTTGAAGGTTGTTTGGTTGCATCGTCATCCGGAAAGTAATTTTCGGGTTTTGGTGCATTAGGGCTTTTTTTACAATCGCGGTCGTATTCTGCTTTTAGCGAGTCGGCGTCGTACTCTGGGTGGCCGGTTATAAACACTTGGCTACCTGATTTATTTTTAAGTAAGTAAGCCCCTACTCGCTCAGAACCTGCCAGTACAACTAGCTCATCACAGGCGTTTATTTTATTTATATCAATGTGGCCATAACGTGAGTGCGGTACTAAAAAGGTGTCGTCGAATCCGCGAGTCAGTGCGCCGTGATCAAAGTAACATTGGTGGGTAAATACACCACACAGTTTGTCGTCTTTTAAATCACGCTTTAAATTGTAACGGTGATATAACGCTGCATGTGCTGCCCAGCACGAAAATAACGTAGAGGTAACGTGTTGCTCAGCCCAATCAATAATGACCTTTAGCTCATCCCAATACGCTACATCGTCGTATTCTAAATGCGCAAGTGGCGCGCCAGTTACTATTAATGCATCGTAATTGTTGTCTTTAACCTCAGAAAAATAACGATAAAAGGTATCAAGGTGCTCTTCTGAATTGCTGCTACTGCGGTGAGTGTCGAGCCGCAGTAGTTCTACGTTTACTTGCAAAGGCGAGTTGGCAAGCAAGCGAATAAACTGAACTTCGGTTTCTACTTTATTAGGCATTAAGTTTAAAATAGCCAAACGCATTGGGCGTATTTCTTGCGTTTTTGCACGTGTTTTTGGCATTACAAATACGTTTTCTTGACGTAAACGTGCAATTGCCGGCAACTCGTCTTTTACTGTAATTGGCATATTTTTACTCCTGCTCATAAAAACCGAAAGTTAATTATGAACTGAAAGTAAAAAATATCAACCTCTAGATGTATAGATGTCTAAATGAAATTTATTCATTCTATTAAATTAGGATTTACCGAGGTGGTATGTATGAGGAAAAACGCCTCTATTATAAAATAACCTGCTTTAATATTTTGAAGTAGCGCTACTAAAAACGAGTAGCGCATATACAGTTAAAAACGGTAAACCACAGATAAATTAAGTGCGTAAATATCGCCTTCATCTGTATCAAAATATTGGTATTCAGCGCTTAATTGCCAGCGTTGAGTTAACCTAAAGTCAACGCCAGTTCCATACGTTACGCCGCCTTCGTCGTAGTTTTGCTCAGTTATTAACGTAGAATTTTTATCTGTACCAGTTATTGATTCTGCAAGGTTTTTTAAGTCGCCTTCATTGTAACTTAATTTATTTCTACCATAGCCACCAAATAAAAACACATCAGCTCGAGATGAAATTGGATAATTAGCTTTTACAAATATACTTGTTTGCAAATCAAGGCTTGAATCGATTTCGCTCTTAATGAATTCTGAGCTAAGCGAACCGTCCTGTGGGTTCTGAGTATAAACAATTCCGTTTAGAGGAGCTGACTCATCATTTAACCCAAAACCTATACGCCCTTCTAATGCAAAGTATCGCGAAAACTGATATCCAAACCGGCCATAAAGCGTTGTAAACTGTATGCTATCACTCTCGTATACATCAATTTGCGTAGACCCTATCCCTATTCCTTGGTAATAACCATTTACGTGGAGTATGTCTGCTTGGCTCGAAAATGAGTATAAACCTAAAAGTAACGCTCCTAACTTTGTAACTATTTTCATGTTCATTCCTTTAAATCTTTGTAATATTTAATAATATGATGTCTAACAACAAACTAAGTGTGGCCTGCCTATATAACTTGCTTATACTTTACAACTTGTAAATATACTGTACCACTTTTGTTAAAAATGGAATGTATTTGAACAATATAAAACAATAGATTACAGAATTTTACATAATAGAAATCCTGTAATAGTAGTGTTTTAAACGAGCAATCAAAACAAAGTACCGCTTAGGTAAGCGTATTGTTCTATACAGCATTCGTTGACTGTTTCACCTGTCAGCCACTACAATACAACATTGAAATTTTTATTATTATTTGAAGGCTTTCCTCCATGGTTTTACCTGATAAATTTATATTCTCGATGAGTCGAGTATCTAAGGTTGTGCCACCTAAGCGCACTATCTTAAAAGATATTTCGTTACACTTTTTTCCTGGCGCTAAAATTGGTGTGCTTGGTTTAAACGGTTCTGGTAAATCTACGTTACTACGTATTATGGCCGGTGTTGACCAAGATTTTGAAGGTGATGCACATCCTCAGCCTGGTACAAAAATTGGTTATTTACCGCAAGAGCCTGTTTTAGACGAAAGCAAAACAGTTCGTGAAATTGTTGAAGAAGCTGTTGGCGAAGTTAAACACGCACTTAAACGTCTTGACGAAGTGTATAACGAATACGCCATGGAAGACGCTGACTTTGACGCACTTGCAAAAGAGCAAGGCGAGCTTGAAGCTGTTATCCAGGCGCACGATGGTCACAACATCGACAACGTTTTAGAACGTGCTGCTGATGCACTTCGCCTACCAGAATGGGATGCTAAAATTGAGCACCTTTCAGGTGGTGAGCGTCGTCGTGTTGCTATATGTCGATTATTGCTTGAAAAACCAGACATGCTTATTCTCGATGAACCAACTAACCACTTGGATGCTGAGTCGGTTGCATGGTTAGAGCGCTTCTTACACGATTACGAAGGCACTGTTGTGGCGGTAACGCATGACCGTTACTTCCTTGATAATGTAGCGGGTTGGATATTGGAGCTTGACCGTGGTGAAGGTATTCCATGGGAAGGTAACTACTCTTCTTGGCTTGAACAAAAAGATGCGCGCTTACAGCAAGAACAAAAATCTGAAAAAGCACGTCAAAAATCAATTGCGCAAGAACTTGAATGGGTTCGTTCAAACCCTAAAGGTCGCCAAGCTAAGTCAAAAGCACGTATGGCTCAGTTTACTGAAATGCAGCAGTCTGATTACCAAAAACGTAACGAAACTAACGAGATGTTTATTCCACCTGGTCCGCGTTTAGGCGACCAAGTACTTGAAGTAACTAATCTTCGTAAGAGTTTTGGCGATCGCGTTTTAATTGACGATTTAAGCTTTAGCATGCCAAAAGGTGCCATTGTGGGCATTATTGGTGCTAATGGCGCGGGTAAATCAACGCTGTTTAAAATGATCAGTGGTGAACAAAAGCAAGACAGCGGTAGCATTACCGTTGGCGAAAGCGTACACCTTGCTACTGTTGATCAGTTCCGCGACGGTATGGACGAAAGCAAAACTGTTTTCCAAGAAATATCAGACGGTCAAGACGTACTGAAAATTGGTAACTTTGAGTTCCAAAGCCGTGCGTATGTAAGTCGCTTTAACTTTAAAGGTAACGATCAGCAAAAGTTTGTTAAAGACCTATCAGGTGGTGAGCGTAACCGTTTACACCTTGCTAAGTTATTAAAAGCTGGCGGCAATGTGTTACTACTCGATGAGCCAACCAATGACTTGGACGTTGAAACACTACGTGCACTAGAGAACGCTATTTTAGAGTTCCCTGGTTGTGTAATGTGTATCTCGCATGACCGTTGGTTCCTTGACCGTATTGCTACGCACATTTTAGATTACCGCGACGAAGGTCAAATTAACTTCTTTGATGGTAACTATACTGAATACGAAGAGTGGCTTAAAAAGACACTAGGTGCAGCAGCAACTGAACCTAAACGTATTAAGTACAAAAAAATTGGTTAATATTTACTGTAGCTAATTTATTACAGTAATACTAAGCCCTGCATTTATGCGGGGCTTTTTTATGCCACCAGCATTACAGGAGCATATCCTGCTAGCATGTAGAGAATTACCCGCTATGCTTAATTTATTATAAAAACAGTAAGGCTAAATTAGGTTATGCAAAATCGTCGTCAGTTTTCTCGTGTTTTATTTTCAACCGATGCACAAGTAATTTTTAATGATCACCAATACCCATGTAAATTACTTGATGTATCTTTGCATGGCGCATTAATCACTAAATGTGATGCTTTTATTGGCAACCAAAATAGCCAAGCTGTTCTGCGTTTTTCGCTGCCTCAAAGCGAAATAGAAATAAAAATGGAGGTTGTGGTGTGCCATATAGAAGCGGATCATATTGGTTTAAAGTGCCACCATATTGATATAGACAGCATTACTTATTTAAAGCGTTTAATAGAGCTAAACTTAGCTGATGACGAACTATTACATCGCGAACTCGCTATGTTGATTCACGACACACAAGAATAGACTCATTTGGATTAGTTGATTACCATAGTGCAAACTTTTTAACTTGTGTAAACATGACTTTAAATCCACATTTACCTTTGGTGTATCACCCTAACTACTCGTTTAATTTCGATCCAAAGCATCGTTTTGCAATGAGTAAGTTTGCACATTTATATCAGCATGTAGCAAAGCTTGGTTTGATTGGCGATAACCTGGTTGAGCCAATATTAGGCACGCCAGAGCCACTTGAGCTAATACACTGCGAAAATTACATACATGATTTGTGGAATAATCGCTTAGATGAAAAAGCAATGCGTCGCATTGGCCTACCTTGGTCAAAAGAGCTTATGGCACGTACCTTTACAGCACCTCAAGGTACTTTGCAAACAGCTCGTTTAGCACTTAAACATGGTATAGCGTGCCACTTAGCCGGTGGTACACACCATGCGCATACCGATTTTGGCTCAGGCTACTGCATGGTTAATGATTTAGCCTTTACCACGCAAACTTTAATTGAATCGGGTGAAGTAACTAACGTACTTATTTTTGATTTAGACGTGCACCAAGGTGATGGCACAGCCGCAATGTTACAGCATCAAGCATACGCTTATACTTGCTCTATCCATTGTGAAAAAAACTTCCCTTTCAGAAAATCCGCTAGCGATTTAGATATTGGCTTAGCCGATAATATGAAAGACGACGAATACCTTGCCGTAGTTGACGACACCTTGAGTTATTTACTTAAAGAGCTAAACCCAAGCTTGGTACTTTACGATGCTGGCGTTGATATTTGGCAAGGCGATGGCTTGGGTAAATTAGATATCAGCTGGGATGGCATAGTTAAGCGCGACCATTTAGTGCTAAAACGCTGCCTTGAACACAACACACCCGTAGCCACAGTAATAGGTGGTGGCTACGATAAAGACCACCTTCGGCTCGCTAAACGCCACGCTATTGTTGTTGAGCAAGCAGCTCGCTTTTAGTTTGAAATAAAAATGTTAAATTCCCGTTCTTATTTAATATGTAAAATAAGAACGAACATATTATGAAGCAACTATTTATTGCCATCGCACTAATTTTTATAAGCTTTACAAGCTATTCGCAAGAAGAAAGTACGCAAGAAACATACCCTAAGTTACCTACATTAAATTTACAAATGGCTGATGGATCTACACTCAATACTCAAGATTTATTAGGTCAACCTTACGTTTTGCACTTTTGGGCAACGTGGTGTCCGTACTGTAAAAAGCTGCAGCCAGCACTTCAAAAAATTGATGATATGGGCTTAAAAGTTATTGCCGTGAGCTTTAAAGAAGATGACGATGCTACTCCCGCTAAAACGCTTAGCGATAGAGGTTATACTTTTAAAACAGCCGTAAAAGCCGATGCAATAGCACAGCAATTAGGTATAAGAGGCACACCTACTACATTGTTTGTAAATAAAGAAGGCAATGTAATTTGGCTGACTAATACGTCAAATCCAGAGGACGCAAACCTACATTTAAAAGCACGAACATTGTTGCACTCCATATCTGAACAATAATATAGGTCTAAATTTAGTTTAAAAATATAAGTAATATAAACTTTATACTACAATTTAAGCTCATAAATTAATTGAGATTATAATGCGCTTACTACTTACTTTATTACTAATCACTTTAAGTGGCTTTGCCGCAGCTGAAGAAGAAAAAGCAGAACTTCCACCGGTAGACCCCGCTTACAATGCTGAGCATCCTATGGCTTTGGTTAATCAAGGCTCGTCTATTATTGCAATGAATTTACCCACCTATAATTTACCTAATGATGTGCAAGTTGTTTATAAAATAGGAAACCCCGATGTTCCATTTTTAGGCTTTGTTAGAAATGCCGAGTTAATCACCGTAAAGCCACAAGCGTTTAATATTCAGCATTTAATGCGTGGTGAAGAAATTACGATTATTGCCGATATTTACGAGGGTGATTATCAACAAGGTGGTAGTTTAATTTATTCAAAAAAAGAGTTGGTCTTGAGTAAGCAGCTGTATGCCAGAGAACTAAAAGATTTAAGTGAATCATCGCAATGGCAAGACTACGACATGATTACACTAAGCGGCACTGAGCGTATTTATATTCATAAAATTCAAAAAGCGCCGAGCTATAACCATCTTATTTTTGTCGATTTAGTTAATGCGTGCATGCAAAAGCTTCGTACCTCAAAACGTGTCCCAGCTGAAAATGAGCTTACCTATAAATTTATTAATTGCGGCACGCTTAAACCACTTTATTACAATGCTGATGATTTTAAAAAGTAAAAGAGCGAGTATACGAATGTTCAATTATTTTAATATTTAGGCATAAAAAAAGGCTCTTTCGAGCCTTTGGATTAACTTTGGAATAGTCAAAAATTTTAAATTAGGTCAGCGTTAATAGCTGTGGAGCAACGCTATGATAATCAACAGCCATAGCAATGCTTAACGCTGTAATATTAATAATTGAAAATGCGAACACTTTACGTGCCCAGCTACTCATATCAATATTACGACGATAACCACGTAGCGCCATTAGCAACCACCAAAAGCTTGTAATACAAGCAACAGCCATAAAAGCAGCACCTGTGTAGCCAGTAATTGGCAGTAACATCACAACTAAGGCGTATACAGCAATATAAAGCACAATGTGGCGTTTTGCTTTGTCGATACCTTGCGCCACAGGTAATACTGGAATACCTGCAGCTTGGTAATCTTTAAAGCGAAAAATAGCGATGGCGTAAGAGTGCGGCATTTGCCACAAGCTAAACATAACTAGCAGTATTAATGCGCCCATATCGAACTGCCCTGTTACGGCGCAGTAACCTACTACTGGCGGTACAGCGCCAGAAAGACTACCTACAAAAGTGCCATATACTGAGTTACGTTTCATGTAGAGGCTATAAACCCCTACATAAATTACGTAGCCAAAGGCTGCAAAAAATACCGCGGCTTGAGTGGTATAGGCGATAAGTAAACCAAAGCCAATAACGCCCAATAAAATACCGTGGCTAAGTGCAGCAAAGGCCGACATTTCGCCAGTTACTGTTACCCGCGTACGAGTACGTGCCATGGCTACATCTATGTCTCTATCAATTACATTATTGATAGCACAGCCCGATGCAACCACTAGCGACAAGCCAATTAATGTGGCAATCATTAACCATGGATCTATATCACCGCGCGAGGCAAGTAAAAACCCGCCCGCTACGCTGATCAAATTGCCCATAATAATACCCGGCTTTGTCACTGATAAATAACGACGAAACATCTTCAACTCCTAGTACATCATCATTGCGTTAGATTCATAAATGATCCAAACAGATAACCCAACAACCATTACGATGATCAGAGCACTGAATAGGAATGAGAAAGTACTTGCACGGCCATTTTCGGTGGTAAAATTAAGGTGTAAAAAGTACTTTAAATGCACCCAAATTTGTACGATTGCAAAAGTAACAATGCTCCAAAGCGTTGTTGCTTTTGAGAAGTCACCTTCCATAACCATATAAAACGGTATAGCAGTTAAAATTACCGATAGCACAAAGCCAATTAAGTAAGTTTTAACACTGCCATGAGATTCATCATGATGATCACTTTGCGTTTGTTTTAACGCATGCGTTTCGCTGTGGCTCATTACATTGCTCCCATCAAATAAACAACGGTAAATACACAAATCCAAACAATGTCTAAGAAGTGCCAAAATAGGCTTAAGCAGCTTAAACGCGTTACGGTAGCTTTACCTAAACCACGTTTAGCAACTTCAATCATCATTATGGTCATCCAAATTAGTCCAGCCGTTACATGTAATCCATGTAAGCCGACTAATGAGAAAAACGATGTTAAAAAGGCACTTTGTTGTGGGCCATTACCATGCACAATTAGGTGATGAAATTCGTATACTTCCATACCAATAAACACAGCACCTAAACAAAACGTAACAAATAACCAAGT
Organism: Pseudoalteromonas arctica A 37-1-2; assembly: GCF_000238395.3. Lineage (GTDB taxonomy): Bacteria > Pseudomonadota > Gammaproteobacteria > Enterobacterales > Alteromonadaceae > Pseudoalteromonas > Pseudoalteromonas arctica. Next base: position 2,909,114 of record NZ_CP011025.1, read on the forward strand.
CAGTGTTAGTGCCTTTTTTTGCCCTTGAGCGGCAATCATGGCAAAGCCAAAGGTAATACTACTAATAAGTAGTGCAGCAGTTTCTACTGCTACAAAGTCGAGTTCAAAAATATCTTTACCCGATACACCACCCGCTGTGTTCATAAATAACACAGCGTAAGTGGCAAAAAACGAGGCAAACAATAGGCAATCGGTCATTAGGTATAACCAAAAACCGAATATGGTGTCACCCGATGTATCGTGATGATCATGCGCGTGGGCATGGTCATCGTGCGATACTGATTCTAAATTTGCAGAAAGTGTATTCACGCTTTTAGCTCCTTAATGCCACTTGAATTATACGCAGCTTCAGTGCGTGCAATTTCATCAGGTTGAATATAGTAATCAACATCGCTGGTGTAACAACGTTTGATAAAGATGGCAATTGCGCCTACTAGCCCAACAACAGCTAACCACCAAATATGCCAAATCATTGCAAAACAGAATACTGTTAAGCTTGCTGCCATTAACACGCCAGCTGATGTGTTTTTAGGCATATGAATAGGGCTATAGTTTGCTTTATCTTGGTATGCTTGGCCTTTTTCTTTCATGTCGGTCCATGCATCAATATCATCGATGTGTGGAATTGTTGCAAAGTTATAAATTTGCGGAGGTGAACTTGTAGCCCACTCAAGTGTGTGGCCGTTCCACGGATCGCCTGTTGTATCGTCAAGCGCTTCACGGTCTCTAAAGCTCACATATAATTGAATTACTTGGCTAACAATACCAAACATAATAATTACAGCACCGCCTGCGGCAATGTATAACCAAATGTTCCAATCTGGGTTGTTAGTGTGGTTTAAACGACGTGTCATACCTAAGAAACCAAGTACGTACAACGGCATAAATGCAACGAAGAAACCGATAATCCAACACCAGAATGATGCTTTGCCCCATTTTTCGTTAAGTTTAAAGCCCATTGCTTTAGGGAACCAAAATACAAAACCAGCAAGGTAGCCAAATACAGCACCACCAATAATGGTGTTATGAAAATGTGCAATTAAGAATAAGCTGTTATGCAGTACGTAATCGGCACCAGGAATAGCAAGTAATACACCGGTCATACCGCCTACGGTAAAGGTAACCATAAAGCCAAGTGTCCAAAGTACCGGTACGCTAATACGTAAGCGACCTCGGTAAATGGTAAATAACCAGTTAAACAACTTAACCCCAGTTGGTACAGCAATAACCATGGTCATTACCCCAAAGAACGCGTTAACGTTAGCACTCGACCCCATCGTAAAGAAGTGATGTAACCAAACAATAAAGCCTAAAATTGAGATTGCACCGCTGGCGTAAACCATCGATTTGTAACCAAATAAACGTTTACCGGCAAAGGTAGAAATAATTTCAGAGAAAATACCAAACGCTGGTAATACTAATATGTATACCTCAGGATGACCCCATGCCCAAAACAGGTTGATGTACATCATGGCGTTACCGCCCAATTCATTGGTAAAGAAGTGGAAATCGAGATAACGGTCAAGCGTTAGCATTGCAAGTACAGCAGTTAAAATTGGGAATGATGCTGCAATTAAGATGTTTGCCCATGTACATGTCCATGTGAAAATTGGCATTTTCATTAGGGTCATACCTGGTGCACGCATTTTAAACACGGTTGCTAAAAAGTTTACTGCTGTTAGAAGTGTACCGAGCCCGGATATTTGCAAGGCCCAAATATAATAATCTACCCCCACCCCAGGGCTAAAGGTCAACTCCGAAAGCGGTGGATAGGCCACCCAACCTGTTTTAGCAAACTCACCAAACACTAGCGACATATTAATTAAAATGGCACCGCTGGCTGTAAACCAAAAGCTTAAGTTATTTAAAAATGGGAATGCAACATCGCGAGCACCAATTTGCAGTGGTAAAACAATGTTCATTAAACCAATCATAAATGGCATAGCCATAAATATGATCATAATTACGCCGTGGGCAGTAAATATTTGGTCGTAGTGTTCAGGTGGTAAATAACCGGGCGCACCACTGGTAGCAAGCGCTAACTGAGCACGCATCATAATGGCATCAGAAAAACCACGGAACAGCATTATTAGTGCTAAAAGAATATACATTACGCCTAAGCGTTTATGATCAACAGACGTGATCCAGTCGCGCCAAAGCACGCCCCATTTTTTATACTTTGTAATAAGCCCGGCAATAATAAGCCCAGCTATAGCAATAACCGACATCGTGAACACAAGAATTGGCTCATGAAACGGAATTGCGTCTATTGTTAGTTTACCTAATAACGACATTATTATTCCTCGCCCTGGCTGTGAGATGATGGTATTGAGTGTTCATCCATTGCTTGATGCTTCTTACTCATTTGCCCATGTTCGCCCATTACATGTTGCTTTTTGTTCATATCGCCATGTGCCTGCATGTATTTCATAACGATGGTATGAAATAAGCCGTCATCAACTTTACCGTAATAAGCAACTGGGTTATTTTCGCTTGCTTTTGCAAGCTCAACATAATTTGCATGAGTAAGATTATTAGCGCTTGAATTCGCTTTTACATCACTCACCCACTTATCAAAACCAGCTTGAGTAGGTGTAGCAATGGCATTAAACTTCATACCAGTAAAGCCTGCACCACTGTAATTTGCCGAAAAGCCTTTAAATGTACCTGGCTCATTAGCAATTAAGTGAAGCTTGGTTTCCATACCGGCCATTGAGTATATTTGACTACCCAATTGCGGAATGAAAAATGAATTCATTGTGCTCTCTGAAGTGATTTTGTATTCAACAGGTACATTAGCCGGAAACACTAATTCATTAACCGTAGCAATACCTTGCTCAGGATAAATAAATAGCCACTTCCAGTTTAATGAAACCACTTCAACAGTAAGATGCTTACCTTTACCTTCAATTGGTTTGTAAGGGTCTAGCTCTTGGGTAGACACCCAGGTAATAACACCTAAAATAATCACAATAACAATAGGGACAGCCCAAACTGCGGCTTCAATTTTATTTGAATGAGCCCATTTTGGAGCGTAAATTTCATGAGTTTGCGTGTCTCTATATTTCCATGCGAAATACAAAGTCATCACAATAACGGGAACGACTACAAGCAACATAAGCACGGTTGCGATGATGATTAAATTTTTCTCATCTATGCCTATCTGCCCTTTTGGATCGAGTATCCCGCCTTTACAGCCTGACAACGCCAGCACTGTACTAGCTAAAGCAATATTACAAAGGTTACGAATTAACAAGGGAGTATCCTACAAACCTAAAAGTTCTAATTTGCTGCTTTAAATAAAAAACAAAGCAACGATTTTTCGGTAAAAACCCAAGTTAACTGGAATTAAATTATAAAAAATAAGGGGGCTATTCAAAACCTAAAGCTCATGCCAATAATGACCTAGCAACAAACCCAGCTTTCTAAACGCATTTATATAACGTAATAAAAGTTAACTTGGGTGAGTGGTGGTTGGCTGAAATGTGTTTAAAAAACACTGAGCTACTTTGTTTTAGCTAACCTTAATTATTTACAGCAAGAACAAATAATTAAAACCAGCAACAAAATGCAGCCTTACAGACAACCTGTAAAGCTAGGTGGAGCACGACAACCGTGTGCAACTTGCACTGGCTGAAGAACTTTAGCCTCGCTAAAAGCAAAGGCTGCTTTACGGAGGATAATTCCAGCACGACGCGCTGGAAAAATATGGAACAATAGCCAGCAAAGGCCAATAAGTAACTGACTTGATATGATCGGATGAGCTAAAAATTGCACAATAGTAAGTAACAGCGGCTCTACAATAAACCCATCACTTAATAGCGCTTCAAGCTTGAAGGCATCCTCTAGTGCACCGCTTAGCAACATTACAGTATTAAACACTAATAAAGTTATAGCTACACACACGCCCTTGCCTGCTTTATTCAAGCGCTCACACGTCTGCGGCTCGCCAGAGGCAAGATCCGTATTTGTATGATGCAAAGAAAGTGTGTTCAAAAACATTAACCTACTAAAATGACTATAACAAAATTAGAGGAATACAGTTTGCAATGGAAAAATTTTAAAAACATTGCTGTTGTAAGCCCTAAAACCAGGTGCTAAATACAATCAAATCCAGCTAGCACATATTTACCTAGCGAAAATTGATCCGTATCAATCAAACTTTCAAAACTTACTGAAAGTTCGAACGTGAGTATAACAAAGAGAATTTTCTGTTCAACTAAAAATCAATTAATTTGAGTTAAGCTTTCGAAGCTATTTTGTTAATAAAAAATAACAACATAAAAAACAGTAAGTTATCTTTAATTTAAAATGATTTAAAGCAGAATATTTAATAAAACTATAGGTTTTTTTGGAAGGAATAATAATTGTGTGGCACAAATAAAAACAGCTCAAATTCAGTCACCACCGAAATTGAGCCGCCTTTCACACTGACAACATCTTCACACACAATATAAAGATTCTTGGTTTACACTGCGTGGCAATTGCAAGGAAATAAAAACAGCTCAAATTCAGTCACCACCGAAATTGAGCCGCCTTTCACACTGACAACATCTTCACACACAATATAAAGATTCTTTTAAGCGAGGCTAACTTGCCTCAAGCTTATGACGAGAGCCTTGCTCTGTGTCTATGGTTAAACTTTAGAGTGTTAGCTCCAATTTGACAAACGAGAAAAATAAATCTAATAGGTGAAAAAAACTAAACTATAGACGTTTGTCTAATACATTAAGATTGGATTACTTTAGAAGCTATCGAGTTAAGCAGTTTTACAGACACAAAAAAAGCGCTATAAAGCGCTTTTTAATATTTAAGGCGGGCTTAAATAATTTGGTTTTCTTTCCAGGCTTGCTCTTTTGCTAAACGGTTTTTGCGTTTATCACATGGATCATCGCAATCACAGGCTTTATCAATACCAACCGAACCTAAACCACCACAGCTGCTTGCCATAGATTTTTTTTGCACGATCATACCAACGGCCATAGCCGAAACTATCAAAATTAGTAAGCCAAAAGTAAGAAGAAAAAGTGACATTGCTTAGCCCCTATTGATCAGCAATTAATTAAACTCAAACATTTTTGAGCGACTGCTATTATATACCCAAATAACGCGAAAATAAACAAGCCTGCACCATACTACAAATAAGGTTTAAATGCAGGGCTTGAATAAGTAACTAAACCCTTATTTGATTTACCTATTAAGTATACCGGTAAATCGTGCTGCTGAGCGTATGCTTGCGCTTTTTCCATACCCATCACAGTAAGTGCAGTCGCTAAACCATCTGCCGTCATAGCGCTTGGATGAAGCACAGTTACCGACACTAAGTCGTGCTTAATAGGCATGCCGGTCACGGGATCAATTAAATGAGTATAGATCTCGCCATCCATTTTATAAAAAATACGGTAATCACCTGACGTAGCAATACCGTTTGTACCTGGCGATAAAACACGGTGTACCTTTCGCTCTCCAGGTTGCGCATCTGGTTGCTCAATCGCAATTTTCCAATCCTGATTATTTGGCTTTTCACCTGCTATACGCAGCTCTCCACCAATCTCAACCATGTAATTGGTAATACTGTGGCTTTCTAATAACTGCGCTACTTTATCAATACCATAGCCTTTAGCCGTTGCCGAAAACGAAAGCTCTAACCCATTAACTGTTTTAGACAGTCCTTGCTCATCTAAAATAAGTTTATCAATACCTATTTTTTCAACCATAGTTGCAAGCTCTTCATCACTTGGGCGATTAGTTGGTTTTTTATCAGGACCAAAGCCCCATAAATCAATTAAAGGCCCCATAGTTACATCGAGTGTTTTAGTTGATTCGCCTAAGCGAATAGACTCGCTGATAACAGCCCTAAAATCTTCGCTAATTGGCATAACTTGATTTGCTGGTAATCTGTTAAATGTATTTATTTCAGAGTCTTCTATGTAAGTAGACATAGACTGATTCACATCTTTTAAAACAGCGTCTATTTGCAGCTGTAATTGTGAAGCTGATAGCTGGCCCTGCTCATCGTAATATTTAATATGATAAGTGGTGCCCATAGTCTTACCTTCTAAAAAGGTTTCCCTCGACTCTGGTTTTTCGCCACACCCAGACAGTAATAAGGTCAGTGTGATTAGTAAAAAGGCCATTATGCCTTGTGAAGTACTTACTCGATTCATAACAGCTCTACTTAATAGATTGATAAAATTAAAGAATAAAAAAAGCCTCGTAACACAAGTGCTACGAGGCTGGTATTTTAACCAAAACTAAACTGTTTTGGTATTAGTGTTAGCCACCGAAGTCATCTAGTAAGATATTTTCGTCTTCAACACCTAAATCTTTAAGCATAGTAATAACTGCCGCGTTCATCATTGGAGGACCACACATGTAGTACTCACAATCTTCCGGCGCTTCGTGATCTTTAAGATAGTTCTCAAATAACACGTTATGGATAAAGCCAGTATAGCCTTCCCAGTTATCTTCAGGTTGTGGATCTGAAAGTGCTGTATGCCATACGAAATTAGGATTTTCAGCGGCTAGGCCGTCAAAATCTTCTACGTAGAACATTTCACGTTCAGAACGTGCACCATACCAAAAGCTCATCTTACGTTTAGAGTTTAAACGTTTAAGTTGGTCAAAGATATGTGAACGCATTGGCGCCATACCAGCACCACCGCCAACAAAGATCATTTCTGCATCTGTGTCTTTAGCAAAGAACTCACCAAATGGACCTGAAATAGTTACCTTGTCGCCTTTTGTAAGTGACCAAATGTACGAAGACATTTTACCACATGGCAAGCTTAGGTTTCTTGGAGGCGGAGCAGCAATACGCACGTTAAGCATAATGATGCCTTCTTCTTCTGGGTAGTTAGCCATTGAGTATGCACGAATTGTTTCTTCGTCTACTTTTGACTCCAGGTCGAAGAAACCAAAATGATTCCAGTCGCCACGATATTCTTCAGGAACATCGAAATCTGCATATTTAACATGGTGAGGTGGCGCTTCGATTTGGATGTAACCACCCGCACGGAAAGGCACTGACTCATCACCAGGGATTTGCAGTTTAAGTTCTTTAATGAAGGTTGCTTTGTTATCGTTAGAGATAACTTCACAGTCCCACTTCTTAACACCGAAAATTGACTCTTCAAGTTCAATTTCCATGTCGTTTTTAACATTTACCTGACACGCTAAACGACAGCCTTCACGGGCTTCACCTTTAGAAATGTGATCAAGCTCAGTTGGCAGAATATCACCACCACCTTCTTTAATGTGTACACGACATTGACCACAAGAGCCACCGCCACCACAAGCAGATGATACAAATATACCTGACTCAGATAATGCACTTAAAAGCTTATTACCTGCTGATGTAGTAATGGCTTTGTCTTTATCGCCATTAATACCGATGATGATGTCACCACTTGCAACTAACTGAGATTTAGCACCAATGATCACTAAAACTAGTAGTACAACGATAGCGATAAAAACACCAACGCCTAAGAAAATCTGATAATCCATGATTTATCCTCGCTACCCTTTACAGTGAAATACCAGAGAATGACATAAAGCCAAGTCCCATTAAACCAACAGTGATGAAGGTAATACCTAAACCACGTAAGCCATCTGGTACGTCTGAATATTTCAGTTTCTCACGGATACCTGCAAGTAATGTAATTGCAAGCGCCCAACCAACACCAGCGCCAATACCATAGACAACAGACTCGCCGAAGTCATAGTTACGCTCAACCATGAAAGATACCGCACCAAATATTGCACAGTTAACTGTGATAAGTGGCAAGAAGATACCTAATGCGTTGTATAGTGCAGGGAAAAACTTATCTAATGCCATTTCAAGAATTTGCACAAGTGCTGCAATAACACCAATGAAAGTTAAGAAACGTAAAAAGCTAAGATCCGCATCTGGATAACCTAACCAAGTAAGTGAACCTGGTGCAAGTACCGCATGGTAAACCAAGTTGTTAACAGGTACAGAAATACCCAATACAACTATAACCGCTATACCTAGGCCAATTGATGTAGTTACTTTTTTAGATACTGCTAAAAAAGTACACATGCCTAAGAAGAATGACAACGCTAAGTTCTCAATAAAAACGGCTTTTACAAATAAACTAATATAATGTTCCACTATTTGCCCCTTACGCTTTAGCTTCTACTTGGTCTTTCTTATAAGTACGAAGTACCCATATGAATAAACCAATGATGAAGAATGCACTCGGTGGTAAGATCAATAGACCCATAGGCTGATACCAACCGCCATCTTGTACTAATGGGATAATATCAACACCGAATAGTGAACCCTTACCGAATAGCTCACGAATGAAACCAACAGTAAGTAGTACTACAGAGTAACCTAAGCCATTACCAATACCGTCAAGGAAAGACATAATTGGTGGCGACTTCATCGCATATGCTTCAGCACGACCCATTACAATACAGTTAGTAATAATTAGACCAACGAATACAGAAAGCTCTTTTGCCGTAGCGTAAGAGAATGCCTGTAATACTTGGTCAACAACGATTACCAACGATGCAATAATTGTCATTTGTACGATGATACGAACAGATGATGGGATCTGGTTACGAATAAGCGAGATAAAGAAGCTCGAAAATGCAGTTACTAATGTCAATGCGATTGACATGATTAGCGCATTTTTTAAGCTAGACGTTACCGCTAGCGCAGAACAAATACCAAGTACTTGTAGTGCGATTGGGTTGTTAGCTAAAACCGGACCAAATAGGACCGCCTTCATTTCTTTAGTATCAGCCATTATTTCAATGCTCCTTTACGTACTTTCGCAAGGAAAGGGCCAAAGCCATTTTCGCCAGTCCAAAAGTCAACTGCATGATCAACACCGTTAGACGTTAATGTAGCACCTGAAAGACCATCGATCTTATGCTCATCATTGCCCGCAGTACCTTTAACAATTTGAATTGGAAGTTCTTTACCTTCCCATGTAGCAGTCCACTGTGGATTTTGGATTTCGCCACCTAGACCTGGGGTTTCATTATGCTTATAAAAGATAATGCTCTTAACTGTTTCAGCGTCGCTTTCAAGCGAGATAAAACCGTACATTAAGCCCCATAAGCCGTAGCCTTGGATAGGAAGAATAATTGCATCAACTGAGCCATCTTCTTTTTTAGAGATATACACCGGCGACTCTTTAGTCACACGTTGAATACCAGCAATATCTTTAACGCCTTTCTCTTGAAGAGAAACACTTAGCGCTGCATCATATTTGCTTTTTTCAAAATCAAAAATTGTTGGGTCTGTATCTACAAACTCACCTGTAGTCATGTTTACAACGCGTGCTTCGATTTTTGCATCAAATGTTTCTAAAACATTTTCAACTTTATCGATACCCGCAGCAGCCAAGATATTGCTTTGAATATCTTTGTTTTTATTAGCTTGCTGTAAAGGACGAAGCTGTACAGAAGCAAACGATACAATGATTGCACACACTAAACATAGTGCTACAACAACTGATAACGTTTTACCGATTGATTCGTTATTACTAGACATTACGTGCCAACCTCCGCTTAATATTAGCCTGCACTACAAAGTGATCGAACAGTGGAGCGAATAAGTTAGCAAATAAGATTGCTAGCATCATACCTTCTGGGAAAGCAGGATTCACAACACGTATCATAACCACCATAAAGCCAATTAATAGACCATATGCCAATTTACCTTTGTCAGTAAATGCAGCTGATACAGGGTCAGTAGCCATAAAGAACATACCAAACGCAAAGCCACCTAGTACTAAATGCCAATACCAAGGCATTGCAAATACAGGGTTAGTTTCTGAGCCAACAGCATTTAGTAAAAATGCAGTTGCTACCATACCTAGGAATACACCTAGTACGATGCGCCAAGAAGCGATACGAACGTAAATTAAGAACAAACCACCTACTAACAATGCAAGTGTAGATGTTTCACCTACAGAACCTTGAATGAAACCGTAAAACGCATTCCACCATAATTCCATGTTTGCAAAATCAAGTGTGCCAGCAAATGCTTGGCCTAGCATAGTTGCACCAGAGAACGAATCTACTGCTGTCCATACTGTGTCACCTGAGATTTGAGCTGGGTATGCAAAGAACAAAAATGCACGGCCGGCTAAAGCAGGGTTTAAGAAGTTACGGCCAGTACCACCAAAGATTTCTTTAGCGATTACTACACCAAACGTAATACCTAACGCAACTTGCCATAGAGGAATCGTTGCAGGCAAAATAAGTGCGAATAATACTGAAGTAACGAAGAAACCTTCGTTAATTTCATGCTTACGCACAGAAGCAAATATTACTTCCCAAAAACCACCTACTGCAAATGTTACCGCGTAGATAGGTAGGAAGAAACATGCTCCATAGAACATCTTAGCGCCCCAGCCTGCATCAGCGGTTAATTCACCACCGAATAACTGGAACAAACCAACTTGCCACGTGTTTGCTAGTTCAAAACCTTGTGCTAAAGCACCTGCGGCCTGATGACCGATATTGAACATACCAAAAAACATAGCTGGGAACGTCGCCATCCACACTAAAATCATCATGCGTTTTAGGTCGATATTATCGCGTACGTGTGTCGCGCCTTTATTTACGTAGCCTGGTGTATAAAAAATAGTTGCAGCTGCTTCATACAGTGCATAAAACTTCTCATATTTACCACCGGCTTCAAAATTCGGCTCGATATCTTCTAGATATTTTTTTAAACCCATCTCTCTAGCCTTCCTTCTCGATCGTAGTTAAGCAATCGCGTAGGATAGAACCATACTCGTATTTGCCTGGACAAACGAAGGTACATAACGCTAAATCTTCTTCATCAAGTTCAAGCGCGCCCAATGAAATTGCACTGTCTAAATCGCGTGCAATTAAGTCACGTAATAATAGAGTAGGCAAAATATCTAGCGGCATTACGCGCTCGTAGCTACCAATTGGTACCATGGCACGTTTTGAACCACCTGTTGACGTTGTCATTTTAAATAAACGACTCGGCGCAAGGTGAGAAAGGAATGTACGCGTTACAGAGAATTTATCACTACCTGGTGCAATCCAGCCAAACAATTCTTTTTCGCGACCTTCAAGTAAAACAGATACTTGAACGTGGTAACGACCTAAGAATGCATGAACACCGTTTGAAATAGAACCTGATAGAACAGAACCAGAAATAACGCGGTTATCTCCGTCTTCTAGCTCACCAGCCACTAAATCATCCAATGAAGCACCTAATTGTGTTTTCACTAAACGTGGGTTTTTAACGCGAGGACCTGCAAGCGAAATAACACGATTTGTGTAAATTTCACCAGTAAGGAATAGGTGACCATACGCAATAACGTCTTGGTAACCAATATGCCAAACTTGTTTGCTAACAGAAACTGCATCAAGATGATGGATATGAGTGCCAACGAGGCCAGCCGGATGCACACCACCAAACTCATGTACTTCTACTTGAGCTATAGATGAGCTAGGAACTTGGCTACCTGCTTTTTTACACACAAATACTTTGCCATCGGTCAAACGCGAAATAACAGCAAGACCCGCTTCAAATGCTTGCGCATTTTCGGCAATTATCACTGCAGGATCTGCAGCTAATGGGTTTGTGTCAGTTGCGGTCACGAAAATAGAACTAGGATTTGCATCCACAGCCGCTACTTTACTGAATGGGCGAACACGAAGTGCTGTCCATTGACCAGACTGGATAAGTACTTCTTTGGCTTTTTCACGCTCTAAGCTCGCAAGCTCGTCTGCTTTGAAAGAGTCAAAGGTGATTTGCTCACTGCCTGCTACTTCAATAACAACAGATTGCAGCACACGTTTAGCACCACGATTTATTTCTTTTACTGTGCCAGAAGCTGGAGCAGTAAATAGGACGCCTGGGTTCTTTTTATCTTCAAAAAGTACCTGGCCTTTTTTGACTTGGTCATCCACACGAACATGCATGGTTGGACGCATACCGATAAACTCTTCGCCAAGCACAGCTACACGTTTGACAGCAGAACCGTCATGTATAACTTGCTGTGGCGCGCCCTCTAAGGGTAAATCCAGACCTTTTTTTATATTGATCATACGCACTTGCATTACATTAAAGGAAAGAAACTGAAAAATCGTATCAACCACGTCGCCATTTGAGTTATTCCAAGTTATATCAAGGTACAAAAGAGCAGCTTGCTAGAAATATCAAACAAGCAACGTAGTAAAACTCATCACATATTGTCGAGATTTTAACATCATTTTAGATGACTATGCGAGTGTATTTATGAAAATTATACGACAGAAACACTTATTTAGTTTTGTTAAGTGATTTAAATAAAAATCAAGGTAGACCAAAGTGGTAGCCTAAGCAATTATCGTTCCTGATTTCATCGCAAATTAAACAAATCGCATAATACAAAAAAAGCCGCTATTGCGGCTTTTAATAACTAGGGCCTGTTGACCTTTCAGGATTAAAATTTGTTCAATCTAGGGGCTATTTAATCGCGGCGTGAGGTTTGTAACCTAGTGGGCTAAGTAAAAACCGAGCAACAAAGAGTAAATAGCCCCTAGGCAGAACCCTTTGGGCAGCGCCTGTTTGGCATTAATGCTACGTTATCGCCCATTTATGGGGAATAACCACACTACATAGGCTCTGCCTTGCCTAAATACCAAACAGACTGCTGCAAATTTAAACTCGAAAGATAAACAGGCCCTAAGTTCTGTTAGTCAATCATATTAGCAATTGGCTTAACTGAATCTATGTCTTGATCGTAGTCAACACCGTCTATACCAAAACCAAATAAGCGTAAAAACTCATTATGGTAACCAACATAGTCTGTTAGCTCATCAATGCTGCTTGTATCAACACTATCCCATACAGCTTGAACGCGTGCTTGCACATCGTCTTCTAGCTCTTTATAGTTTTGGAATAAATGCCCACCGTCGTCAAAGCGAGGCGATTCACCATATAGGTTTTCACTAAATAATGCGTGAATTTGCTCAATGGTGCCTTCATACGTGCCATCTGCTTTCATAACTTTAAATAAAGCAGAAATATATAACGGCATAATAGGAATAGCAGAACTTGCTTGTGTCACTACTGCATTAAGTGATGAAACATACGCCTCACCATTTAAATCTTTTGTTGATTCTTTAATAGCAGCCGTTGCACGGTCTAAATCTTCTTTAGCTTTACCAATAGTAGCGTGTCCGTATATTGGCCATGTTAGCTCTTTACCAATATAAGTATACGCTGTAGTTTTAAAGTTATCGGCTAATACATCCGCTTCTTTTAATGCGTCAATCCACATTTCCCAATCTTCACCACCCATTACTTTAATAGTGTTGTCGATATCGTCTTGATTTGCAGCTTCAACAGTAATTTCATCAATTTCACGCTTTGATGTATTTAAGTTTTTAGTGGTTACTGCATTACCTATTGGCTTAAGTGTAGATGAGAACACTTCGCCTGTATTTGGATCAGTACGACGAGGAGACGCTAGGCTGTAAATAATACAATCTACTTTACCCAAATCTGCTTTAATAGTGTCGATTGCTTTTTGCTTGATTTCGTTAGAAAACGCATCGCCATTAATATTTTTAGACCAAAGACCCGCTTCGTCTGCAGCTTCTTGAAAAGCAGTGGTATTGTACCAACCAGCAGAACCTGTTTTACGATCTGTACCTTCTTTTTCAAAGAAAATACCTAATGTTTTAGCACCACCACCAAACGCAGCAGTAATGCGCGATGCCAAGCCGTAGCCTGTTGATGCGCCAATAACTAATACATTTTTTGGTGCACTTTTTAATGCGCCTTGTTGTTTTACATAGTTAATTTGTTCTTGAACATGCTCTGCACAACCAGCTGGGTGTGCGTTTGTGCAGATAAATCCACGAATTTTAGGCTTAATGACCATTGATCATCCTATATCTTTTACAATAAAAATTAGCGCTAGTTTAAAGGCTAATACTAAAAACACTGATCTGATCAGTTAAACACTCATCAAATACTCTAAAACATTACTTAGCTAACTTTAGAGCCACCCATACAATTGGGTGAATCAGGCGCTTCGCCGCCCTGCTCTGCATACTCATCGGGTGTATATGTATGAATAGCGAGTGCATGAATATGATTTGCTAACTCATCTTTTAAAATTTCATTAATTTCGCGATGACGTTGTAATAAACGCTTACCCGCAAAATCTTCGCTAACCACTACTACTTTAAAGTGTGATTCAGTGCCCGCATTGTGCATATGGCTTTCGTTAATCACGTTTAAATGTTTACACGCAATGGCGTTGCTTATTTTTTCTTGGATCTGTTGCTGCATTGACATAAAAAGACCGTTTTAATTAGCTAATTTATACACTTACTATAACAATTTAACGCAGCGATTGGCTAACTAAATTGCTTTTGCTTAATGTGCTTTATAAATCGGTAAGTTAAACTTATTCGCGGATGCGCAAGCGTGGTTTGCTTAGGTATTGCATGTTGATAATCTCGTTGGCTATGTCCATTCATTATTAAACAGCTGCCACTTTGTAATTTTAAGTCGGTTACTTTATTGCTCGCCTTGTGCTTTAACTTTAAAACCCGATCAGCTCCTAGAGAGACACACACAATTGTTGGTTTATCACCAAGCTCTATTTCATCATCACTGTGCCATCCCATCGTATCATTACCATCTCGGTAATAATTAACGAGCAATGAGTTTAGAGGCTGGTTTAAATGTGCTTCTAAACGCTTTCGCATATTGAGTAACAATTCATCCCATGGTTCTACTATTTGCTTACTACTTGAATAGCCGTATTCAATATTTAAATCACTCATGAAACATTGCAGTCGTGGAATAGGCCCCGTTTTGCCATAAACGGTTACATCGGGTTGCTGCCAACGTAAGTTTTTTTGCAAATAATAAAATAGAACGAGGCTTTTTTGTGCACTAAGTGCCCTACTTTGATAAGAAAAGCCATTTGGTAACTGTTGGGGGTTGGCGTTTTGCCGTTGCATGTTAGAATTTACCTACATTAGATTACTGATCAACGAACCATTATGACGACGCAAGCCCAGCTAGGCGATAAAACCTTTACTCTTGAACGCTTTCCATTGGATCAAAAAAACCGCAGCTTACAAGCGTGGGATTCGGCAGATGAGTACCTTATCAATTATGTTAACGAACATCACCCAGATTGTCGCTCATTGCTTATTTTAAACGATAGCTTTGGTGCACTTGCTTGTTATTTTAATAAGTTAACGGTTTGTTCAGTTAATGATTCTTATATTAGCCACCAAGCTGCGGCTTATAACTTACAAGAAAACAAGCTACCTACAGCAGAGTTTACGCAAGTAGATAGTTTATCGGCATTACCAGAGGATGTTGATTTAGTACTTATTAAAATCCCTCGTAATGTGGGTTTTTTACAGTTCCAATTAAGTGAACTTAGTGAAGTACTTGCACCTGGTACGCCAGTAATTGCCGCAGGTAAAACAAAAGAAATTCATAATTCAACAATAAAATCATTTGAGCAATTTATTGGTGAAACAACAACAAGCCTAGCAGTTAAAAAGTCTCGTCTTATATTAAGCACAGCTAAAGGCGGATATAAAGCAGCAGACTTCCCTATAACATGGGAGCTTGAAGGTACTGAGTTTAATATAACAAATCATGCAAATGTGTTTTCGCGTGATTCGTTGGATATTGGTGCGCGCTTCTTTTTTAACTACTTACCAGAAACACCAAAAGCTAAAAGCATTATTGATTTAGGCTGTGGTAACGGCGTTGTTGGATTAATGACGCTTGCTCGTTGCCCTAATGCATCAATTACCTTTGTTGATGAGTCTTACATGGCAGTAGAGTCAGCCCGGTTAAATGTAGAAATTAACCTAGGCGATAAGTTTGATAACTGTGAGTTCATCGAAAACGATTGTTTAACAGGCTTTGAAAGAGACAGTGTGGATATGGTGCTTTGTAATCCTCCATTTCACCAAGCTCAAGCTGTTACCGATCACATTGCTTGGCAAATGTTTAAACAAGCAAAAGATACTTTAAAAGAAGGCGGCGAGCTGCGTATTATTGGTAATCGTCATTTAGATTATCACGATAAATTAAACCGTATGTTCGGAAACTGTAAGTTGTTAGGCTCAAACAAAAAGTTTGTCGTTCTAAGTGCAACTAAAAATAGTGGAATGCTATAAATGAAATTAACAAACATTATAATTGGGTGTTGTGTATTACTAATACTTGGTGGCTGTGCGAATCAGCCTAGCCAAGTAATACTCAATCCTGTTTATAAAAGTGGTCAAATAAGCACTATAAATAGTAGCTTAAGCACCAGTGTAATTGATTTACGTGGCGACTCATCAACACTTAAACTTATTGAATCAGACAAAACTAAAACCTTTGCAAGCCAAGGTCTTACTGAATCTGTTAAAAGTGTTTTAGACAGCGCCCTTAGCCGCAATGGTGCCAGCATTTCTAACTTGGCAACTGTTCGCTTTGAAGTAGATATTCATGCACTGCAGGCTGTTGTGACCGAAAAACTTGTGAGCCATATCAGCGAAGCCCATATAGAGCTTGGCGTGCGCGTTATTCGCGCCTCAAGTAATTTTAGTAAAGTGTATAGAGGCAGTGCTAATTTAGAAGGTCCGTTTAGTCACGAGCGAGTAAAAATAGAAGGTCAGCTCAATAAGTTGACTGAACAAATTATTACCCGCATTGTATCTGACCCTGAATTAATAGAATTTTTAGAAGGTTAACTATGAAACGACTTTTTTTAATCTGCTTAGGCCTATTTTTTAGTGTAAGTAGCTTGGCAGCCCAAGAAGGCCGCTTTGTGCAAAAAGACAATATTTTTCCACGCGTCGAAATCGTAACGACGATGGGCAGTATTGTTGTTGAACTGGACCGTTCAAAAGCACCCATTACGGTCAATAACTTTTTAACTTACGTGTCAGATAAGAGCTATCAAGGCAGTGTTTTTCATCGTATTGAGCGCGATGTAGAAAACGACCGCGACTTTGTTATTCAAGGTGGTGGTTACGATAAAGATTACGACGGCTTACACGAAAATGACCCTATTTTTAATGAAAGCGGCAATGGTTTAAAAAATGATATGTACAGCATTGCTATGGCGTATCAGGACCGTGAACCTCACTCGGGAACACGCCAATTCTTTTTTAACATGGATAATAATGATCACTTAAATCCAGGGAAAGATTGGGGTTTTGCAGTATTTGGTAATGTAATGGATGGCTACGATACCCTTGATAAGATCATGGCTGTTGAAACAGGGTTTAATGAAAAGATTGGTTACGATTTTGTTCCTAAAAAACCGGTGATCATCTTAAATATTAAAATGCTTGAACAAGTTCCACTGTAATTTATTTAAGAGCAGCTTAGCTGCTCTGCATCAAAGCCAATGAAGGCCCTATGAGCAAATCTCTCTCTATTAGCGAATATTTTTCTTACTTTAAAGACAAACGCTTAATCCATATTTTTATATTTGGTATGAGTAGCGGCTTTCCGTGGGTATTAATTGGCTCTGTTATGTCGGCTTGGCTAAAGGATGAAGGCCTAAGCCGCAGCATGATTGGCCTATTCGGCATTGTATTTGGCGCTTACAGTATCAATTTTTTATGGTCACCGCTCATTGACCGTACAAAACTCCCTATTTTATATAAATGGCTAGGCCAACGTCGCAGCTGGATACTATTGTGCCAGAGCTTTATTTTTATTGGCACCTTATTATTAGCTGGGCTTGATTTAAAAGCTAATTTAGCAATTGTTGCTGCGATTTGTTTGTTAATCGCCATTGCTTCTGCAACGCAAGACATTGCTATTGATGCATTCAGAATAGACACACTTAAAGCAAACGAATCTCACAAAGCAACAGCGGCAGCCGCTATGGCAACATCTGGTTGGTGGACAGGTTATGCGCTTTTAGGTGCAATTCCATTTTATATGGCTGATATCCCCTCGCTCGACTGGCCACAAATTTATTACTTTTTAGCTGCTGTAATGCTGCTGCTAATGAGTGGAGCATTGTTTGCAAAAGAACCTGAATCAAATAGAGAAGCGGTACATGCCGAGCTTGAACGTGTGTACCTTGAAAAACTGTCCTCTACAAAACAAACCCCTCTTACAAAAACTGTTGCGTGGCTCGCGGTAACCGTTATTGATCCATTTAGAGCTTTTTTTACTAAAAATGGCGTTAAAACGGCACTGGCATTACTTGCGTTTATTTTCTTATTTAAAATAGGCGAAGCGTTTTTAGGGCGAATGTCGATTGTTTTTTATAAAGAAATTGGTTTTAGCAATAGCGATATAGCTACATTTTCAAAGGTAGGTACTGCCGTACTTACAATCATATTTACCTTTGTTGGCAGTTTATTTAATCAAAAATATGGCATTGTTAAGGGTTTATTTGTTAGTGGCATTGCGATGGCAGCCTCAAACTTAGCCTTTTCGTGGATTGCTTTAGTTGGCCCTGATTTAAGACTGTATGCCTTTGCTATTGTTATTGATGGGTTTACGCAAGCATGGTCGCTGGTCGCTATGGTGGCCTTTATTTCGATGCTATGCGATAGAGCATTTAGTGCAACACACTATGCATTACTGGCGTCATTAGGGAATTTAGGACGAACGTTACTTTCGAGCTACAGTGGTGTAGTAATTGATGATTGGTTAATGGGAAATTGGTCGCTGTTCTTTGTTTTAACAGCCTTGATGGTTATACCTTCGCTGATATTTTTATACCTGATTAGGCATAAATTATATGAGCTTGAGAAAAATTATCATAAAAATATTTAATGCATCCCTGCATTAACATATTGCTTAGCACTATCAAGTGCCCCTTAAAGTGTACTAAGCAATGTTTGAGTTAATCTACTTTTAGCAAGCTAAGTGCTTCATGTGGATCAACTTCTAGAGCTGTACAATAACGAACAAACTCAATCACATCTAAACGGCGTTCTTGATTTTCAATCTTGCCGATAAACGAATGAGGCGTTCCCAGCACTTGTGCTAGGCTTCGCATTGTATGACCCTTTTCGTGGCGCTTACTTTTAAGCCACTTTGTTAGCTTTGCATTTTCTTCAGAAGAAACTGTTTTGCCCATCATTTTACATCTCCTACTAGATGATTTGACGTACCTATTAAAGCAGTAGTCTCTATCAATAGCTGTAGGCAAGTAAGCAGTCATACCATATTTTCAATAGCAAGCTATTGCTTAACAAAGCATGTGTTGCTACTCACTCCACCAATATAGCTAAAAAACTACGCTAATAATGTGGTAAAGATTTGTTTTTATTGAGAATGAAATTTTGCCCGTCTCATTCTTGGATACATTATATACTATTAACACTTTGGTTAAATAACTAATTACATACTCGGTACAAATATGAACACGAGTGAATATTTATAAACGCTGAATATTGACCTAAGTACTCAAAAAGTATTAATAAATTAATTTCTAGTTATAAAATATTTAAATGAATTTTTATAACAATTTTGTTCCAATTTATCGTCACATGTTTATGATTAAGCAATAATTAGCACCAAAAAGGCCGAATAATGTTCAGACTTCTTTTTTTATTACCGATTGTGTTGTGCTTGGGTTGGTACTTTTTTTTGCGCCACAACGGCGTACCAATTAAGCAAGGCAAAAAAGGCTTCATATACATTTTAGCGTTTTCTGCTTTTGTACTTGGCTTTTTTGTATTGATAATGCAAATAACCGAATACGCCCCAACCGATTTGTAGGCATTAAAAAAGCCGCAAAAGCGGCTTCATTCTATTTAGCGTTTGGCTGTTAAACGCTAAAGCTTGCACCACAACCACAGGTTGTTGTTGCATTAGGATTAGATACAAAAAAGCGTGCGCCTTCTAATCCTTCAGTGTAATCAACTTCACCGTCAACCAAATATTGAATGCTCATTGGATCGATAACGAGTGTTACACCATTTTTTACAATTTCTAAATCGCCAGGATTCGCTTTTTCATCAAAAGTAAAACCATATTGAAAACCAGAACAACCACCACCTGTTACATAAACACGCAGTTTTAAATCTGGATTTTCTTCTTCGTCGATTAACTGTTTAACGCGAACAGCAGCTGCATCGCTGAACTTAATTGGTAATTCTTCAGACATTTTAAAACCCTCAATATCGCAATGGCGTGATTATCTAATACCCGAGTGTTTTAATCAAGTATAGTAAAACAACTCTTTACTCTAAGTTATACCTATAAATTAGTAAAAAAGTGGTTAAACATTTGCTCACTAAAATAATACTTAAGCAAACTAAAAGCGACCCTTGTAAACTATAAATTCATTAAAAATTTTAGTTATAAAAAATAGGTCTTAATCTTTACTGCAAATTGTTAATATAAGTTACGAAAAATTCAAAATCACAAGGACTTAACTAAACTCTTTTGCTAAAATGCTGCTGAAAAATGCGGCGAGGAAATAATGCATGTGGCTTGAGCAACTCAGGCGTCGACTGGCAAAACCTAAAACATCTGTACAATTATGCTTATTAGGCGTAGTTGCCGGATTAATTGCTGCATTTTTTATTATTTTATTTCGCTTAACTATTTTGTTTTTTCAAAGCTTATTTTTGGAAACACCTGACGACTTTACTACCCTACCGACTCTTGAACGCGTTTTAATGCCATTAATAGCCGCATTTTTAATTGCGTGCTTTGCTGCATTTACTGGCTTTAAACATTACCGTTTAGGCATTCCTTTTGTTATTCATCGTATTAAACGCCATTACGGGCAAATGCCTTTATACAATACGGTTAATCAATTTGTTGGTGGCGCACTTGCACTCATTAGCGGTTTTTCGGTTGGCCGAGAAGGGCCTTCCGTACATATGGGCGCAACAGGTGCGAGTATTTTAGCGGATAAACTACATTTACCGCATAACGCCATGCGTACTTTAAGTGGTTGCGGCGTTGCAGCAGGTATAGCCGCTTCGTTTAATACCCCACTTGCAGCCGTTATTTTTGTAATGGAAGTGGTACTTCGAGAATATAAAGTACACATATTTGTGCCAATCATGCTTGCTGCTGTTACTGGTGCACTCGCTACGCAGTTTGTTTTTGGTGAAGGCTCTGAACTTGCACTCATTACAATAGCGCCATTAAGTGGTTGGCATTACCCTTATTTAATATTATGCGGTATGGCGCTGGGCGCTATAGCATTTAGCTTTAATCAAAACTTAATGCTAATTATTAAAACATTTAAACCTTTAAGTATGTTTCCTCGTTTACTAATCGCAGGCTGTATTGCCAGCTTGATAGCTTACGCGGTGCCTCATGCTATGGGTTCTGGTATGAGTGCGATTACTATCGCGGTTGAATCTCCTGATAACGTAAAGCTGCTTACTACCATTTTAATCGCTAAACTACTTGCCACATTGTTTGCTATTGGTTTGGGTATTCCGGGCGGTTTAATTGGTCCTGTAATTGGGCTTGGTGTATTAATTGGGACATTAATGGCCTTTTTTGCTCAATATATTAGCCCGGGTACTGATATTGCGGGTACGTATGGGGTTTTAGGTATGGCTGGATTATTAGCGGCTACACTGCATGCACCACTTGCTGCATTAACAACAGTAATGGAGCTTACATCATCACCTGAAATAATCGTTCCTGCGATGATAGTTATAACCACTGCATATGTAACTGCATTACAATTTTTTGGAAATCGCTCCATATTTTTGCAGCAATTAGATTTTCAGGGATTGCCGTACCATGTATCTCCCGCTACCGAAGCATTACAAAAAGTGGGAATAATGGATGATATGGATGAAGACTTTAAATTGCTTTACTCAGACGATAAAGAGCAAATAAAAAATACGCTTGATGCCATGGATAGCCAAACACCCTTGATTGTTTTTGACGAAGAAAATGGCTATCGCCTCGCTGAATACGATTTAACGCTAATGTCTGATGAAGCAATAAATATAAATTACATTAGCTTGCAGGGCATCAGCAGCCAAGCCACCCTAGCCGATGCATTCGATATACTAAAAGATAAAAGAAGTGGCGCGCTTTACGTTTATAACCTTTTAGATAATCAACAAATTATGGGGCTATTACGCTGGGATCAAATTCATCATATTTTAACCATTCGTAACAGCTTACTTTAAGCAATAAGGACTATTATGAGCGCATTATTGA
Source organism: Pseudoalteromonas arctica A 37-1-2 (assembly GCF_000238395.3). Classification (GTDB taxonomy): domain Bacteria; phylum Pseudomonadota; class Gammaproteobacteria; order Enterobacterales; family Alteromonadaceae; genus Pseudoalteromonas; species Pseudoalteromonas arctica. Next base: position 2,931,276 of record NZ_CP011025.1, read on the forward strand.
TTTATAAAACACTCCACATATTTTTTATGATTGCGTGGTTTGCCGGTATTTTTTACTTGCCTCGATTATTTGTATATCACGCAATGAGCGAAGAAAGATCATGTAACTCTATGCTTAAAGTTATGGAGCGCAGGTTACTTTATTTCGTAACCCCATTTGCTGTTTTAACGGCTGTATTTGGTGTGTTAACCATTGTTGAATATGGTCGTGATTGGTTTAAATACAGTATGTGGCTACATTACAAACTTGTACTGGTAATTATTTTATACCTATACCACGGCTACTGTTTTAAGTTATTAAGTGACTTTAAACATGACCGAAACACTAAAACAGACCGCTTTTACCGTATTTTTAATGAGCTCCCTGTTATTGCGCTGCTCATCATTGTGGCACTTGCGGTAATAAAACCTAATTTATAAGCGTTTCGGTGCATGTTAAACTGCGCTGCAATTTACAATACTTGCTATAACACGCGCGATTGCGTGCTCCATTTATGGATTATCGCGCCCATTTGATTGATTAGGAATTACCCCATGTTAAGTTTCCAAGGCGAACATATACTGTCTGTAAATCAGCTAGACAGAGACTGCATTGAACGTATTTTTGCAGTAGCTAAAAAAATGGAGCCTTATGCTAAAAAACAAAAGCAAACAACGGTGCTTAAAGGCGCTATTTTAGCTAATTTGTTTTTTGAACCAAGTACTCGCACGCGAGTTAGCTTTGGTACTGCCTTTAACTTACTTGGCGGCGGTGTACGTGAAACTACAGGTATGCAAAGCTCAGCGCTTGCAAAAGGTGAATCACTTTACGATACCGCACGCGTAATTTCAGCTTATGCCGATGCTGTTGCTATGCGTCACCCTGACGCAGGCTCAGTAAGTGAATTTGCTGATGGCTGTACTGTGCCGGTTATTAATGGCGGCGACGGCCCAAATGAGCACCCGACTCAAGCATTACTTGATTTATTAACCATTGAGCGTGAATTACACCGTTTTGATCAAAATATTGATGGCATGCATATAGCGCTTGTGGGTGATTTAAAATATGGTCGCACAGTGCATTCTCTATCAAAGCTATTGTGCCATTATAAAAACGTAAAGTTTTCGATGGTCGCGCCTGATGGCCTACAAATGCCAACGAGCATTTTAGATGCCGTAGAAAATGCAGGACACAAAATTGAGCTAGTAAACAAGATGGAAGGTAATTTAGCAGCCGATATTGTTTACCAAACACGTATTCAAGAAGAGCGCTTTCCTTCACAAGAAGAAGCAAATAAATACCGTGGCGGTTTTAGAATTAGCCAATCTATTTACAGCGCTCATTGCAAACCTAACTCTGTGTTAATGCATCCGTTACCACGTGATAGTCGCTTAGAAGCCAACGAGCTTGATAACGACTTAAACAGTAACGATAATTTAGCAATATTCCGCCAGGTACAAAATGGCGTATTAATTCGTATGGCACTGTTTGCTTTAACACTCGGCGTAGAAAATAAAGTCGATAAGTATGAAGTGGACGTACCTTGGTTTAGCCGCAAACGCGACAGCTAAACCCTCTTTAAGTGACAATTTATAGGATTTTTCATGACAATTAGCCAAGACTTATTTGAACGCGCTCAAGCCTCTATTCCAGGTGGCGTAAACTCGCCAGTTCGTGCTTTTAATGGTGTAGGCGGTACGCCGCTATTTATTACAAAAGCAGAAGGCGCGTTTACATTTGATGCCGACGGTAATCGTTACATTGATTATGTTGGCTCTTGGGGGCCTATGATCATGGGCCATAACCACCCTGCAATTAAACAAGCCGTGCACGAAGCAGTCGAAAATGGCCTTAGCTATGGTGCGCCAACTGAAGCCGAAATATTAATGGCTGAAAAAGTAAAAGAGCTGGTTCCATCAATCGAAAAAGTACGCATGGTTAGCTCAGGCACTGAAGCAACGATGAGTGCAATTCGTTTAGCACGTGGCTTTACCGGCCGCGATAAAATATTAAAATTTGAAGGTTGTTACCACGGCCATGCTGACTCGTTATTAGTTAAGGCAGGCTCTGGTGCACTAACAATGGGCGTACCTAATTCTCCTGGTATTCCTGAGGACTTTGCTAAGCATACACTTACTGTATCATTTAATAACCTAGATGAAGTAAAAGCTATTTTTGCAAAATACGCTGACGAAATTGCCTGTATTATTGTAGAGCCAGTAGCTGGTAACATGAACTGCATTCCACCAGTGCAAGGCTTTTTAGAAGGTTTGCGTGATGTGTGTGACGAATATAAGTCAGTACTTATTTTTGATGAAGTAATGACGGGTTTTCGTGTTGCACTTGGCGGTGCACAAGCGTATTACAACATTAAACCAGACCTTACGTGTTTAGGTAAAGTCATTGGCGGCGGCATGCCCGTTGGCGCGTTTGGTGGTAAAACCGAAATAATGGATTACATTGCGCCTGTGGGCCCTGTTTACCAAGCGGGTACTCTTTCTGGTAACCCTATTGCGATGGCTGCAGGTTTAAAATCACTTGAGCTATTATGTGAGCCAGGTCTACACGATAAGTTAGAAGCAACGTCTAAAGCAATTTGTGAAGGCTTTGAAGCGGGCGCTAAAAAAGCAGGCATTGCATTAACAACTAATTATGCTGGCGGCATGTATGGATTCTTTTTTACTGATGCTGAAAAAGTAACGACATACAAACAAGCTACTGAATGCGACCTAGAGCGCTTCAAACGTTTTTTCCACCTTATGCTTGAAGAAGGTGTGTACCTTGCTCCATCAGCATTTGAAGCTGGTTTTGTATGTGCTGCGCATACTGAGCAAGAAGTAAAAGAAACAATAGCGGCAGCAGAACGCTCGTTTGCTAAACTTTAAGTTAAAATTACTTTTTATATTTATAAGCACTTGTTTTTACAGTGTGTAATTAAGACTAAAGATTGAAAAAAGCCCGAAAGGGCTTTTTTTATTTGTAAAGTACTATAAATGAATGATAATTAAGCATAACAAGGTCTATTCACCTTTACCCTAATTACAAAAATACAAGAGAGCCTTATGTCAGGATTACGCCAATTTTCTTTTCCCGCTATCCAGCTAATGGCAAATTTAAAATACAAAACAAAAATAAGCTTAATGTTTGGAATTTTACTCGTTCCTCTTGCACTTAGTTTGTTTTTTTTAGTCTCATTATTAAGTGAAAGTATCGCTGTTTCAAAAATGCAGCAACAAGGTTTAAAAGGCTACAGGTCAATACTCTCAAATCAAATGCAGGGGGAAGCAAATCAAAATATAAAAATAGCTCGCTCACTCGGTTTTGATATAAAAGACGATCAAGCAAATGATGTACTTGAACTTGTTTCTATTCAGTCTAACTTAGCATTAGATAGCCAGTTAGCTAGTGCTTATGTAAACCGCTCTTTAGTCACGCCAATTCCTGCACTTATAATGCAAATAAACTCGACAGCGCAAAGCGCAAGCACTGTTTTGGCAAGTAATCGTTTTACGCCAGATACGTTTATAGCACTTTCAAATTTTAGTAAGTCACTTCCTTTATACGAAAAACAACTCGATAAAATACTCAATGTAGCCACCAATGCAGACAAGTCAGTAAATAAAGCGCTCATGCCCTCGTTAGATAATTTACACAGTGCTGTTGGTGCATTTAAAAAAGCGATAGATGAAAAACTACTTGAGCCAGACGATATTTTATTAACTCAATCAGAATTTACTAAACTAACAAACAATGTTCACAGCAGTATTAATCAACTTGTTAGTAAGAGTATTCCAACGCTTGAGAGCCTTATTGAAGCAAAACTGCAAACTCAACAGTGGACTCGAAATCTTGTTTTAGCCGCTTCATTGATTAGTTTGTTATTTGCATTTTATTTAATGATTGGTTTTTATTTTGCAGTTGTTGATACTATTAATCGCTTTGCTGATGCCGCTAACAGAGCCGCGAATGGCGACTTAAATGCCACTATCGATTCGAGTACTAATGATGAAATGGGAATTATTGCATCGCGCTACAATGCATTACTTAATGCATTTTCACATTTATTATTTGATGTTAAAGCAAGTACAGAAAAGCTATGCGGCGCAACTAAATCGCTATCACATGCGAGTAGCCAAACAAGCAATGATGTTTCAAAACAGCAAATTCGAGTAAATGCCATTTATAATGCACTCAGCGAAATGGCTCAAAACGCACTTGCTGTTGAAGAGTCAGCGCATCAAGCAACGCTTACTGCGCAAGATGCTGCTGCGCATGTAAAGCAAGGTTCTGACAATACAATGGAGCTTGCTAAATATATGCAAGATCTACAAATTGAATTTGCAGAGAGCCAACAAGCGCTCGATAAGCTAGCACAAGATAGCCAAGAAATTAGCAAAGTAAGTAAAGGTATTAGTGAGATAGCCGATCAAACAAACTTGCTTGCACTCAATGCCGCTATTGAAGCTGCACGAGCTGGCGAACATGGTCGAGGCTTTGCCGTTGTAGCTGATGAAGTAAGAACTCTTGCTCAGCGTACACAAACACAAACCCAAGAAATACATCAAATTATTAGCTCCTTACAACAAGCATCTGACGACACTCAGCAAAAAATGCGCTCAAGTGTTGAAAAAATGGAGCAATCGGTAAAAGCAGCCAATCAAACCAATGAAGTATTGCAAAGCGCAGAGCAAAGTATGGGCGACATTAAACATCAAGGTGAAGTTATTGCAGAGCGTGTTAAACAGCAGTCAAATGCGACAACACAGGCATTGAATGATTCGCAAGAGGTGAGCAATTTAGCAGATCAAACGCTAACATCAGCTCAATCAACGCTGCAAGATGCACAACAGCTAAGTCGCTTATCTAATGATTTAACCAAATCAATGCAGTTTTTTAAATCTTAAGCGTTAACTACAACTTACAACAAAGCCGCTAAATAAGCTGTCTCTTATACACAAATCCCTGCTAAGAAATTAGCGGGGATTTTTTTGAACTAAATCTCAATGTCATGATCAGATCTTCAAATCTTGTTTGAGGGCACATTATGATTAACGAACATACTCATTGGGCAAAACAACAATTCGGTAAATCGGACTTAGGTGATCCAAGAAGAACAGCGCGTCTGGTAAAGTTAGCATCAACGCTTGCAAATGAACCAGGAAAACCACTTGTGAACATCACTCAATCCCCCGCCGATATGGAAGGTGCCTACCGCTTTATTCGCAACGAGAATATTGACGCAACGGCTATAGCAGAGTCAGGCTTTAAAGCCACGGTTGAACAAGCAAAAAGTCATAACTTATTACTCGCATTAGAAGACACGACCACACTAATTTATAAACATTCCTCCATTCGAGATGATTTGGGTCATGTCGGACGAGGAGCAAAACAACGAGGCTTGTTAGCTCATAGCGTATTACTGTTTGCGCCAGACACAAAGCAAGTTGTGGGATTAATTGAACAGTCTCGCTGGAGTCGTGATATCAACACGATTGGAAAAAGAGAAAAACACGCGACGACTTCTTACGAAGAAAAAGAAAGTTACAAGTGGGAGTCAGCGTCACGAGCGATGGCAGAGCGGCTGCAAGGACAAATGGCGAACGTGATATCGGTGTGTGACCGCGAAGCGGACATCTACGAATACTTGCAGTATAAACTGAGCGAGCAGCAACGATTCGTCGTACGCTCGATGCAAAGTCGTCATATTGAAGAAGGTGAGGATAAGCTCTATGCGTTTGCAAGCGAGCTGATGAGTGCAGGCACCAAACACATCCACATTGCACAAAAAGGAGGAAGAAAAGCCCGAAGCGCAACACTGGATATCACCTATGCGCCAGTGACACTCAAAGCGCCTTACAATAAGAAAGGACACTCCCTCCCAGTTTACTATGTCGGCTGTGCAGAGCGAGGAAACGCTGAGAACGGCTTAAGCTGGCACCTATTAACCAGTGAACCAGTCACCAGCAAAGAAGACGCTTTAGCTATCATCACCTACTATGAGCACCGTTGGCTTGTAGAGGAATACCATAAAGTCTGGAAAAGTGATGGTACGGATATCGAAAGTTTACGCCTTCAAAGCCAAGATAACATGGAAAGATTGGTGACGATTAATGGCTTTATTGCGACGCGAATATTGCAACTAAAGTTCACCAATGAGCAGCCTGATTCTCCAAGTTGTGAACAACTGTTATCTCCCAAAGCATGGAAGTTATTGTGGTTAAAGAGAATAAAAACACCATTGCCTGAAACTGCTCCAAATATGTCATGGGCGTATCAGGAACTGGCAAAGTTAGGAGGCTGGAAAGATACCAAGCGCACAGGGCGTGCATCTGTGAAAGTGTTATGGCAAGGATGGCTTAAGTTACAAGCCATCCTGGAAGGCTACGATTTAGCAAAATCTCTTGAGTCAGACTTGTGATCAAGAGACAGCTAAATAAGCGGCTTTGTTGTTTAAAGTAATCTTAAATTAACGAATACATTGTGGTCTTGGCTCAAACTCACTCGCTCTAAGCGGTAGCTGAATCACCTTGCCACATCCTGGTGGTGCCTGCTTACCCGTTTGCTCATTTACAAATGCCCAGCGTATTGATGGAGGACGCGTATCAGCTATTGCTTGTGGATTAAGTGGCTTTAAGTAACGAATATACGCTTCTAATGCGCCCACGCTGCCTGTTAAACCCGTGCTTTTGTTGTCGTCTCGACCAAGCCACGCAACAGTCACAGTATTTTGATCAAAGCCTGCAAACCAACTATCACGTAAATCGTTACTAGTTCCTGTTTTACCTGCTAGTTGGATTGATGGGAAGTGTAAATTTAAGCGTTTAGCAGTGCCGTCTTTCGTTACGCGTTTCATCGCGTATTTAGTCATATACATTGCAGATTTATCAAAACGAGGCTCTGCATTTACTTTATGCTTATAAAGTACTTTACCAACCGAGTCAGTTAATGCCGAAATTGCAGTGAGCTTTTTATATTCGCCATCTGCAGCAATTGTCGTATAAAGCTGAGCAACTTCAAAACTCGACATTTCAACAGCCCCTAAAAGCAACGATGGGTATTCGTTTATCGCCCCTTTAGCGCCTAATCCTTTTAGTGTTTTCGCGACTTTATCAACACCTACATCGAGGCCTAAATTAACCGCTGGAATATTAATACTGTTACTAAATGCTTTATAAAGAGGGATTGCTCCACGGTATTTATGATCAAAATTTTCTGGTTGCCACACTTTTCCCTGCTCATTTGTAACCTGTACTGGCGAGTCATCAAGCAAAGTAGCTAAATTATAATGTGGTAATTGCAATGCGCTTAAATACACAGCCGGTTTTACCAGCGAGCCAATATTACGCTTTGTATCTAAAACACGGTTAAACCCTGAATAACGAACATCGCGCCCTGCAACAAGTGCAGATACACCGCCCTTTTCTACATTAACAGAGATCATGGCTGCTTCTAGTTTTTCGGTTCTAGGACGATTTTCCAGGTACGGTAAGCTCTTTTCAATAGACTCTTCCATTGCTGTTTGCTTTTGTAAGTCAAAATAAGTAAATACTCTTACGCCAGCATCAAGTGTTTGCTGATCTGGCAATAATTCATTTAGTTCTCTGTTTACTAACTCTAAATAGCCTGGATATGATTTTTGTAAACTCGCTTTCATTGGCGCAATATCAATTGGACGATTAAGCGATGCACGGTACTCTTTTGTGCTAAGTAGCTTGTTTTCAACCATAAGGCGAAGCACTAAGTCTCGGCGCTCCATTGTGCGCTCTTTATAGCGACGTGGGTTGTAATAAGATGGACCTTTAACCATTGCCACCAGCAAAGCAATTTGATCGTACTCAAGCTCATCTACTGGCTTTGAAAAGTAAAAGTCAGCAGCAAGCCCCATACCGTGCACACCTTGGTTGTATGACTGCCCTAGGTATACTTCATTTAAGTAAGCTTCTAATATCTGATCTTTTGAATAACGATAATCTAAAATAAGGGCAATAAAGGCCTCATTTATTTTTCGTACTAAAGAGCGCTCACGCGTTAGGTAAATATTTTTAGCTAATTGCTGAGTAAGCGTACTGCCACCTTGAACGGTGCGCCCCGCTTTAATATTAGAATAAAGCGCGCGTAAAATAGAAAACACTGATACACCATGATGTTCGTAAAAATCACGGTCTTCAACCACCAATAGCGTATCTTTTAGCATTGCTGGAAACTTATCTAGTGGTACAAATTCTCTATCTTGTTTAGAGTCATTACCAATACGCGCTATTTGCACAGGCTCTAGACGAGCAGAATTTAAACGCCTGCCAAATTTATCTTTAATGGTCGCAACTTTTTGCCCTGCAAAGCGAAGTTCAATAATATGTGATTCTTCAAGGCCATCATAAAATTCAAAATCACGACGATAAATCTTGATGCTATCTGCTGTTTTAACAAACTGCCCTGTGCGGCTTAATCTATTAACCGATGAATAATTTAAACGCTCTAGCTCAAACACTACTTCCTGACTTGATAAAAATTGCCCCGGATAAAACTCCATAGAACGAGCATACACTTGCGCTGGAAGTTGCCATTTATTACCTTCAAATATACGCGTTGTTTTTGAATCTAAATAAATGAAATACATTGCCATTGCAATAAAAACAGCCAAGCTTAGTTTCCAAAACACTGACCATGTTTTTCTCATAAAAGAGCGTTTAACAGTGGTTTCCACTGTTTTTTTACTGCCCTTTGAGGTGCTTTTTTTTGTCTTGCTTGACGATTTACTTGCACGTTTAACTGCAGGTTTACTGGTAGGTGTTTTTTTATTGTCGGCCATTTAAGTGTAATTTATTCCAAGGGTTATTCACGAGTGTGAGCTTAGCATATTGGATATATCCTAACATCCGAAAAGTTAACCCTCCCTGAAACAAAAAAAGCCCTACCGAAGTAGGGCTTTGTGTAAACACACTATTATTTAAATAAACTATTAGCTATTTCGAACAGAAACAAACTCTGGGTAGGCTTCAATACCACAATCGTGTTGATCCATACCGTTTAGTTCTTCTTCTTCGGTTACTCGTATACCCATTGTTTTGTTAAGCACAGTCCAAACAATAAATGATGCTACAAATACAAAGGCAAGAATACATACTAGACCCGTTAACTGATTAACAAAGCTTGCGTCACCATTGGTTAGCGGTACTAACATAATACCTAATGCGCCACACGTACCATGAACAGAGATAGCACCCACTGGATCGTCAATCTTAACTTTATCAAGTGCTATGATACTAAATATAACAAGTGCACCACCAAGTAGACCAAGTAGACATGCCATTAATGGTGATGGAGATAGAGGGTCTGCTGTTATAACAACTAAGCCAGCTAATGCACCATTTAAGACCATTGTTAAATCTGATTTACCCCAAAGTACTTTACATACAAACAGTGCTGCAATAGCACCCATTGCAGCTGCTGCATTGGTGTTAAGTAATATTTGGCCTACTGCAGTTGCGTTTTCTTTATCCGAAAGTAGTAATTGAGAACCACCGTTAAAGCCAAACCAACCCATCCATAAAATAAATGTACCTAGTGTAGCAAGTGGTAAGTTTGAACCTGGAATTGGGTATATTTCACCGTTCTTACCATATTTACCTTTACGAGCACCTAGGATTAATACACCAGCTAGTGCAGCGGCTGCACCTGCGCCATGCACAATTGCAGAACCTGCAAAATCAACAAAGCCCATTTCAGATAAGAAACCACCACCCCATGTCCAGTAACCTTCAATAGGGTAAATAAAACCAGTTAGTACTACAGCAAAACCTAGGAAAGCCCACAGTTTCATACGCTCAGCAACTGCACCCGATACAATCGACATAGCGGTTGCAACAAATACTACTTGGAAGAAAAAGTCAGATTCTAAAGAATGGTCAGCATCGGCAGCTTGTGTACCAATTAAAGCGCCTATTGAAGGAATAAAACCACCTTCGGCATTGTCTACATACATAATGTTGTAGCCAACTAATAAAAACATCGTACATGCAATTGAATATAGCGCGACATTTTTAGTTAAAATTTCAGCTGTGTTTTTAGAGCGAACTAAGCCCGCCTCTAGCATGGCAAAACCTGCTGCCATCCACATTACTAATATACCTGATATTAAAAAATAGAAGGTATCGAGTGAAAACTTTAGTTCTATTATTGTATTTTCCATGAGACCCCCTTAAATTGCTTCTTCGTCAAGTTCGCCAGTACGGATACGAACAATTTGATCCAAGTCGTACACGAAAATTTTACCGTCACCAATTTTACCTGTTGATGCAATTTTAGTGATTGCTTCAACAACGCGTTGACAATTTTCAGTACGAGTTGCAATTTCAAGTTTGATCTTAGGAATAAAATCTACTTGGTATTCTGCACCACGATATAACTCAGTATGACCTCGTTGACGTCCAAAACCTTTAACATCAACTACTGTCATCCCCTCAATTCCTAAATCAGCGAGTGCTTCACGCACGTCGTCTAATTTAAATGGTTTTATGATTGCACTAATCATTTTCATAGCGGCCCCCTCGGACTCTTTATTGTTATCTTATTGAGTTAAACAATCCAACCTTTGTGCCACTATTTTATATCAATTAAAAACAGCTACTTAGTAACAAACACAAACTCAAGATTAAAAAAAACGCACCAATTAGGTGCGTTAATTTAACAAGTCAGCTACATTGGTGCGTGCTATATCTCTATATATTTATCACGTACCTAGCTTTGTTTAAGAAGGGTTATACCACGCAGTTTCTGCCTTGGTTTTTAGCTTCGTATAATGCTTTGTCAGCAACACGCATAGCCTGCGTTAGACTAGTGTCTTGAAAGTCAGCCAAGCCTATACTCGTGGTAATTTTAATTGATTTATCGCTAATAGAAAAATCGTAACTAGCCATCTTTTTCCTAAATGCTTCAAAGTATTCACGACCGCGTTCTAGCTCTATTTCAGGTAATATTATGGCAAACTCTTCTCCGCCAACCCGTGCAACCGTAAACTTTGAAAACGTAGATCGTATTAATGAACCAACCTGCTTTAAAGCCTGATCGCCGCCTTCATGGCCTAATGTATCGTTAATGTTTTTGAAAAAATCGATATCAAGCAATGCCAAAGTATTTTTCTGGTTTTTACTTTTAAGGAGCTTTTCTGCATATTGATAAAAGTAACGTCGGTTATGAAGCCCTGTTAAGTGATCCCTATGTGCGCTTTCTTTAATATCTGAAATTAACGACAGTTGCTCCATTGTTTGAAGTACTCGACAATGAAACTCTTCATTCATAAATGGCTTTGTTAAAAAGTCATTGGCACCGTATTTAATAAACCGTGCTGATAGGCCATGCTTTCCCGCGCCCGACAAGCCAATAATTGCTAAGTCGTCTCGGCCTCTAAAATTACGTACCGCTTTGACTAGTTCAAAGCCATCCATAGAGGGCATAGCGTAGTCGGTCATAAGTAGCTTTATATCAGGATTAGCTTTTAATATTTCGAGTGCTTGTTGTCCATCGTGGGCATCTGTTACATCAAACAATTGCTTTTCTAGCATTTGCTTCATTAACGAGCGACTTAGTAATGAGTCATCTGCTATTAGTGCTTTACAGCCTTGATTTCTGAGTAATTGCGCAACGAGCTTAACGGCATAATGGTAAGAATCGCGATTATCTTTAATAACATAATCAACTACGCCCAATTCAAGCATTTGTTGGCGCTTGTACTCATCTATTTTTGAGGTTAAAACAACCGTAGGAATTTTTTTAGATAAAGTATATTTTGCAACTTCACCGTGCGGAGCATCGGGTAGAGTTAGATCAACTAACGCAAGCGTATAATCGTGCTTTTCTACATAGGTTACGCATTCTGCTAGAGACCAAGCAAAATCAATTGCTACATCAAGGTATTGTGCAGTTAAGTGGCGAAGCACCTGCTGCACGACTTTACTGTCTTCAACCACTAATACTCTTTGCATAAAGCTTCTCTTTACCTTTAATTAATTTTGTAACAAAACGACAAATACAACGCTATTACTGCAATAGCATTAGCCATAAACATCCGGTGTAGAGTGCACTTATGTGCTTGAAAGCGTAATCCATTAGATTTTTTTGGTGATAGCTTGTATATAAAATCAATACAAGTAGGCCCGCAATATACCTGAATTCTGTGATTAACTAAATAAAGAAACCAAATCCCAAATAACTATAAAAGTGGTTAGCACGCGTCTCTAAGCGCATTAATACCTTACTTAACTAGTATTATCGGCCACTAGTCTCAATACTTTTGTTATTTAACTCATTAATGTCTTTAATGGTGTATCAACAATAATAAGGACACCTAATGAAGCTTAGTCGTATTATCAGTTTACCGATAACCGTTATTGCATTAATAATCAGTACAAGCACGCTTGCCGATAACCAACGTCGTATTGATGTAGACAGCAAAGTTGTTACTCAACATAAAGCTAAAATCAACGGTCAACGCTTTAATTACACCGTTGCCACAGGCACACAACCTGTATGGGATGATAAAGGAGACGCGGTTGCGACATTGCAATACACCTACTATACACGCGATAAAGTTGACGACAGGACAACTCGTCCATTACTTATTTCGTTTAATGGCGGGCCAGGTTCGGCTTCTGTATGGATGCACCTTGCTTATACTGGCCCTCGCGTATTAAAAATTGATGACGAAGGCTATCCAATTCAACCTTATGGCGTAAAAGACAACCCATATTCTGTACTTGATATTGCCGATATTGTTTACGTAAACCCTGTAAATACAGGCTACTCTCGCGTACTTGAAAACGAAAAAGGCGAACTTCCTTCTAAAGCAAAACAAAAAGAGCTATTTTTTGGTGTTAATGCCGATATTAAATACCTTGCAGAGTGGTTAAATACTTTTGTAAATAGAGCTGAGCGCTGGCGATCGCCTAAATTTTTAATTGGTGAAAGCTACGGTACAACACGTGTATCGGGTCTTGCTCATGAGCTTCAAAATAGTCAATGGATGTACATAAACGGTGTTGTTCTCGTATCACCCACTGATATTGGTATTAAACGCGACGGCCCGATTAAAGCCGCTAACCGCCTACCTTACTTTGCAGCGACTGCTTGGTATCACAAAGCACTTAAAGCCGATTTACAAGCTAAAGATCTAGATGAGTTATTACCTGAAGTTGAAGAATTTACTGTAAACGAGTTAATCCCAGCGCTTGCTAAGGGTGGCTTTATTAATGCTGAAGAAAAACGTCGAATAATTACAAAAATGGCACACTACGCTGGCTTATCAGAAAAGTTTGTTGAACAAAATAACTTGGATATTCCAACTCGATTTTTCTGGAAAGAGCTACTACGTGAACGTGGTCAAACTGTGGGTCGCTTAGATTCTCGTTATTTAGGAATAGATAAACGAGGCGCGGGTGAATCCCCAGACTACTGGGCTGAACTTACCTCTTGGTTACACTCTTTCACTCCTGCAATTAATCACTACTTACGTGAAGAGCTAAACTATAAAACAGATGTAAAATATAATTTATTTGGTAATGTTCACCCATGGGATAGAACCGGTAATAATACGGGCGAAAATCTACGTTTAGCAATGGCGCAAAACCCTTACTTAAACGTGATGATTCAATCAGGATACTTTGATGGTGCAACCAATTACTTTGACGCTAAATATACGTTATGGCAATTAGACCCAAGCGGTAAAATGAAAGACCGTTTGAGCTTTAAAGGCTACAGAAGTGGGCATATGATGTACCTTCGCCACGCTGACTTAGAAAGCTCTAATAACGATTTACGTGACTTTATACAGGACGCTTTACCTAAGAAAGGGGAAGCGGCTAAATACTAAAATATTTAAAACATAAAATGGCTCTTTATGAGCCATTTTTTATATGCGTTTTTCATATCGTAAACAATAGCTTTTAAGTTGCGTTACTACATCGTTAAAGCATACTTCAAGCTGCTGTATATATTCATTTTTAACTGTTTCGTTTTCTGCCTGTGTTTCTATCTGCTGGCATATATTTGCCAACTCAATAGCCCCCACAGACTTTGAAGACGATTTTAATGCATGGGCCTGAAAAGCCAAATCAACATAATTTTTACTCTTAGCATACGCATTAGCTAATTTAATTTGCTCCCCTGCCGTTTGTAAAAACGCATTAAACACCATGCAGTGCACAGTAGGATCATCACCAAGCATTGCTTTTAATAACGTGATATCTAGTTGATCAAAACTATCTGAAGCTATATTTTCACCATCAGATTTTTCTGATCGCGTGTTGACCACTGTTTGTGAGTGCTCCATCAATAACGACTTTAATTTAACAAGCTCAATGGGCTTGGTTAAAAAGCCGTTCATTCCACAATCATAACAATTATCTATATTGTTTTTGGTAATGTTGGCCGTAATTGCAATTATAATAAGTTTATCAAAATGAGTGTTTTCGCGTATTTTTTTGGCTAACCCTAACCCATTGAGTAAAGGCATTTGAATGTCGGTTAGTAAAATATCGAAGTGTTTATTTTGCAGAGTTTCCCAGGCTTGTTCCCCATTACTTACAAAAGTAGAACACACTCCAAGCATGGTTAATTGCTGCCTTAATACTTGCTGATTTGTAACCTGATCCTCTGCTACTAAAACCTCAAGCGTAGGGAGTGTTACTGTATCTAAACTTTGAAGTGTTATTTGAGGAGATTGCACTTGTGCTGGCAAATCAGTTTGATCAAAGCTGTTAAAGTTTAGTGTAAAACAAGAACCTTTGTGCTGCTCACTTTGCGCGCTTAAAGAACCCTGCATACGCTCTACCAGCTGCTTAGTTATCACTAAACCAATACCCGTACCGTTCACTTTACTGGTTTCGGCTCCTAAACGGTCAAAAGGTTTAAATAAGCGAGAAATATCATCAGGAGCAAATCCACATCCGGTGTCTATTACATCTATTTCGCATTGTTTATTACTTAACACGCGGCAATTTATATTAATGCTGCCATTTGGTTTGTTGTATTTAATCGCATTTGAAAGCAAGTTAAGCATCACTTGTTTAAAGCGGCGCTGATCAATATAAATACTCAACCCTTCTAAGGACTCGAAACCTTGGGTATGCAGTGTTATTGATTGCCCTTTAACAAGCTCAGTGACAAGCTCTACTGACTCCTCTAATATGCTTTTAATAGGCACATAAGAAAAACTAAACTGCATATTACCCGACTCAATAGACGTTAAATCAAGTACATCGTCTATAAGTAATAGTAAATGTTCTCCAGCTTGATAAATGCTTTTCGCGTTTTCTTTTTGTACTTTATTAGCACTCTCATCATATCCATACAGCTGGGCTAAGCCTAAAATTGCATTTAATGGGGTTCTTAATTCGTGGCTCATACTGGCCATAAAATCTGACTTTGCTTTACTTGCTGACTCAGCTTGAATTCGTAATACATTTAATTTTTGATGGTTATTAGCAACCTCATCAACCATGTTATTAAATGCACTTATTACACTGCCTACTTCGTTTTGTTGTTGTTTATCTATGTGGCAGTCAAAGTCACCTTTGGCTAAACGTGAAAACCCCCCTTTTAACGTCCTCAAAGGCGATGTAACCCTGTAATCCACCAGCCAAGCTAAACCTATAAAAACGATAACTAAAATAATAAATTGTATATATATTAGGATGTAATGAAGTTTTGAAGATTCGTTTATTTCATTCGTAAAATTAACAACCAAGCTAATATTAGCCAGCGGTTTATCTAAAAACACCACCTGCTGAGATAACAACATGTCGCCGTTTTCATTTGCTCCAACCCAGTTTTCAAGCGGGTATAATTGGTTATTTGAATCCACACCAACAATTTTAATACTTTTCCAGTTAGGGCGAGTTTGGAGTTGGCTGTCTATTTCTTCATATAGCTCTGCATACTGCCTAGTTAACAACGGAGTCGTTATAGAAGTCGATAACTGCGCTAAAGAACGCTGAGCAGCCTTTGAAAGCCCATCGTTTACCCAACGCGCTTGTTCAGGTAATGCGTAAAACATAAAAAGACAGGCCATAAGCAAGCCACAAAGCAATACAACAATAAAGCTTTGCGCCCTTAAACTACGAAACCCTCTAATTTTCAACATAAAATGAGCGCAAGCCCCACTGAGTTAACTGCTGATACTCTGCTAAAGTTGCAATACTAGGTTTAATAATTGGGATACCTGCAAGCAAATGTTTATGCTCTGCGCTTTGCCCAATATCTAAAATAGCTTGTTGCACTTTTAACTGTATTGTAGGGTCAACCCTTGGGTGGGCTACAATTGGATGGCGACTAATTTCACGCGTTTTATAAAGAATTTTAAGCTTATTTTGCAAGCTTTCTGGTTGTTGTTTAAAGGTGCCCATTACACCACCGCCCGCCATTGTTGAATGCAGTGCTACATTTAAATATACCGAAGGGTGGGTTTGAACATATACAGGCTTTATTGTTAGCCCATACAACAACGCTAAGTCGGCTCTCATTAATAATGACGCACCTAATGCATTAGGTGCAGGGAATGCTATTTCGGCGCCCTCTAGTTGGCTTAAATTATCAATACCACTATTTTTATTTACGAGCAAAATACCTTGCAGCTTTCGCCCTGCATCTTTTATTAGTGGCAAATACCCCTGTTTTTCATATGCTACAACACTGTGCCATGGGTTCATGTATGCAAAGTCGTACTCGCCATTAGCAAAGGCTTTTTCAAATACAGGAATAGACTCAACTGTAATTAGCTTTATTGTTACTCCTGTTTGCTTACTTACTTGCTTTAACAAAGGTTGCCAAATAGCATTTAGCTTTTGCGGCTCATATTGCGGCACTACACCAAAGGTATATTCTTGAGCCAATAAGAGTGAACTGTGCATAAAACATAATATAGCCACTAAATACTTCATCAATTCTCCAAATAATAGCGTGTCATTATTGTTTAAGCGTAGTTAAAGACTACTCAACACACCATAAAATTATTATATATTCGATATTTAGCACTGACCGGCTTTGATTACAGGTAGTTTTGGTGTGTATTTTTTATGTGTGAGCATTTGGTGCAAATTCATAAATGTGTTGTAAGTACTTTTCAATCCGACCTTATTGCTTAGCCAAGTAGGTATTGACCCATCAGGCAAAGCATATACTTGGTATTCAATATCAAGGCGGCCTTTGTCCTCACTAAGTAGCCAGCGAGCATTTAAAGTAGTAATTCTTATAACACCATCATTTTGGGGCAGCTCATTAGGGCGCGCATTAATAAGCAATTGGCTTTTATTTGCAGTTAACTGTGAATAACAAGAATGAGTAATGCTATCTCTATCTCTAACAGGCCAAGGAGAATTAAAATAACTGTACACTAAATTTTCTGATGGGCTTATGTGCTGAATAACCTTTACCTGAGATACATTTTCGAGCCATTGGGGTGCGGCATCGGTATCGCTAAGTAACTCTAAAAACTCATTGGTGGATACACCTTTCACGCTCATCTGCGCTTTCACTTCAAAGGTATTATCACTGTGGCTTTGATAATACACACTTACGCCATTTTTGTTTTTATACAAATGCCATGTTGGCTCAGCGTAAGAGTTAAAACTAACTGATAAAAGAATAACGAATAAGCACTTTTGCAACTGAATTTTATTACAAAAGTGCATCATTTATTTTTGCCAGTAAGGTTCTATGTCAAATGAAGCAAGGCGACTTTGCTCCATCGCACTCACCAAATATTCAGACTTTTGCTCAAGCCATGATTGGATTTTAGCAAGCTGTTCGTCTTCTTGCCCGGCACATAACTGCTTTAAATACTCAAGCGTGCTTAACTCATAAATACCATGAGAAATATCAAGCCAAGGCAATCTAAACTCTAAGCGTTCTTCTTTATCAAATAACGATCCTAAGCAGTTACCGCTCAGTAAACTATTTTCAAGTTGAGTGCGCAGGTTTAAATACGAAGCGACATCGAGTGTTTGTTCTTTTGGGAGCAGTTCGTGCAGATTTTTCCAGTCTTTATTAAAAAGCCTACTCGCAATGGAAGACACGTTTTGCTCAGCCGCTTGAAGCTCTATTTGCCCCCAATCTTTACGCCACTGTTTATCAATTAACCACGTAGTTAACGACAGTAATAAACGATTATAACGCGCGCTATGAAACAGTGCATTTATATCGTTAATGCTTGGCTGTAACTCTTTTAAATCACCAATGACTTGAGTAAGTGCTGGAGCTGCATTAATTTTTTTATAAAAAGCATGGCGTTTAGACGTGTACGTTTTTAATTGAATCGCGTTTTCTACCCACGCTAATTCGCTTAATAACCATTTAAGCTCTGTACGTAAATGTTCTGTACTTTCTTTGGATACTATATCGTCGTACAGCCAAAAAGTATGGCGTATTAGGCTAATGCCGTCAGTTACGCGTTTAAGCGTTTTTAAACTTGGCTTATCGAAATAGCATTGCTCATGCTTTTGCACAAAGCGAATGCCAAAGTTCATGGCTTCAACTAAAGCACGCTCTTGGGTAGTCGACTTTGGTAATTGAACAAAACCAATAGATTTGCTTGGTGTTAAAGGTTTTTCATCTGCAAGGCGATAACCACGCGCGGCCTTAGAGTATAATCCTAAACGGATACAGTTCTGGCTAACCAGTACATCTGCAAACGCAAACAACTCATTACGACTGCCCTCAACAAGCTCAATTTCAAGCTCGCTAATAATTTCAATTTTACCCGAAGCCGCAATTTCACCTTTATCGAGTACAACTTCAATTTTAGCGCCACTTTCGGTTTCAATTAACCAAGTACGACGAATAAAGTTAGTACTAAATATTGGATACAAGTTTTTTGAGATTGCGCTTATTTGCATGCCATGAGGCCAAATATCAGCA
The DNA here is from genome assembly GCF_000238395.3 of Pseudoalteromonas arctica A 37-1-2. Taxonomy (GTDB): domain Bacteria; phylum Pseudomonadota; class Gammaproteobacteria; order Enterobacterales; family Alteromonadaceae; genus Pseudoalteromonas; species Pseudoalteromonas arctica. Next base: position 2,950,161 of record NZ_CP011025.1, read on the forward strand.
TCAAACGCCATTAAATTAGGGCGACTTGATTCAATTGGTAAATTGTACTCTGGACGTTGGTGTAAACCACCTACAACTTCACCTGCAAGCTTTATAGTTTGCTCGCATTCGCTGTCAGAACAGCGAGTTCTGAAGCCTATGTCAAGCGCTCTAAGCTCTCGGCTTGGCGTGTCGTAGTATGCATTTTGTAAGCTGCGTGACGGTTTATTCTTCACCGTTTTTGCAAATTGAGTAATTAACGAGGGGATCAGTGGAATAACGGCATCTGATACCAAAAATTTCAGTTCTATCTCAGTATCCATTCGGTTTGCGGATTACCTTTAAAATAAATAAGTGCTCAAAATAAACAAAGCACACTAACAATGCAAATTTTTTAGCCTTATTTTAGTGCCTGTTGACCTTTGTGGATTAAAATTTGTTCTATCTAGAGGCAAATTAATCGCGGGGCGAGATTTGTAACCTAGTGGGCTAGGTAACTGCTACAGGGTTACAATATCAGTCTTGCTATTGAGCTATTTAATCCATACTATCTAGCTACTTATGTGAAATGAAAATCACGTTCATAACGGACGCAGTTAGATCAACAAGGTAGATAAATGCTAAAACATTGTTTATTAGGGCTACTTTTAACAGCCACCACATTTATGAGTTATGCAGAAGAAGCAAAACCTGCAAATTCAACTAATGCAAACACCGCTTATATTATCGATAATTTATATACTTTTATGCGCTCTGGTGCGAGTAAGAATTATCGACTACTCGGCTCTGTAGATGCTGGAACAAAGTTAACCTTGTTATCTGCTGAAGAAAACGGCTTTATAAAAATTAAAGATGATAAAGACCGCGAAGGTTGGATAGAAACTAAGTTTGTTACCAAAACGGCAGGCTTACATCAGCAGTACAAAACACTTAGTAACGAAATGAGTACTATGCAAGAAAATCTGCGCCAAGCTCAAATAGAACTTCCGCAGCTACAAGAGCAAAACCAAACTTTAACTGATCAAAACCTGCAGTTATCGGCCCAAATTACTAAGCTTAAAACAACGCTAGAGCAAGAGCGCACCCAAAAAGAAGCTGCTAGCTCAAAAGAGAAACGTCAGCTACTTACTTACGGTGGTGCTATTGCGTTTTTAGGCCTGTTTTTAGGTATTATATTAACAATAGTGTTGTCACGTCGTAAACGCTATGAAGGTTGGGCATAACCCTCCTTTCTATTGAATACAAAAAAGCCGCTTTATAGCTAACACCGATCAGTTAAGGTATTTTTGATCGGTTGACCGATCTTTTGGTTGCTTCACAATACCCTTATCATCTTTTGATTATGAGGGTATTTTTATGCTTAGTCATTGGTTACTTGATACAGATATATTCGCCACTCCTGACTATTTATCTACATTTCAGAAACATATCCCTCTTGAGTGGATTTCTAATGTGCTCGAGCAGACCGATAAAGCAAGTATTCGCAAACGTAAGTTACCTGCTGAGCTTGTCGTCTGGCTTATCATTGCAATGGGTCTTTTTCGCGACCGCTCTATTAGTGACGTTGTTGAGAAGTTAGATTTAACACTCACTGATACCCTGGGCGATACGGTTGCTCCAAGTGCTATTCCTCAAGCGAGACAGCGCCTGAGTAGCGACCCCCTCCAAGCCTTATTTCACCTATGTGCGGCCCATTGGACACAAGAAGAAGATGCTGATGATACGTGGTATGGACTCCGGTTATTTTCTGTCGATGGAACGCAATTTCGTGCACCTGATACACCTGCTCTTGCTGAGCACTTTCACTATATTAAGCACAGTAAAAACCGTCATACAGAATATCCTATTGTACGCCTATGCGCCTTAAGCTCCTTGCGTAGCCGGTTGATACACCACGTTGCCTTCGGGCCCAGTTATCAAGGTGAGGTGAACTACGCAAAGCAGTTATTTAGTCATGTAAGTGATAACAGTCTAACTATTTTTGACCGATGTTATCTCAGCGCTGAGCTACTGATTAATTGGCGTAAGCAACACCCACAGTCGCACTGGATGGTCCCGATTAAAAGCAACACGCAATACACCGTCATTGAATCTTACTCTGAGCATGACTTCAAAGTAGAAATGAGTGTATCTGCGCATGCCAGAAAACAAGACCCTTCGCTTCCTGAGTGCTGGCAGGCCAGACTGGTTCTTTATCCTGAGCCAATGGGGCCTGGAAAAATAAAAGGTCTGCTGTGCTCTTTGGATGATAAACAGGCTTTTGGTGCGCAGGCCATTCTTGATGTCTATTTCGAGCGCTGGGAAATTGAAAATAGCTATGGAGAAATAAAACACCAGATGCTTGAGGATAGTATTCTTTTGCGTAGTCAGACTGTAGATGGAGTCAATCAAGAGCTATGGGGTATATTGCTAGCCTACAATTTAATTCGAGTTGTAGTGGTCAATAAAATTTGGCCACAGTTTTAGAGTCTTTGTATCTAATCTCAGATTCATTTGGCGCTAAACCAGCATTATAATGATGCGGTCTAACGTTGTTGTAATATCCGTTGATATAATCACTCACACTATATTTAGCGTCTATAAAATTCCCATATCCAACCTTTGGCATCCATTCTGTTTTAAAGCTTCTAAAAAATCGCTCCATTGGCGCATTATCCCAACAATTTCCGCGTCGACTCATGCTTTGTGTGATTTTATAGCGCCATAAACGTTGGCGGTACTTCAAGCTCGTATAATGGCTTCCTTGGTCTGAGTGAAACATCAACCCACTTGGTCTGCCTCTGCTTTCGTAGGCTAACTCAAGCGCTTTTAGCGTTAAGTTAGAATCCGGCGACAATGACATTGCCCAACCCACAACTTTACGCGCAAATAAATCAATAACGACCGCTAAATAAGCCCAGCGATTGCCTATCCAAATATATGTAACATCACCGCACCACACGGTATTCGGTTCAACAACATCGAACTGCCTATCAAGCAGGTTTGGGATTTCAAGATGTTCATTACCGCCGCGTTTATATGAATGTTGAGGTACTTGGCAGCTTTCTAGCTTTAATTTAATCATTAGCTTAGCAGCACGATAACGGCTTAATTCAAAATCGTTATTCGTTGCGATTGCCGCGATTGTCCTCGCACCTGCTGAGCCCCCACTCATTGTATGTATGGCTTTAACTTCAGCCTCTAACCTTACTTGCTCTGGTGTCGGTGTCGTATCCCGTATAGCCCAGTATTTATAGCTGCTACGATGCACATTAAATACACTACATAGCACACTAATTGGGTAACGCTCTCGTTGATTTAATTTCTCAATTAACGAGAATTGTTCAGGGAGTCGGACATCAAGAGAGCGGTAGCCTTTTTTAATATATCCTTTTCTAATTCAATGCGTTGGATTTGCTTTTTAAGTTCACGGATTTCAATTTGTTCGGGTGTCATTGGTGAAGCCAATGGTGACTGGCCATTACGTTCTTGCTTTAATTGAGCAACCCATTTACTTACGGTTGATTTACCAACACCCATCGCTTTGGCTGCTTCTTCTTGTGTATAACCTTGGTCAACTACAAGTTGAGCCGTTTCTAATTTGATTGCAGCGGAGTACGTTGCACGGTTTAATTTTGTCATTTTTTTCACCCAAATTTGTATGCAAATAGCATAACATTTCTTTCTTAATGGGTGGCCAAAATCACTGTACCACTACAAGTAGAGATAAGTCGAATAGCCAAAGAGGCTAAAGTCTCCCCGCTGAGAATTAGTTTTGTCATGGCTTTGCGGGATATACAGGATGAGATACTCTGGTGTGCCATCGCTTCGCCAGGTTCAATTCCAAAGAAATTAAGGGCAATGCGAGAACGAGTGAAACGTTATATTCTTCCAGAAAAAAGAAAACGGCCCAAAAGTAGGACCGTTCGAATTTCAAAAACTCGGTACACCATTAAGTCAAAGCATGCTTAACTGAATGGCGTTAGCTTTATAGCGGCTTTTTATTTTCTGTATTTTCATGCAGTTCGAGTTTTGGTGCACTCATACCTTTGAGTAACCGACCAAATATATCAGCACCGGTAATAATGCGCTTCACATCACTCCACACTAACACCACGTCGTGATCAATGGCCCCATCAAACGATTTATCTAAAGAATGACTAGCCCGTATTTTTAAAATAACTTCACTCAGGCGCATCGCTTCATCAGCAACAATAATAGGTCTGTGACAATAATGATAAGGGTCGAACGTCTCTGGTTCAAACAAGGCTGAACGTAAAAAGCCGTCAGCATCTACCACTAATAAAGGCCAACCGTCTTCATTGGTAATGATCACCCAGTTATAACCTGACTTATGTAGTTTTCGTAAAAACTCATTATCAGTCGTTAATGTAAGGTCTGGGAAAATAGGCAAATCAAGCTTAGTAGGCAAAGCAATAATAGAGTCTGGATCAATTACTTCACCCTCTTTGGTTACGCTTATTTCATCTAAGCTAAAAAAGTTAAGCGCGCCTATTCCCTCAACGTGCTGAACATCAGCCTCTTCTGCTTCTATGTGTTTGCGAATAATACCTCTGAGCTCACTTTCAGCAAAGTACGTAATCCCCTCTTTACCTAACCATGCATCGAGAATTAAAGCCGTTGGCTTAGCAACTACATAAAACAGAATCTGATAAAACTTAATTAGCGGCGAAAGTAGGCTCGCCATTTTTAGCGCATTACGCGAAAAATAAGCCTGCGGTGTTATTTCACCAATAATAGTAATTGCGATAGTTGAGAATAAAAACGAACTTGCGCCCATTAATACCGAATCAGAAAGTAGTGTAAGTAGTACGTTAATACCTACGTTGCCCCACAAAATAGTCGATAATAAAAAGTTAGAGTCGTTTCGAAGGGCCATCACTTTTATGGCCGCCTCGTTCCCTTTTGCACTTTCCATTTCGAGCTGAAGCCTACTTAGTGAAAAAAACGCTAAGTTTAAGCCCGAAAATATTGCCGATTGTGAAATACACAAAGCAATTGCACACCAAATCATGACTTCAAAGGTCATTGTATTTTCCTGTTAGTAATACCAATCCGCAATAATACTTAATCAATTTGAGGGGTTAGATCTGACGCTAACTACGTTAAAAATTTCTGATATAGAACAACTAAATAACGAAATTTTTGCCTTGTTATCGACACAATTTTCTTCCCTCAAAATAGAGCACATAATTAAGCGAATTGGTATAAGGCTTATAAAAGCAATAAACTGCCTAAACCTAAAAAGGTAACAAACCCAACAATATCGGTAACGGTAGTTAAAATTACCGAGCCAGATAACGCAGGATCAATTTTCATTTTGTCTAAAATAGACGGAATAACAACACCCGCTAGTGACGCAGCGACTAAATTCAATAATATGGCTACCGTAATCGTAATACTGAGCATTAAATCGTTAAACCATAAGAAGGTAAGCAGGCCTATTACAAACGCCCATACCAAGCCATTTACAGCGCCAACACGTAGCTCTTTTTTAAGTAACGCATTGCGGTTTGAATCTGTAACCTGTCCGAGCGCTAAACCACGCACAATAACGGTTAATGTTTGACTACCTGCGATCCCGCCCATAGAAGCAACCACTGGCATTAATACAGCTAGTGCTACAACCTGTTCTATAGTTGCGCCAAATAAACCGATGAACCAAGACGCTAAAAAGGCAGTAGCTAAATTAATACCTAACCATATGCCACGGTTTTTAGCACTTTTTCGCACACTTGCGAACAGGTCCTCGTCTTCACGTAAACCACCGGCTTTAGCGGCTGCTTCATCAGCAATTTCTTGTCGTAATTCATAAGCAGAGGCAATGGTTAATCGCCCAAGTAATTTGTTATCAGCATTAACCACTGGCAGTGCCATTTTTTCACTGTGGATCACCACTTCTGCCGCTTCATATAAATCATCATCAGCATGGAGCGATGAAAAGTCATGATTTGCCAATGTCATTAAGTTATCGGTGTCGCTGGCTTTTATTAAATCATTTACCGCAACCTCACCTATTAAACTACCCTTGCGGCTTACTAAATAAATAACTTCACTGTATTGCGGTAAACCTTTATGTAGCAATTTTTTAGCACCACCGGCTGTTAGCTTCTCCGATACTTTTAAAAAGTCAAAACCTAACCAGTGACCAAGTTGTTCTGGCGGGTATTGCTGCGCTAAATCATATTGTTTGGTTTGCGCTTCATCGAGTTGCTTTTTTGCATACTCAACAAATCGCTCTGGTATAACTTCTTCAAGTTCCAGTAGCTCTTCTACATTAACCTCATCAAGAAGTTTAAAAGCCTCAGTGTCTTCTAGTGTTTGCAGCAACCACAAGCAACTATCTTCACTTAAATTAACAAAAATTTCGTGTTGCGTGTCTTCGTCAAGCAACTGCCAAATTTCAAGTCGTTGTTCTTTTGGTATCGCCTCAAAAAGTAATGACAGGTGCTCTGTTGAAAGCGTTAACTGCGCATCTGCTAATAATTTATTTTTGCGTTCTGTTGTATCGCATTGCAATAAATCATTTATGAGCTGTGGAAGTTGGTCTACCGGATACTCAATCATCTTAAAACCTTAAAATTTAAAAGCGCACATTATTTATAGTCTACTTGAACAATAAAAAATTGCAGAAAAAACGTGAACTTATTAAGCATGCGCAAGCTATTTTTGCGCATTGTATGGGCAAACTAAATGCAGTACTAATATTTATTTTAAAAAATTAAAAAAACAGTAAAAGGAATTATTTTTAAGGGATTAAACAACAAGTAAGCAAACCAAAGGGATTACTTATAATAAAAAAAATCCCATATTAGCTAGGCTAATATGGGCAAAATCACACAATGAATTAGGTGTTTTTAAATTACGGTTTGTGCTTTAAATTAAAGTCTATCAGTAATATTTCGTACTAAGTCAGAATCTACAAATTGAGTAATAAGTGCAGCGCCCCACGCATAGCCACGCTGTATTGGGTAACCTTTAAAAATCCAGCGTTTACGCACGTGATTAAAGCGCTCTAAATAGTCTTGCTTTTTTTGAGGCAGAGGTTGCTCGCCCAATTTATTCCATGCTTTATATACACCTGACATGTCAGATCCTCGCATAAAGCGTTGCAACCAGCGCGGAAAACGTGAAAAGCTAATAGTTGACTGAAAATCAATAAAATAAGGTTTACCGTCTGCGCCACATAAAATGTTACCCATATTACGCAAGTCTAAATGCACGATACCTTTACGATGCATTTTTGCTACTTGACGCTCAAGCTCGCTAAAAAAGCTTACTGGTAGCGTTTTATCTTCATGAATTAAAGCGCGCAGTGGTGTGCCTTCAATATAGTTATAAGCTACGGCTATCGGCGATAGTCTACAAAAGCGGTTAGCGACTGCATCAAGCTCAGCTAAACGGCTCAATCCTTTATATTCTTGGTTTACAGATAGTCGCGCAAATGTTTTGCGGATAAATAACGGGCTTTGGCTAAAATCTTTAACAATTAAATCAAATTCATTATCTTTATATCGATACACAATCGCGTTAGCAAAACGTCCCTTATGGACAACACTTAAGTGATGTTGCATAAAAGTATGTTCTGGATATTGCTGCTGTAATTGTACTAACAAATTATTTTCAATCATAACAAACCTAACAAGATGATAACTTTAATTGCCTAGGCAACTATATTATCAAAGTTAGATTCTACGCACAATCAGATCAACTAATTAGCACGCTAACTTTCTGTTGAAACAGTATCGCTATTTTATTGATAATCTATTTGTGGGGGGGAATTTCGGGTAATGTATCTAGATTATTTATAGCTTTAAATAGTAAGTCTATTATTTGATTTTTTTCTGGCTCTGAAAAACCATTTAATGCTTGAGCATAGACTTCGTTTACTACAGGCATAATTTCAGGACAAAGAGCTTTACCTTTTTCACTTAAACACAAAATAGTTGAGCGCTTATCAAGCTCACATTGCGTTTTAATAATGAGTCCTTTTTCTTCAAGTCGGTTTAGTAAGCGGCTCATAGCGCCACGATCATAAACCATATACTCGCAAAGTCCTGCAAGCGTATTAACCGACTCTCTCGCAAGTAGTACTACCACAATATATTGCGCAGAAGTTAAGTCCATAGGAAGTAACTTGGCATCAACATGAATGGCTAATCTCGAGCGTAAAAAAGACACTAAACGCCCCAAGTCTTGCTCTGGCGCTAACTCTTCTCGAGTACAACGTTTAATTGATGGCATGTTTTGCATGGTTATTCCACTGTATAGGTATATTTGCATGCTGATAGACCTTAACACATACAAAAAATTCAATAATTTTTATAAAAACTAAGCAGCTAAAACTAAGCCACAAAAATAAAGCCGCTATTAGCGGCTTTTACTGTAAAGCTTTAAACTTTGTTAAATTTTAAACTGGCCAACAAGCTGGCCTAAGTTTTCACCACGCGCAGCTAAATGCTGGCCTACCGAAGAGGTAGTTTTGCTTGAAATAGTTAGTTCATTAACGATTTCTTGAATGGCAAATACATTACGGTTTATTTCTTCTGTAACGCTACTTTGCTCCAGCGCCGCTGTCGCAATTTGCGTACTCATGTCGTTAATTGATCTAACTGAGGTTGTTACCGCACCTAAACTTTCTGAAATAGCACGAGACGATTCTACTGAGCGATTACAACTATTCTGACTCGCTTGCATTGCGGCTACAGCATCCGATACTAAATTATGTAACTCACTCAACATTTCACTAATCTCTAATGTGCTAACTTGAGTACGACTTGCTAAGCTTCTTACCTCATCAGCAACAACAGCAAACCCTCGCCCTTGCTCACCTGCTCGTGCAGCTTCTATTGCAGCATTAAGTGCAAGTAAATTTGTTTGCTCGGCAATTCCACCAATTACGCTTAGTACACTATTAATCTTTTTAGATTGATCACTGAGTGAATCAACTTGTTCTGCGGCTAGGTTTATCTCGCCCATTAGGTTAGACACCTCACTGAGTGAAATATCAACACACTCTTGAGCTTTAGCAACTTCTTGCGTTGCCGCTTGGGTTGACTCTGCCACTTGATTCGTATTTTGAGCCACCTCATGAGAAGTAGCCGACATTTCGGTAATAGCCGTCGCAACAAGGTCTGTTTCATGATTGTGATTAAGTAGTTTGTCTTCAATTAATCGTGTTTGTGTATTTATATCACTAGAGGCTGTTTTTACATCGTGTGTTACATCAACCACATTGGCAATAATGCCATGTAGCTTACTTACAAACATATTAAATGCTTCGCCAAGTTGGCCTATTTCATCGTTAGTATCAATGTCTAAACGTTTGGTTAAATCGCCCTCACCTTTAGCAATGTCGTCAAGGCTTTGCGCCATACGCTGTATTGGTTTTACCATTGTATTTGCGGCAACTAACGCACATATAATAGTTAACACAACCCAAAATAAAGCAATTAGCAATAAGGTCACTACCTTATCATTCATGTGCTCTTGCATTGCTGTTTGATATTTAAGTAGTTCTGCGTCTATATCATCCATATATGCGCCAGTACCAATCATCCAGTTTGTACCTGGGATCATTGCTGCATAGCCCATTTTTTCAACTAAGCCTGTGGTATTTGGTTTTTGAAAATGATAGTTAAAAGCGCCACCGCCTTTTCTAGCTTGATCTAATAAACCCACTATTATTTTTTTACCGTTAGGGTCAGTCATCCCTATTTTGTTTTGCCCTTCAATAGCATCACCTAATAATGCATGAAAAACACTAACGCCATTTGTGTCGTATATAAAAAAGTAACCACCTTGACCAAATGTTAAATCTCTTAAAGCGTTTTTAGCATCTTGCTCAGAGCCATTTGCTATTTGATAGCGCACAATTTTACTGGCAATTTCCACCTCGGTGCTTAGCAACGTTTGTTTGTCACTTATTAGTTTAGTTTGAAATGCTTCAAAATTTTGTTGCTGATTTTTATTCTCTAAATAATAAGAACTCAGCATCAAGCTAATCAAAAGTAGCATTAAGGGCAATATAGCTAATAACAACAGTTTGTTTTTCAAGCTTAAATTACTCATTATTTCTCCGGGGTATATAAATGCATATATAGCGACAATAGCCAAAAATTAAATTACGGCTGTTTACATTGTTTTATTGGGTTTAAAAGCATAGTAAATAAAAACAAATTGGTGGGAGTAAACTCATACTATGCTCAATTAGCAGATATTATAGTCACAAGGAAGGTATTTGGACACTAAAAACACTGAGACCTTCGTATTAATTAATATATAATTTGCCACTCTTTCATTAGAGATTTAAAGTTCTAGCAGCTGCATTGATCTAAACTTAATTTTATAGCGTACTAAGACGACTAATCACCAGCTATGTAATGAGTTAACGCAGGACTCATGTTAGTATTGATTTTAGGTTCATATAAATAATGAACATATAGATATTAAACTTCCATTAACATATAATAACCCTATATTACTAATACCAAACAACTAGAAAATCGGAACGCATCACTTTGAGCCACAGTTATAATCTAATAAAAATGAATTATTAATGAAATATATTTTATACCTTGCACTTTTAGTGTCTGCTCATGCATTATCAGCACCTGTAAATAATAGTATCGCTTTTTACTACTCAGCGCCGATGCCATTAGCCGAAATGACCTTTTATTCTCGCGTTGTAGTCCAGCCTGATCTTGTGACTGAGCACGAACTTAATTGGTTTAAACAGCGTAATATTGCTGTTTATGCTTATTTAAGTGTTGGTGAGTCGTTTAATCAAAGTGAGTCATCACTTAGCATAAACCCCAACTGGAATAGCCACATTGCGGATTTAACATCAGCACATTGGCAACAATATATTGCAAATAGCGCTGCAGCATTAAAAGCACGTGGCTTTAGCGGCTTATTTTTAGATACCCTTGATAGCTATCAGCTATTAGATGCTACACACAGTAAACCCGATCAACAAGCTGGGTTAGTCACCATAATAAGCTCACTATCTGAGACTTTTGACAAGCACCTTATCCTCAACCGGGGCTTTGAGTTATTGCCTAAACTCGCTAATTTAGCCAAAGACTTAGTTGCTGAGGGTTTGTATAGCCACTTTAATCCGACCGACAATAGCTATAAACTGACCAACAAAAACGACCAAGATTGGCTAAGCGCACAATTAAAAACAGCACAAGACTTAGGCCTCAACGTCCAAGTTATTGATTATGCAAAGCCCGATAATCGCCTCGCTATGGCACAAAATATTATAGACGCCGGTTTTAATCCATGGGTAACCGATGGTCACCTGCAAACATGGGGAACATCATCTATTACACCAGTGCCTAGGCGCATCCTAATTCCGTACAACAGTAACGTAAAGCCACTCATTTACACTACCGTCCATTTAAAGCTTGCGACCATGATTGAGTATTTGGGGTACATACCTGATTACATAGATATGGCAAAGCGCGATTTACCTTTGGTTGACCCTAGCTTACATGCTGGTATTATTTCGTGGACCTCAAGCGACGCATTTTACACTCCAACACTTACCAATTGGCTTGAAGCTAATTTAGGTGTGGTGCCAGAGCTTATTTTAGGCGAGTTACCACAATCAACTAAATTATTATTAAGCTTGGGTATTGAGTCGTTAAACACACTGCCTGAAGGTCCATATAAACAAGATAGCTTTGCACCATGGCTCAAAGGAGAATCCACAACACCTCCCCCTATTGTTAAACCATACTTACTCAAATTAGCAACTGATGCGACTCCTTTAATTACAATAAAATCATCGGATGACACAATAGTTGTACAAGCTGCTAAAACTAAATATGGTGCAGTCGTAGTTGCTCCTTGGCTAATTGATACATTTCCGATGGAAGGCAGTAAATGGGTTATTGATCCACGTACACTACTAACTCAGGCTATGGGACTACCGCCTATATTAGTGCCAGATACAACCACCGAAAGTGGCAGGCGAATGCTTACGCTGCATATCGATGGAGATGGATTTACAAGTGTTGCCCATTACGAAGGTAAGCCTTATTCAGCAGAAGTGATTCGAGATGAAATAATTAAACGCTATAAACTGCCTTTGACGTCATCTGTGATCCAAGCTGACATTGAAGAAGGCGGTATTCACTCTAAACAAAGTGCCAAACTTGAAGGCATTGCACGTAGTATTTTTAACCTACCTTACGTAGAAGTTGCTTCGCATACTTATAGTCACCCCTATTTTTGGACAGCACTGTCTGGGCGAAAAAAAATAGATGAAGACGACACCGATTACGGTTTTCATCTAGATGTACCTGGCTACAACACTATCAGCCTTAAAAAAGAAATTACAGATTCAATAAAGTACATTGATGAAAAGCTCACACCTAAAAATAAAAAAACAGTGATGATACTTTGGTCTGGTGATGCAACTCCTGGTCCTAAAGCACTTGAACTTGCTCGTGATGCAGGTGTGTTAAATGTCAACGGTGGTAACACTGATGTAAATGCCGATAATCCTAGCCTTACACATATATCACCTATTGGCCGACCTGAGCGTGATTTGCTGTATCAAATTTATGCCCCCATATTAAATGAAAATGTTTACACAAACCTATGGCATGGCCCTTATTACGGCTTTAGACGTTTAACCGAAACTTTCGAAATAACAGAAAAACCATATAGGTTAAAACCTTACACTATTTACTATCACTTTTACTCAGGCGAAGTTCTTGCGGGTTTAGACGCTCTTAAACACAACATAGATTATGTTTTAGCAAGACCAAATACGCCTGTGCATTTAAGCCATTATGCAAAAGTAGCAAAAGATTTTTACTTTTCTGCACTTGCAAAAAACAATAATAATGAATGGTTATTTAGCTCAAAGTACATTCGTACTCTACGGATACCTACCGATTTTGATGTGCCAAACATAGCTCAAAGTGAAGGTGTATCGGGTGTAACTGAAAAAGGTGACTACATACACGTTATAAATAACATAGCTCGCCTTAGCTTTGATCACAGCCAAAATAGTAAAAAACCTTATTTAGCGTCTGCAAATGTTGTTATTAATAACTGGCAAGTTAACGGGCCTGTTAGTTTTAAAGCGTGGGTACCCGCTTCACTTGATTTAATGAATGCACGCTCTTGCGAATTTGTATCTAATTTGGGTGAGCACTTTAAAGGTGTAACACGCGCTAATGTGACACACTTTAATCTGCCAAAGGGTCAATTTTATGGTTATCTTAACTGCAATGGAGTCGCTCGATAATGAATGCTAAAAAGCGCCCTCAGTTAATTTCTGTAAAAACAATATTAGCAATATTAGCTGTAAGTTGTTTTGCACTTTATGCATTATTTCCTCACACCTTATTTTTTGAAGATGATGAACTTTCACAAGATTATACCTTTGAAAAATCGTACCTTAATGCAGCGCTCAACACAGAGCCCGACAACGAAAAGCTACGCGCAAAATTAGTTGAGCTGCATATAGGGCTTAGTGAGTATTCACAAGCCACTAACGAGCTTGAAAAACTACCTAGAGGTGAGCGCAAAGCGACGCTTGAAATAAAGCTGTTTTACTCATTATGGCTAGCAAGCGGGGCTAATATTGACGACCGTTTTGAAGAACTATCTTTAAAAATAGGTGCTCATAAAAATTGGAACGAACAAATACTAACTATTGCAAAAGCAGTTGGGTTAAACGCAAAAGTTGCTCAGTACTATCAAAAAAATAAACAGCCACTCCTTGCAGCCGATTACTGGTTAAGCTCAGGGGAACCTGACAAAGCACTCGCAATTTATAAAACAAATATAAATGCTGACATTGCAGCTAAAGCGATTGAAACTGCACTGGGCGCAAATAACCCGATTCAAGCTTATGCATGGTGGAAAACCTATGGTGACAAAGCCGATGTTAAACGCACCCTTTATTTAGCTAACCTAGCTGGCAACACAGAAGATGCAGCTCAAGCCATTGAAAGCTTATTAAAAGCTGAGCCAAATAACACCGACTACTTAACAAAAGCAATGCACCTACGTTTAGCAAATGGAAATGCAAAAGGGGCAGAACAATTACTCGCACAGTTATTACTACAGAGCTCAGATGACAAAGAGCTACATTTATTAAATTGGAAGATAAAGCGCTGGCAAAACAAGCCTAAAGAAGCACTTCGAGAATTTAAGTGGCTAATGTCTAACAAAGCCGTAACTCCTGCGATGCTTACCGACAGTATTAACGATGCCACCGCTTTATATTTATACCAAGATGCTAATGATATATACGAATATAAAGCTCAAAACAGAAGTCTGAAAGGCAATGGTTTTGCTAATTGGATGCAAGCTAACGAATTTATTGGTAACACAAAGCAAGAGTTAAACAATATTGAACGCTTTGAGCAAATAAATGGTAAAAGTGCATTATCACAATATTGGAAAGCAAAAGTACTTCACGATACTGGTAATTTAGAAGCGCTAAGAGCCCTGTGGCCTATATATAAAGGGCCTAAAAATGAAGAAGACTTACTTTGGATTGCCCGCGCATTTTGGCTAAACGATGACTTTGCTACAGCTCTGCAAGTACTAAAAAGTAAGCAAGAAAGTTCTGATGATGAGTTTTGGAGCGCCAATGTAGATATGGCTACGCGAGTCCAAGACAAAGCTCATGAGCTATATGCATTAGAGCAGTTACAAAAAATAAGCCCTTTAAGCGTAGGCGACATGTTGCACTACCAACAATTACGCTTTGAAGGTCGGCCTCAGGAGCTTCTTGATTATTTATGGAAAAGTGCGTCGCAAACTGACCGTCAATTGATTCAAATTGCATTATTAAGTACACAAGTAAATGATGCTAAATCAGTTGCACGTATTCATGCTGAACTTGATAAGCAGCGCTACAATAAAGCCCTCTACCCTGCTTGGTTAATTCTTTCAAATTGGTATCAAAACCAAAGTGATTTAAATTCAGCTTATACAACTTTAAACCGCGCTGCTAAATTAAGCGAATATGACTCTGATGTTGTGCTTGCACAAGGTTGGTTAGCGCTGCAAATGCATGACACTGTAATGATTGGCCGCATTTTAGCTCGCTATTCTCAAAGCGATCCTTCCTATGCGTGGACCCAGCTATTAGCAAGCTTATCTATTTATGATAAATCATATAACAGTGCTTACTTTTATTTGCGTAAATTAGCCATTGCAGATCCAAGTGACTTAACAACACTGGTTAACTTAGCCGATGTAATGAAACAACTTGGCTACTATGCAAATGCTGCTGAACTTAATCACTATTTACTGCAACACTTACCTAAAGATAAATATGCATACAGAGGCTTAATGTTCCGCTGGGCGGGCGCGATGGCTGTTCCTCATTTAATGCAATTAAACACAATGGAAGAACTTGCCCCCGACACTATTGGTGAGCCCCAAACAAACTGGTGGTTAGCGCGCAGGGCTGCACAAAAATTAGAGCCATGGCAAAAACTACAACTTTATATGACCAACGGCGAATTTAATAAAGCGAAACAGCTTATAGCTGAAGGTTCACTAAGCAAATTAGATGAGCTAAACGCCCTACTCTATTTAAAACAACCCTATGCCACCATGCAACGTTGGTACGAAGAACTCACTGGCGAGGCAAATGAATCGCAATTGAGTTTACTCAGAAATGCACGCGCATCCTATTTTAGAGCGCTTGAAATAAACCTATCGCCAGAGGCTGGTTTAAACAGTAGCCAGTACGATGTAAACGTTTATTTTCCTTATGCTAATGGGCAATGGAAATTAAGTTTAAGTAATCAGCAAAATCTTGATAACAACGGATTACTGTTTGCGATAGAAGATAAGATGACATTTGGTCGTTGGTATTTTGATGCAAAAATAGATTCTCACCAAGGCAGCTTAGTTAGCCGTCAAGGTTTTAGCTTGGACTCTCGTTATCAATGGGATTCGCGTACACAGGTAGGTTTAAAGCTTGAATATAATGTTGAAAACCGTCAATCAGAAGCGCTACTTAGCTATGCTCAGCTAGATAAAGCCACGGCCTATGTTAACTACAATATTGATGGTAGACAAAACGTACAGCTATCAGCAGCAGCGATGTCTTTTTCTCGAAGAAGCGATGGAAGCTCACTAATAAATGGCCAAGAATATAATGCACGTTACCAATACAGCATTTTAAAAGACCGCCCAATTTGGAACGCTTATTTTAGTGCGCAATGGCAAGACTTTGAACGTGTAAATGCATTAATAAATACAGAATCAAGACCTCTAAGAGTTGACCTTCAACCATTTAGACGTTTTGCACTAGGGACCTCATTTGCTTCAACTGGTTCTTTAGAACCTCCTTATTTAGGCGCAAGCCCTTCATGGTTATTTGATATAAGTACTGGCTATCAAACACTTAACGATACAGTAGATGTATCAGTTTCAAGTGGCGCTGGTTGGTCTGTACTGGGCGATGATTTATTTAAATTACAACTGGGTTACCAAAGTAGTAATAAAGTGGGTAACTCAGATACACAATTACAATTAGGTTATTACGTACATTTTTAATGTTAGGAGAGAGTATGTTTCGTTTAATTATACCGTGTTTGGTATTACTATTATCAGCATGTACCACCAGCAGAGTTGCTGATGATGTAGAGCTTAGCCCTTCAAAAATTGTGGCATTAATGCCACTTGTTAATCATGCTCAAACACCGCTTGCAGGTGAGCGTGCTGAAGATATTTTAGCCAGTATTTGGCAACAAAATAAATTACCAACTCTTATACGCGCACCTCGCGTAAACACCAAAGAGCTTCCACCACTGGACGATCAATACCGTTTAGACAATGCTATGCAGTGGTTAAGCACTCAACAAGCTGACTATGTACTAACTGGCAGCATTGAAGAGTGGCGCTACAAAGCTGGGCTTGACGGCGAACCCGTTGTTGCACTTACATTATCACTCACTGAAAATGGACAAACAACGCCGATTTGGACGGGTACTATTGCTAAAAGTGGTTGGGGCCGCGATAGCATTGCAGCAACAGCACAAGATGTGATTGCCGATTTAATTTCTTATATAGAGGTTAGTGAGTGAAAACACATTTCCTTAGACCAAGAGACGTTCCTGAGCTACAAATATGGGCTGAGGTATTTATATTTACCGCGCTTGCTTTAGGGCTGCCTGTATTATTTAACGCAGAGGACCCATTTTGGACTGAGGGAGGGTTTTCGTGGCCTGTACTTGGCCCACTTTTAGTTTCTCTACGTTATGGCTTTTCAAAAGGCTTTATTAGTATTTTATGTTTGCTTGTTGGTCAACTTTTTTTACTTCAAGCAAATATTTTATCACCACAAAGCGACTTCAATATTAACGCCATGATTGGCTACATTATTGTAATTATGATCACTGGCGAATTTAGGGATGTGTGGGAACGTACTAATCAACAACAAAGTATTCAGCTTGAGTACGTAACCGATCGCCTTGAAACATTTACTCGTCAGTATCACTTAATTAATTCATCTCACGATAGAATAGAGCAAATGCTTGCTGGCCATACGTTAAGTTTGCGTGAATCGCTACAAGCAGTAAGAACCTCTATCGGGCTATTAAAAGAAAGAAGACTTGATAGCGCAGCGCAAAAAATAATCGACCTATTCGTTGAATATGGTTTATTAGAAAGAGCGGGTTTATATAAAGTTGAAAACGACACTGTTTTAGAGCCTCCACTTGCCTCTATTGGCCAAATGGGTCAAATAGCTGAAAATGATCCTCTTATATTAGCGATGATTGAAGAAAAAGAATTAGTATCAGTAAAAGACGCAAAAACTGCGTTAGGTATAAGTAAATACCATATGGCAATCCCACTTATCGACGTAAATAATACAATTTACGGCGCTATTTTAGTTGAAAGAGTACAATTTTTTGCACTTAAAAATACCACTCTTACACTACTTGCTGTTATGGCTGGGCATATAGGCGATTTACTGCGCCATGAAATAACAAACCCAGTAATGACGTATGAAGAGTCTCCGTACTTTATTCGCCAAGTTAAACGCGCAAATAAAGAAGCAAAACGATACAACATTCCATCGCAGCTGCTAAAAATAAAAGCCAATAATATTACTGATAAATCGACTCAACTTATGAGTTATTTAAGTGAAGCACGCCGTGGTTTAGACATTTATTTGTATGATAATCAAAATCAGGTATTACTGCTATTAATGCCATTAGCTGATGAACTTGAAAAAGCAGGCTTTATTGCCCGAATGAACACCTGGTGTAAAGAGCGTACGGGTAACACTTTAGCTGAGCTTGATATTGTTATTGAGCAACAACTTGCACTACCAATAAGCTCAGATGATATAAAGAGATTGGTTTCACTTTCATGATTATAATTATTGTAGCGGCTATTTTAGGGTGTATTTGCCAGTACTTTGCACTAGTAGAAGTACTGGAAACACCTAATTGGTTTTTAGCTATATTATTGCATGCTATTGCTAGCATCCTTTTTGCTATTGTTAGTTATGTTTTTATACCTAAAAAATACAAAACGACTCCTTATAGCTCTTTGCTACTCATGTTTTTATTATTGTTTACATTACCAGTACTTGGAATTATAGGTGTTGTAGTAGCGCTTACGTTTGCTCTTTGTAAACCTCTCAAAAACGACGAGATAGAAATAGAAGAGCATAAAATACCTGAGCTTCCTTTTGAAGCCAGAGCAATATCAGCAAACCCGACCTATTCTATTGGCGGACTTAAAGCAATTTTGAAGCACGCGAGTGAACCAAATAAACGTTTAAGTGCTGTAATGGCAGCTCGTCACATGAGTGACTCACAAGCTATTCCTATTTTAAAGCTAGCACTTAAAGATTTAGAAGATGATATTCGACTACTCGCCTACTCAACCCTTGATGGTAAAGAAACCAAACTCAACGAAAAAATCAGTTTGTATCAGCAAGAAATAGCCGTTACGACTAAGCAGCCTAAATTGAGCCATTTACAAAAACAGCTAGCCGAACTGTATTGGGAACTAAGCTATTTAGGTTTAGCCCAAGGTGCACTGCGTAAATACGTTTTAGAAAAAGCAGAAGCACTTGCAGAGCAAAGTATTGAGCACGTAAAAACACCTGCAACCTTTATATTTTTAGGCCGTATATCTTTAGCCTTAGACAAATACGAAATAGCCCATGAGTACTTACTTAAAGCAACTGAGTTTGGTATGGCAAGGCGTCATGTTCTCCCTTATAAAGCCGAAGTTGCCTTTTGTATGAACAAGTTTGACGACTGTAAACGCTATTTAAAAGAACTCCCAGAACAACCTAAAGGCAGTGAATTACGTCATTTGCAGGAGTATTGGCATGAGTAATAAAAATGCAGACATTTTACTGCTTTTGGAAGGTACCTACCCTTACGTACGTGGTGGTGTATCTAGTTGGGTTCATCAAATAATTGAAGGGTTACCTCATTATAACTTTGAGCTTGTTTTTATAGGTGGAGCACCAGAGCATTATGGCGAGATTCAATATACTTTACCTGAAAACGTTACCAAGCTGCATGTTCATTATTTAGTGGAAAATGATACTTCTGAAATAAAAGCCAAGCATGGGGTTAAATATAAAAAAGAGCTCTTTGATTTCTGGCAACAACTACAAAATTATTTTAGAGATTGTAACGAGCCTATCCCGACTGAATTGTTAAAATTTGCATTTGAAACTTTGGCTAAAAAAGACGGTATTAACGAAGCCGACTTTTTATATAGTGAATCATCATGGCAAGTGCTCACTAATTACTATTCAACTTTTTGTGATGAATCCTCTTTTATTGACTTTTTTTGGTCATACCGCAATTTATATAAACCGCTATTTAAAATAGCCGAAATTGCACGAGGGCTTCCTAAAGTTAAACTTATTCACTCAATATCTACCGGGTATGCTGGTATTTTAGGATCTGGTGCCAGTGTAATAAGCGATACTCCCTTTTTGTTGACCGAGCATGGTATTTACACCAAAGAGAGAAAAATAGATCTTATTCAAGCCAGTTGGATCAAAGAGTCTGAACAAAGCCTAGGTAAAAACTTAAATACCGAGATGGGCTTTATTCGCCGAATGTGGATCAGCTTTTTTGAGCAAATAGGCCGAACAACATACCAAGAAGCAGATAAGATCATTTCGCTATACGACGGTAACAGACAGCGCCAAATAAAAGATGGTGCAGCGCCTGAAAAAGCATTTGTTGTACCTAATGGCATTAAAACAGTACGCTTTATTGAAGCGCTTGATCAGCGTCCAAAACAGATACCACCGGTTGTTGGGTTAATTGGACGTGTAGTGCCTATAAAAGATATTAAAACCTTTATACGTGCAATTAAAGAAGCGCAATCGATATTACCAGAGGTCGAAGGCTGGATCATCGGCCCTTATGAAGAAGATCCGCAGTATTACAAAGAGTGTGAACTACTTGTAGGCAGCCTTGATTTACAAAACAGTGTTAAGTTTTTAGGTATGCAAGATATTACTAAAATTTTGCCTCAGCTCGGAATTGTAGCTTTAACCTCGATTTCTGAAGCGCAGCCTTTAGTGCTTTTAGAGGCAATGGCGGCTGGTGTGCCTGTACTTGCTAGTGATGTTGGCTCGTGCCGCGAAATAATCGAAGGCGGAACCGATGAAGATAGAGCGTTAGGTAAAGCCGGTGAAGTTGTCCCAATTGCTTCTCCGAGCGAAACAGCAAAGCAAATATCAAACATGCTAACAAATGAGCAAGCTTGGCTTGAGTATCAAAAAAGTGGTTTAGACCGCGTACAAAAATTTTATGACGAGAGCCACATGTTTGCCCGTTACGATAAACTTTATAAGGACACAATAGCATGGCTGGAATAGGTTTTGAGATACGGAAAATTCTCAAAAAAAATACCCTGCTCTCAGTTTTTGAAGCATACGGCTACGCAGGTTTAATAGGCTCTGGCCCTTGGCTGCTCTCTATTGTAGCGTTAATGCTTATTGGTATTTTAAGTTTAGGAATTGTATTACCTAAAGTACTTATTATTCAATTTTTAACGCTTGTTACCTACATGATGGCCGCCTCACTTATTTTAACGGGTGGTTTGCAGTTATTACTAACTCGATTTATTGCCGATTTATTTTTTCAAAAAGAAGAGGCTAAGGTACTGCCTAATTTACTTGGTGCGCAACTTATAACAACAATAGCCGCGCTATTGGTAGGCTTGGCTGTATGGCCTATGCTCCCTATACCTGTTGTTACTAAGATTATAATTTTAGGTGCCTTTGTAAGCTTATGTAATCAGTGGCTTGGCGCTATTTTTCTATCAGGTATGAAAGAATACCGGTTAATTTTAATAACCATGCTAAGTGGTTACGCCTTTATGGTATTACTTGCATACTTATTAAGAGACTGGCAGTTAGACGGCTTATTTTTTGCGTTTTTTGCAGGCGAAGCTCTACTCTTTTTTAGCTTTTTGTTTATGATTATTCGCCGCTACCCAGGTGAAAAACTTATAAGCTTTGACTTTTTAAGTAATAAAAAAGTGTATTACAGCCTATTCTTTTGTGGTCTGTTTTATAACATTGGTGTGTGGGCTGATAAAATCATTTTTTGGTATTCACCAAGCACATCAATTCAGATTATTGGCACGTTAAGAGCCAGCCC
The DNA here is from genome assembly GCF_000238395.3 of Pseudoalteromonas arctica A 37-1-2. Classification (GTDB taxonomy): domain Bacteria; phylum Pseudomonadota; class Gammaproteobacteria; order Enterobacterales; family Alteromonadaceae; genus Pseudoalteromonas; species Pseudoalteromonas arctica. Next base: position 2,971,790 of record NZ_CP011025.1, read on the forward strand.
AATTTACGACTTACCTATATTTTTAGCCTATTTGTCTATTATTCCCGGTATGGCAGTATTTTTAGTAAAAATGGAAACCGACTTTGTAGAAGAATACGACCGTTTTTACACAGCTATTCGAGAGGGTTCATCGTTAGAAGAGATTTACTATTTAAAAGATAATATGATCCAAACTGCACGTGCCGGTTTATACGATATATTTAAAATTCAAGGTATTACCGTTGCCTGCTTATTATTGTGGGGCGAGCAAATACTTACCTTTATTGGTATTGATCCAAACTATAAAACGCTTTTATTTATTGATGTAGTTGGTGTGGGTGTACAAGTTATATTTTTGTCTATTTTAAATATTTTGTTTTATTTAGATAAACGCTCAACAGTGCTATTTTTAGCGGGGTTATTTCTAGTAATCAATGTTGTTTTAACTTTGTTATCAATTGCTTTTGGGCCGCAGTTTTATGGTTACGGCTTTGCTCTCTCAACTATTATTACCTCTGTTGTTGGCTTATTTTGGCTTTCTAAACAATTTGAAGATTTAGAATACGAAACGTTTATGCTGCAATAGCATAATATAAAAACTTAGCATAAAGGCTGTAAGCTACAGCCTTTATCGTTACGTTAAAAACTCTAATAAACCGCGCTCAAACCGACTAAGATACTTTGTTTTACGGGGTAATTTAAAATTGTCGCGCCAATGAGTTTGTTCTGATTCATTTTTCTTACAAAGCTCAATAACATCAGGGTGAATATAAGAATTACGCGCTATTGTTGGCGTATTCCCAAGCTTTGAAGACACTTCATCAAGCATTGTTTTTAATGTAATAGCGCCTTTTGCTTCATACACTTCTTTAAAAGCAATCACACTTGCTCGCCATGTTCTAAAGTGTTTTGCGCTAAATTCTTCACCCATTATATTTTGAATATACTGATTGATTTCAGTAGAGGTAACGTTAGAGCGCTCCCCCCCTTCTATATATTGAAACAAGTGTTGCCCGGGTAAGTCCTGAAGTTCCTTAATAACACTACTCAATGCTTTATCCGTTATATTTACTTCCCTTTCTTTACCTGATTTTGCACGGTATTTTAATCTAATATTTTTACCTGTTAATTTTGCATGCCTTGATCTTAGGGTTGTCGCACCAAAACTTTTATTTTGTTTTACATTACGTTCATTCCCCACCCGTAAAGCACCTAAATCCATTAATCTAACAATGGCTGCTAAAGTACGTTCATAATCGAGCTCATCACCTTGCAATGCTTCCATTAATTGAGCCCTAAGTAACGGCAGCTTATGTCCAAACACACTACAAGCTTGATACTTTTTAGCATCTTGTTGTTGTGTAAATAATGGATGATATCGGTACTGCTTTCGTCCTTTACTGTCGTAACCTGTTGCTAAAATATGCCCATTTTCTTCAGGGCAAAACCATACACTTTTGTAAGCGGGCGGGAACGCGAGTGAATTTAAGCGCTCAATAACGGCCTTCTCTTTAATTATTTTTCCTATTGGGTCAAAATACTGCCAATGTTTGTTTTTTTGCTTTCGGGTAATTCCGGGCAAACTATCATCAACGTAAATCAATTCCATCATTCCTCCTCAGGCATTTAAAAGATATATTGTTAACTCGCTTAAGCTTATATTTCAAAGCATAGAATGTACCACTTTAAAATAACCTTAAACTGAACGACTTTATTGATATATAATCAAAAATTGAGCAAAAACAAAAATACGATATATATAATGGTTATTATAACTACGCTTATATTCTCCCTTAATTGGGCATGCTGTTTAAAAGGAGCATTCAATGGCTTTTGATTATGGATCGATTGATCTTGGACTAAAAAACCCCTTCAAACTTGAAGGTAAAGTAACAGCTGTAAGAGGACTCATTGAGTCTATAGTGGGTATTAGTTTACTTGTTATTGCTGCGGGCTCAGTAAAAGAAGATACAACCGCTGGATGGATTTTAATGGTGTTTGGCATGCTTATTTTAGCATTTGGCATTCGCTCACTTTCAAGTGGTATTTATGCAACTCTTAAGTATTTTGTAGGCAGAAACCACCCTACTTCACTTGCTTATAACTACAGCAAATCACAAGCATCAACCGCCAAAGAAGAAGAAAAAGAAGTAGCCTACACAGCGCAATCACTCGAAGAAATGCTGGTTGGTCGTAAAAACAGTACGTTTAAAGAGCCTAATGGTTTTTTATCACGTTTACTTCACAGCTTAATCCCTAAGTTATTATTCCTACCTTATCCTATTCGTAATGTTGCTCAGCGCTTATTTGGCTCATGGGTAAGTACCCTTGTTGCACTTATTGCTTATGGCCTTGTGGCATTTGTATCTTTATCGGGTTTTACCGGTGAAGCAGGCGAATTAGCATTTCCTGTTTATAGTGCCATATTAATGTTCTACGTGCTTTTTTCGTGGCGCTCTACGGGTAAACCTATTTCTAGAAACGCTGAAAAAAATATTGAAGCACTTGGTACCGGTGCACTCGCTAAAATTATTTCTTTATCTTTTATTCTACCAATCGCTATTGGTCTTTCTATGTCATGGCTGATGAAAGAACAACACATTAGCAAACAAGAAATAGATGGCTGGATTGAGCAACTACCTAGTCTTCATGCTGGCATGTACTTAATTGCGATTATTGTATTAGCCACTCTGAGCTGCGCAATTGCTTTTATTATGATTAAAGCGCGTTTAAATGCAGTTACCCCTTCTGCTGAAGTATCAGAACTACGTGAAAACTGGCAAGAGTCTGTTCATCCAGACGAAATTTTTATAAACCTAGACAATCTAGTAATGGCTAACCGTCGTTATAAAGAAGTACCTAACAGAGTTTATCGCGAATTAGATCCTAAGCTTCAAGAACAAATTGAAGGTAAAGGCGGTTTTAAAGGTGAAATGATCCAAGAGATTCAACCTAAACTGCACTCAATAGACTTAGGTAAAAACTTTACGCTAGCACGGTTACTTGCTTTAGTAAGTGGTAACTTGCTTTATATTATAGCCTTAGCGTTTACTGTGTTTTTAGCGTATTCGTTTATTAATATTTATCATTACGTTGACGCTGCAAATATTAGTAGCTTTAAACAAGCATTTAATAACCAACATGTTATTCAATTTAGTAAGCTATTAATGACAAGCTTTCACTTATTGCTAATAGGTATACTTATTAAAGCATTTGCGCAATTGCTTACAAATACAGCTCATCTATTTTTTGCTGAAATGCAATTTGAATCACTACTAGTGTACTTTAAATGCGAAGGCACATTTACTGAGTCTAAAATATCAACAGGTACTGGTATTCACGATAGTACTCGCTCAGAAAATACTTTAGTACGCAGTAGCATAACGCCTTGGATTATTGTTTCTCGTGTTATTTCTACTACGTTTGCAGCAACAGGTATGAAAAATCTTGAACATCCTCGCCATATTATGGAAATGCATAAAGACGAAGGACAATTACAAGCAATCAAAAAAGACGTTATCGCGTTCTTGAAAGACCGTGAATCTATCGCCTCAATCACCAGTGAGCGTGATTTAGGTAATGCGTCACAAATACATCAATTAAATCAGCAAACGCGTGCTATACCTACTCAGCAAGCGATAGCTAAAGATGACGAAGAAGCTGCAGGGTATTTAAGACAAGAAGAAAACTTATCTCCCGAGCCAAAGGGTTAATTAACTTAAACTCTGGATTATTAGTATTAATGCCACCTTGTAAATTAGGTGGCATTTTTTTATCCTTTATTAACCTCTATTCAATACCTTTTAACTTTACTACCTCTTTTATACTCAACAACATGATTAATATTGGATTAGTCCACAAAGCCCTTGCTTTATGTGCCAAAACACAAATAATGAAGTATTAATAACAGGGTAAGAATGAGGACAATGAGCTATATACTAACCACCCAATGTGCTGACGACGTAGGCTTAATAGCTAAAATCACAGGGCTTTGTCATAAAAACAATTTAAATATTACGCGTAACAACGAGTTTGTAGATAAAGACGCACAGCGATTTTTTATGCGCACAGAGCTTACAGGCGAGCCACAAAGCGACTTTTTAGATCAACTACGCGCACTGTTGCCACAAGGCGCTAAACTTGCCCTACATTGCGGTGCAAAAACTAAAGTAGTTTTACTTGCAACTAAAGAAGCCCATTGTTTAGGTGGTATGTTGCTAAAGCAATTTGAACAAACTCTTAATATTGAAGTATTAGCCGTTATTGCTAACTACGCTGATTTAGAGCCTTTAGCAAAAGGGTTTGATGTGCCGTTTCATGTTGTATCGCACGAAGGACTAACTCGTAGCGAGCACGATCAAAAAGTAGGTGATTTAATTGCCAGCTACAACCCTGATATTATTGGTCTTGCCAAATACATGCGTATTTTAAGCCCTGAATTTGTGGGTCGCTTTGAAGGCAAAATAATTAATATTCATCATTCATTTTTACCCGCATTTATTGGTGCTAAACCTTATCATCAAGCATTTGAGCGCGGCGTAAAAATTATTGGTGCTACCGCTCACTTTGTGAACAACGAGCTTGATGAAGGCCCTATTATTTTGCAGGATGTAACAAGCGTTACACATGCTAATACCGCCGAAATGATGGCTAAAATGGGTAAAGATGTAGAGAAAACAGTGTTTTGTAAAGCACTCCAACTTGCATCAGAGCATAAGTTATTTATTAATGGTAATAAAACTGTAGTGTTTTCTTAGCATTGTACCAATTCGCTTAATTAAGTAGTTTATTTTGAGGTAATAAAACAGTGTTGATAACAAGGTATGCATTTTGTTATTAACCTGAATTCTGATTGACTATTCTACACATAAAAATATGCCAGCATTGTTGCTGGCATTTTTTTGCTCATAAATAAGCAAGTGACTTTTTAAATGTAAATTATGCCTGCTCTATTGGCTCGAGTTTTAATTTAGCGGCAATTAAAACGGCTTGGGTACGATTGTACACGCCGAGTTTTCTAAATATGGCTGTAATGTGTGCTTTTACTGTTGCTTCTGATATGTGCAGTTCATAAGCAATTTGCTTATTAAGTAAACCTTCGTGCAGATATTGCAGCACTCGGTATTGTTGAGGTGTTAATGAGGCAACTTGCGCTGCTATTTCTCTATCTTCACCTTCAATTTCAGCTACTTTGTTTTTTAACTCTTTTGGTAGCCATGTATCGCCTTCAAGTATTTGGTTAATTGCACTGGCAATATCATCAGACGATGACGATTTAGGAATAAAACCCATAGCGCCGTAACCCATTACTTTAGAAACTATATTAGCGTCTTCACTACCCGAAACAACGGCAATAGGTAAGCTTGGGTATTCTTCTCTAATACGAATAAGACCATATAAATCACCATTACCTGGCATGTGAAGGTCTAGCAGTAATATATCAAGATCCTCTTGCTCGCTTAACACTTGCAGTGTGCTGTCAAAATCGGATGATTCAAAAACCTCTAAACCTTCAAATTTTGCGCTCAATGCGCCCTTTAGTGCTTCACGAAATAACGGATGGTCGTCCGCTATTAAAAACTGACTCATGGTTCACTCCTAATAAATTCGGCTGCCAGTTAGGTATAAAACCCTTACTGACAGCCGATATACTACGTTTAGAATCAACTTGTAATCAAGTTTTTAACGCACATTTAACGATTTAATCTGTTCTCGATTAGTTCATCGACTACAGATGGATCTGCAAGCGTTGACGTATCACCGAGTTGTTGGTGCTCATTTGCAGCGATTTTACGTAAAATACGACGCATAATCTTGCCTGAGCGCGTTTTAGGTAAACCTGGAGACCATTGAATCATATCTGGTGATGCTATTGGGCTAAGCTCTTTACGAACCCAGTTACGTACCTCTTTGGTTAATTCATCGCTTACTGTTACACCTTCGTTAGGCGTAATATAAACATAAATACCTTGGCCTTTAATATCATGCGGGTAACCCACTACTGCTGCTTCTGCTACTGCTTCGTGCGCAACTAACGCACTTTCAATTTCAGCAGTACCTAAGCGATGGCCTGATACGTTAAGTACATCGTCCACACGTCCTGTGATCCAGTAATAACCGTCTTCATCACGACGACAACCATCACCTGTAAAGTAAACACCTGGGTAGGCGCTAAAATAAGTTTGTTCAAAACGTTCATGGTCGCCATAAACAGTTCGCGCTTGCGATGGCCAGCTATCTAAAATAACTAAATTACCGTCCACAGCACCTTCAAGGTTATTCCCCTCAGCATCAAATAATGCTGGCGCAATACCAAAAAATGGATGGGTCGCAGAGCCAGGCTTTGTATCAGTTGCACCCGGTAGAGGCGTAATCATTATGCCACCGGTTTCTGTTTGCCACCACGTATCAACAATCGGACAATTAGATTTACCAATACTCTCGTAATACCACGTCCATGCTTCTGGATTTATTGGCTCACCCACCGAGCCTAAAATACGTAAACTATCGCGATTTGACGAAGCAGTTGGCTCATCACCTTTCGCCATTAGCGCACGAATTGCTGTAGGCGCAGTATATAAAATAGTTACACCGTGTTTATCAACAATTTCGCCCATACGTCCTGCAGTTGGATAAGTTGGTACACCTTCAAATAATACTTGTGTACAACCGTTTACTAATGGCCCGTATGCAATGTAACTGTGGCCTGTGATCCAACCTACATCGGCACTACACCAATACACATCGTCTTCTTTTAAATCAAATACGTATTCATGTGTCATTGATGAGTAAACTAAGTAGCCACCAGTAGTATGCACAACACCCTTTGGCTGACCTGTTGAACCTGACGTATATAAAATAAACAGTGGATCTTCAGCGTTCATTGGCTCTGGTTCACACTTTGCTGGTAAATCAGCAACTAGGTCATGCCACCATATATCGTGCTCATTCCAATCAACTTCACCGCCGGTTAATTGGTGCACAATAACATGCTCAATTGAGGTTACAGTTTCTTGCGCTACCGCTTCATCTACATTTGCTTTTAATGGAACACAATTACCTGCTCTGCGCCCTTCATCCGAAGTAATAACAATTTTGGCACCCGAATCTCGAATACGATCTGCAATCGCAGAAGGTGAAAAGCCACCAAATACAACCGAATGAATAGCACCAATACGTGCACAAGCCTGCATTGCATAAACAGCTTGAGGCGTCATAGGCATATAAATCGCTACACGATCACCTTTTTGAACACCTAGTTTTTTTAAACCATTGGCAAACTTGGCTACTTCATCATGCAATTGTTGATAAGTAATATTCTCACTTTGAGATGGGCTGTCACCTTCCCAAATAAGCGCCGTTTTATCTGCTTTGGTTTTTAAATGACGATCGATACAATTGTACGAAGCATTAAGATAGCCATCCTCATACCATTTAATATTTATATGGCCTTTGTCGAATGATGTGTTTTTAACTTTTGTATAAGGGGTAGACCAATCAAGACGTTTGCCATGCTCACGCCAAAAACTTTCTGGGTCATCAATAGATTGCTTGTAAAGCGTATTATATTTATTTTTATCTACAAGAGTCGCATCTTTAATATGCGCAGGAACTGGATAGATACTTTGTGACATCTTAGTCTCCATTTAAATTACTTGCCTTAAGCTTTTATCAAGGATTACTCAGCAGTGCTACATTAAGTATTAGACCTTAGTTGTACACCCCTTCAATTTCCTCATTTGTAGTTTATAATCCTTCTGCTTTCAATTTTTTTACATAAATAATACAACGCGTTAAATGTAAGTAAATACAAACTAATCTGCTCTCAAACCTTAGTCTTATAGACCAATAGGTAATTGAGTAAATATTGCACATATTCAACAGTGTTGTCGTACTCTAATAAAGATATTTTGTTGTACTTACTAAAATGCTTTATTTAACGAATGAAAATAGAAAGTGAATTGAAAGCCAAATTAACAACCCTTTTTATTCGTAAGTAATACTCGTAGCAAGTAATACAAATATCTATGAAAAAAAAGTAATAAATAACAAGTAGCCTTTAAAGGACACCACAATGAAATTTACCCCATTAAAAACATTGGCAGCAAGCGCTGTACTATGTGCACTATCAAGTACTGCATACGCGGCAACTGCTGCAAAAATTGGTGATACCGAATTTACTTACGGTGGATACATTAAACTCGACTCTATGTGGAGTGATTATTCAGCGGGTGCGCCTGCAGGTTCAAACGTAGGTCGTGACTTTTACGTACCAAGTACGCTAACAGTTGGCGACGATAACAGCTCAGATGCTGTGTTTGATATGCATGCTCGCGAGTCACGCTTTAACTTTGGCACAGCCACTGTTATGGATAACGGTAAGACCGTTAACACTAAAATTGAGATTGATTTTTTAGCCTCAGCTGCTGGCGGCAATGAACGTGTATCAAACTCTTATGCTCCACGTATTCGCCATGCGTTTGTGACATACGACGGTTGGTTATTTGGTCAAACATGGTCTAACTTTCAAAACGTGGGTGCCCTTGCTGAAACGCTTGATTTTGTAGGCCCAGCTGAAGGCACTATATTTGTTCGCCAATCGCAAATTAAATATACCACTGGCGCATGGTCTTTCTCATTAGAAAACCCAGAAAGTACAATTTCTACTACTAGCGGTATGGTAGTAACTGATGATGCATCCTTGCCTGACTTTACAGCTCGTTACACACACAAAGCTGATTGGGGTAACATTGTTGTTGCAGCGCTTGCTCGCCAACTAACTTATAAAGTAGGCAGTGTTGATGCAGATGAAACATCTTTTGGTATTAGTGCGTCGGGTAAAATAAACCTTGGTGAAGACAACCTTAAATTTATGCTTACTCAAGGTAAAGGCTTAGGCCGTTACGTAGGCTTAAACGTTGCTCACGGCGCAGTACTTAATGGCGATGAACTAGATGCCATTGATTCGACTTCTGGTTTTGTTGCTTACCAGCACAAGTGGACAAGCCAATGGCGTTCAACGTTCTTATACTCTTTCTTCTCTGCTGATAACAACACTGATTTATTAGCTATTTCTGGTGATCCGACTGAATCAAGCCAAAGCTATAGCGCTAACATTTTATATTCCCCTGTTAAACGCCTAACATTTGGAGCTGAGCTAAAACATGCTGAGCGTGAAACTGAAAGTGGCGTAGATGGCGATTTAGATCGTTTACAATTCTCTGTTAAATACTCTTTTTAATAACTAAAAAGCTAACTACTTTAAATAAGCGGCCTAGGCCGCTTTTTTTATAATTCAATTTAAGTTAAAAAAACAACCATATTTTTATAAGTCATATCGCTTATCCTAATCATAATATTATTTACAGACTAAGTAATTTCCCCTAAAACAGCGCAAACGCGTTTACAAATGATAATAGTTTTTGTTTGAGTTTGTTAATTCTAAATAGTAGAATGTCCCAATTATTTAAATAAACTCAAATAATATTAAATATTAATTAAGGGAAAACATGAAACTCAATCGCACTTTTGCACTTTCTTCATTAGTTTTAGCTATGGGTTTTTCAGCTCAAGCGCAAGAAACACCAACTAAGAATACAGTTGAAAATAACAATGAACAAATGGAAGAAATATTAATAGTAGGTGTACGCCAAGATCGAGTTAGCCAAGGTGCTACCGGTTTAACTATGGAGCTTAACGAAACACCACAATCTATTAGTGTAATTGGCGCAGAGCAACTTCAAAACTTTGCAGCAAATAGTATTAATGACGCATTGAAAATGGCTACGGGTATTACTGTAGAACAAGGTGAAACTAACCGCACACGATACACGTCTCGTGGTTTTGATATTAAAAGCACTCAAGTTGATGGTGTTGGTCTACCTAATAACTGGGGCCTTGTTACTGGTGCTATGGAAAGCTACGGTTATGAAAAAATAGAAGTTATTCGTGGTGCTAATGGGCAATTAACAGGCGTTGGTAATGCAGCTGGTACTATTAATTATGTTCGAAAACGCCCAACAAATGAGAATGAAGGTGAAGTAGGTATTTCTGTAGGTACTTATGGTTTAAAGCGCTTACAAGCTGATTATTCATTTTTATTAACAGATTCTGGTAGCTGGGCTGCACGTGTTGTTGGGGCTGCAGAAAGCTCTGATTCATACCTTGATGGTTTAGAAAACGATCGTACTTACTTCTCTGCTGTAGTTGATGGACAACTTACTGGTAATTCAACACTTTCATTTGGTGCTTCACATCAAGATGCGAATACAGATGGAACCATGTGGGGAGGATTACCACTTTCATATGCCGATGGCACACAAGCGCAGTGGGATGTAAGTACAAGTACAGCCCAAGAGTGGACTAAATGGGATACTCTTAATACCACAGCTTTTATTGAATATACTTATGTATTCGATAATAACTGGGAAATTAAAACAACTTATAATTACCAAGACTCAGAAGATCAAAGTAAATTACTTTACCTTTATGACGCTTATGGAATGTTTGATAGTGAAACTAATTTAGGTTTAGTCAGTATTCCTGGACGATATGATACAGAATTCTCAGCTGATTTATTTGATATAACAGCTAAAGGTGAGTACAGCTTGTTTGGTCAAGAGCATGAGTTAATGCTTGGTGGTAGTATTTCACAAAGTACATCTTACTCTTTTACTAACTCTTACGATGCAGCAACAACTGAAGCTTATGGTTTAGCGCCTGCTTTTCCATACGCATTAGATGCGATTGCTGAACCTATTTGGGGTGAACGAACTAAGTATGCTGATATTGATGTTACTTTAAAGCGTTTTTTTGGTTCTACTAAATTAAACCTAACAAGTGACTTATTTGTTATTGCGGGCTTTAACGCTATCGATTATGAGCGCACAGGCTTTAGCCAAGGCGTTGATATAGATAATGATGAAAGTGAGGTAAGCCCTTACCTTGCAACAACGTATGCAATTAATGATGATGTTAATGTATATGTAAGCTATTCCGATATTTATCAGCCACAAGAGCAGTACGATTACGATGGTAACTTTTTAGATCCAAGTAAAGGTGTTAATTACGAAGTTGGAGTGAAAACTCAATGGTTCGATGATCAACTACTTGCAACCTTTGCCGTATTTAGTGCAAAACAAGACAATATTGCAACTTATGCAGGGCTAAACGCAGCTGGATTTAATTACTATAAAGGAGCTGATCAAGATACCCAAGGCTTTGAATTAGAATTAACCGGAAATATAACTGATGATCTAAATGCTGTATTTGCATATACATACTTAGATATAAATGATGACGCAGGCGATAGTTCTCATGAATGGGAACCTGAAAATGTTGTTAATTTTTCATTAGATTATACGCTGCCTCAACTACCTGAATTTAAATTTGGTTTAGCCGGTAAATGGCAATCAAAAACAGAAAATATAGCCAGTAATGTTAAGCAGGATTCTTATTTACTTATGAACGTATTTGCTCGATGGGATGCTAGCGAAGACTTATCAATTCAAGCTAACATTGATAACATCACAGATGAAAAACATATTACTAGCTTAGCCAATGTTGGTTTTTATGGCTCTCCTATTAGCGGAAAAGTTAGCTTAACTTATCGCTTTTAAAATTCTATTTTAATTAGGTCGCATTCTTTAACTCTTCTCCTGATTAAAATGTATAGCGTATGATCGTTCTGCTCTTCATTTAGTATAGTAATCACTAGTGCAGTGCCTACTCATGAGCGATGTAACCGCATGTTTTTTATAGATTAAATTAAAAAACGACACATTTTTAATGTGTCGTTTTTATTTTATCTACTTTAAGTTTTTAACAACAAAAAAACGCTAATCATTACTGATCAGCGCTTTTTAAAGCTCGGGTCAAATTAAGCTTAAAAACTCATTTTGATGCTGTTAAAGGTCAGCGTCATCGCCTAACTTATCTTCACCATCTTCTGGTTCAATAGTTGCTTTTAGTAAAAGCATTTCGCGTAACTTGCCTTCAATCTCATCTGCAATTTCTGGGTTTTCTTTCAAAAACTTAATTGAGTTAGATTTACCTTGGCCAACTTTGTTGCCACAGTAGCTATACCAAGCACCTGCTTTTTCAACAATTTTGTGCTTAACACCTAAGTCAATTAACTCGCCTTGCTTAGAAATACCTTCACCATACATGATGATAAATTCAGCTTGTTTAAACGGCGGCGCAACTTTGTTTTTAACAATTTTAACGCGTGTTTCGTTACCAACAACTTCATCGCCTTCTTTAACAGAACCAATACGACGAATATCAATACGAACAGATGCGTAAAACTTAAGTGCATTACCACCTGTTGTTGTTTCTGGGTTACCAAACATAACACCAATTTTCATACGGATTTGGTTAATGAAAATACATAACGTGTTAGAGCGTTTAATGTTACCAGTAAGCTTACGTAATGCTTGTGACATTAAACGTGCTTGTAAGCCCATGTGCGAGTCGCCCATGTCGCCTTCAATTTCAGCTTTTGGTGTAAGTGCAGCAACCGAGTCAATAATAACAACGTCTACCGCGCTTGAGCGCACTAACATGTCACAAATTTCTAATGCTTGCTCACCGGTATCTGGTTGCGATACAAAAAGCTCATCAATGTTAACACCAAGCTTTTGTGCATAAACTGGATCTAGAGCATGCTCAGCATCAATAAAGGCACATGTTTTGCCTTCTTTTTGCGCTTCAGCGATAACTTGTAAAGTAAGCGTTGTTTTACCAGATGACTCAGGTCCGTATACTTCAACAATACGTCCCATAGGTAAACCACCTATGCCTAAAGCAATATCAATACCTAATGAGCCTGTAGATACAGATTCAATGTTTAACGCTTTGTTATCACCCAATTTCATAATTGAGCCTTTACCAAATTGACGTTCAATTTGTGATAGTGCAGCGTCCAACGCTTTTTGTTTGTTATCGTTCATTTTATTCTCCAAATCCAGCTAATGGAATCAAGTATACTGTATGAAATCACAGTATCAAGCTAATTTTTTTATTTTATCTCATCTATTACACTTTTCAATGCAAATACAATAGCTTGCAGTCTAACTTGAGCCCTATCGCCAGAGAATACTTGTTTAAAGGTCAGTACTTTGTCATTAATTTGTATGCCAAACCACACAAGTCCCACGGGTTTACCTTCTGTTGCCCCGCCAGGTCCTGCAATACCCGATACAGCTATAGATATATTTGCATTTGTTGCCTTTATTGCACCTAGTGCCATTTCACGTACTGTCTGCTCGCTCACAGCACCAAATTGCGCTAATGTACTGGCACTTACATTTAGTAAGTCTTGCTTTGCTTGGTTGCTATAAGTCACAAATGCGCGGTCAATATAAGCAGAGCTTCCAGGCGTATCTGTAAGGGCATAACTCACTCCGCCACCAGTACATGACTCAGCACTAGTGATCCATAAGCATTTATCCGTTAAAATAGCGCCTAATTGCGCAGCAAGTGTTTTAATCTCTTGATGTAATTCCATATTCAGCCTTTGGGTAAATACATGTCGTTTGATCTTTATGCACCACACACTATAAAACAACAAACCCCTATGATGCAGCAGTATCTAAAAATAAAATCAGAGCATCGCGATATTTTATTGTTTTATCGTATGGGCGATTTTTACGAACTCTTTTTTGATGACGCTAAACGCGCCGCTCAATTACTCGATATTTCGCAAACTCATCGCGGTAAAGCCGGTGGCGATCCTATCCCTATGGCGGGCGTACCTTATCATGCAGTAGAAAACTACCTAGCACGCCTAGTCCAAATGGGTGAATCAGTCGCTATTTGTGAACAAGTGGGTGACCCTGCAACTAGTAAAGGCCCTGTCGATCGTAAAGTTGTTCGTATAGTTACACCTGGTACAATTTCTGATGAAGCGCTTTTACAAGAACGACAAGACAATCTTCTTACTAGCGTTTGGCAAAGTAAAAAAGGTCTGTACGGTATCGCGTACCTTGATATTAACTCTGGTCGCTTTAACGTTGTAGAGGTTAACACCGACGAAGCCTTTAGCTCAACTATTCAGCGCTTAGCTCCGGCAGAACTTCTGTATAGCGAAAGCTTTGAAAACTTTCATTTAATTGAGCATATAAAAGGTGCCCGCCGCCGCCCAGAGTGGGAGTTCGACTTAGATACGGCTCAGCACTTATTATGCGATCAGTTTGGTACTAAAGATTTAGTTGGTTTTGGTGTTGATAAAGCCCACAGCGCGCTTGTTGCTGCCGGTTGTTTAATGCAATACGTAAAAGATACACAACGTATTGCACTGCCACATATTCGTGCAATTACGCTTGAGCACAACGAACACGCTGTTATTTTAGATGCCGCAACCCGTAAAAATTTAGAACTTACCGTTAATTTATCAGGTGGGTTTGAAAATACACTTGCCCAGGTACTTGATAAAACAGCAACACCTATGGGCTCTCGTTTACTTAAGCGCCGTATTCATACACCTGTACGTAATAAAGACGAGCTAAATTCACGCTTAAATGCAATTAGCGCTATTTTAGATGTACAACTGTGCGGTGAATTACACGAATCATTAAAAGAGATTGGTGATGTAGAGCGAGTTATTGCACGCCTAGCTTTATGCACAGCTCGCCCGCGCGATCTAACTCGTCTTCGCAGCGCATTACAAGCACTTGCGCCACTACACACTTTGCTAGGTGATGCTAACGATCCTCGTATTACAGGTATTATCAAGCACTCGCCTGAGCTCCCTGATTTACAAGAGTTATTAGAACGTGCAGTGATAGAAAACCCACCGGTACTTATTCGTGATGGTGGCGTTATCGCCCCTGGTTACAACAGCGAACTAGATGAGTGGCGTAACTTAAGTAAAGGTGCAACCGACGTACTTGATCAACTAGAGTTGCGTGAACGCGAACGCACGGGTATTAGTACGCTTAAAATTGGTTATAACCGCGTACATGGCTTTTTTATTGAAGTAAGCCGCGCTAATGCTCACTTAGTGCCAGCCGACTACATTCGTCGTCAAACGCTCAAAAATAACGAACGCTATATTATTCCTGAGCTTAAAGAGCACGAAGATAAAGTACTTGGTAGCCAATCAAAAGCCTTAGCGCTTGAAAAGCAACTATACGAAGAGCTGTTCAGATTTATCGCTCCACACATTGAACAGCTGCAAATGATGGCAGCAGCACTGGCCGATTTAGACGTATTAAATAACTTGGCCGAACGTGCATTTGCACTCAATTATGCAAAACCAGAACTGTGCGATAACGACAATATAAGCATTAAGCAAGGTCGTCACCCTGTTGTTGAACAAGTAATGAAAGAACCGTTTATTGCTAACCCTGTTGAATTAAACAGCCAACGTAAAATGTTGATTATTACGGGTCCAAACATGGGCGGTAAATCAACCTATATGCGCCAAACAGCACTTATTGTACTAATGGCTCACATTGGCAGTTACGTACCTGCAGACAGCGCTAAAATTGGCAATATTGATCGCATATTTACACGTATTGGTGCAAGCGATGATTTAGCATCAGGTCGCTCGACCTTCATGGTAGAAATGACCGAAACAGCGACTATTTTAAATAATGCCACGGCGCAGTCTTTGGTATTAATGGATGAAATTGGTCGCGGTACAAGTACCTACGATGGGCTTTCGCTTGCGTATGCAACAGCCGATCATTTAGCGTCAAAAATATCAGCTAAAACATTGTTTGCAACGCACTACTTTGAGTTAACAGAACTTGCTGAACAAACAACAGGTCTGGTAAACGTGCACCTCGATGCAATAGAACATAACGATACAATCGCCTTTATGCATACAGTACTTGATGGCGCAGCAAGTAAGAGCTTTGGCTTACAGGTAGCTGCTCTTGCGGGTGTGCCAAAAGCTGTTATTGCACAAGCAAAGCAAAAACTTAAGTTACTCGAAAATCATCAAAGCGTTACTGCACCAAATACAGAGCAACAAGCATTTACTTTTAATAATGAAGCTGCACAAAATACACCTTCAGAAGTGGAAGAGCAGTTGGGAGCTATTGACCCTGATAATTTATCGCCACGCCAAGCGCACGATTTATTATATAAACTAAAAGCATTGTTGTAATTTATATCATCTAATTTACAAACATAAAAAAAGCCGAAGAATAAATTCTTCGGCTTTTTAACACACATAGTCTTTTAAGTTATTTACGCTGTTACGAAAACTGATTAAACAAGCTATCTGTACTTAAACCTTCTTGTTGCAAAATGTCTTTTAAACGACGTAATGCTTCTACCTGAATTTGCCTTACACGCTCACGTGTTAAGCCTATTTCACGACCTACATCTTCAAGTGTAGATGGCTCGTAGCCAAGTAATCCAAATCGACGTGCTAACACTTCGCGTTGTTTAGGGTTCAATTCACCTAACCAGTCTACAATGTGTTTATTAATATCATTATTTTGTACTTCGCCTTCAGGGCCTGCACTTTTTTCATCTGGGATGATATCAAGCAGTACACTGTCGTTTTCTCCACCAATCGGCATATCAACCGATGCTATTCTCTCGTTTAAACGTAGCATTTTAGTTACGTCTTCAACGGGTCTGTCTAGGCAAGCTGCAATTTCGTCAGCTGTTGGTTCATGGTCAAGTTTTTGAGTTAATTCACGCGCTGTACGTAAGTAAACATTAAGCTCTTTAACCACATGTATTGGTAGGCGGATGGTGCGAGTTTGATTCATAATGGCACGTTCGATTGTTTGACGTATCCACCATGTAGCGTAAGTAGAGAATCTAAAGCCACGCTCAGGGTCAAATTTTTCAACGGCGCGGATTAGGCCTAAGTTACCTTCTTCAATTAAATCAAGTAGAGCAAGGCCACGGTTATTATAACGGCGTGCTATTTTAACAACTAAACGTAAGTTACTTTCAATCATACGTTTGCGTGAGGCTTCACAACCTCGAAGTGATTTACGAGAAAAAAACACTTCTTCTTCTGCGCTAAGCAAAGGAGAAAAACCAATTTCGCCTAAATAAAGTTGGGTTGCGTCAAGATTTTTAGTTACTTCTTCTTTTGCAAAGATTTCATCGTCTTCTACTTTTTCTAGCAACGCTGTACTTTCATCAGCATCAATATTATCGAATTTTTCGTCAGTCGTAGTATGTTTGTCAAGTTTTGCTGCGCTAGCCATAAGCCTTCTCCCGAGCAATTATCAATACCTGAAAATTAGGGTAGGTATTTAGCAGGATTGACAGCTTGCCCTCGGTAGCGAATTTCAAAGCGAAGCGCGGTGACCGGAGATTCTGAATTACCAATTTCTGCTATTTTTTGTCCTGCCTTAACCTTCTGCTTTTCTTTAACAAGTAATTTTGAGTTATGTGCATAAGCACTTAGGTAATCATCATTATGTTTCAATATGATTAAACTACCATAACCTCGTAGAGCGTTACCCGCGTACACCACTGTTCCTTGTGCCGCGGCTAAGACTGAAGCCCCTTTGCGATTAGTAATCTGTAAACCTTTATAACCGTTTTCCTTATTAGAAAAGCGTTTGGTAATTTTGCCCTTTGCAGGCCAAGACCACTTAACTTTACTGCTCGACAAACGTTTAGTATTACTAACTTTGTTACTGGCTTGTTTCTGAACATACTCTCGTTGTTTTGGGGGATCAAGCTCTTTCTTTAATATTATGTTATTTTTTTGTGTTTTTTTTGTAGACTTTTTACTCGAATTCGTATATTTTTCATCCCTTTTTATTTTTTTAGGCTTAGGGATTAAGGAAATATTTTGTCCAGGAAAAATAGTGTAAGGTGATGGAATTGAATTGTTTTTTGCAAGTAATCTAACATCTTGCCCAGCACTAAAGGCGATAGAATAAAGGGTATCTCCTCTTTGTACTTTATAGTTGCTTCCATTAATGTTAATAGTATGACCTAAATCGTTAACATTATTATTTAGACTGCTAACAGGCGCAGGAACATGGCGAGAAGAGCAACCAGAAAGAAAAACACCAACAAATATAGTCACATACAGTAAAAACTGTTTATTCATTGTATTTTTCTCCCAAATTAGACAATTGATATTTTTAACGCTTAACGCAATAAAAAGTACGCTAGCGCAATTAATACCACTAATCCCCAACCAAGTATTTCAATATATTGACGTAATTTTGCTTCCATTTTAGCCCCGCCCCACTTCATTAAGGCTGAAACTAAAAAGAATCGCGCACCACGTCCAATCGCCGATGCGAGTAAAAATGGCAAAAATGCCATTTGTAAAACACCTGCGCCAATGGTAAATACTTTATATGGTATAGGCGAAAAACCAGCTAAAAACACAACCCAAACACCGTAATCTTTAAACCAATTTAATGCGATATCAAACTTTTCTTGCCAGTGCATTTGTGCAATCAATGGCTCAACAACGGGTTCAAATAGCCAAAACCCAAGCAAGTAACCAACTACTCCACCAACAACCGATGCTATTGTGGCAAAACTTGCAAAACGCCATGCTTTTTTGGGTTGCGCAAGCGACATAGGTGCAAGCATTACATCGGGCGGTATTGGAAAAAAAACTGACTCTGCAAAGCTCATTGCAGCTAAATAACGTTCCGCATGGCGGTGCTTTGCCCACACTAGGGCCATATCGTATAACTTGGTAAACAACTTCAAAATGAATTCCTATTCAATATCGCCAGGTACTAACGGCACAAATCTAACGGGAGCAATAACATGCTCTTTATAATTATCGCCTTCGCGAATAACCATTACTAATTTTTGATCGCTCTCACCAATGGGCGCTAATAACACGCCTCCATCGGCTAACTGAGCAAGTAAGTCTTGCGGAACTTTAGAGGCCGCAGCAGTCACTATAATACCATCAAAAGGTGCTTGTGATTGCCAGCCTTGCCAACCATCACCATGCTTCATGGTTACATTATATAAATCGAGTTGTTGCAATCGACGCTTTGCCTGCCACTGAAGCGTTTTAATACGCTCTACCGAATAAACCTTTGTAAACGTTTTGGCTAATATTGCAGTTTGATATCCAGAGCCAGTACCAATTTCCAGCACTTTATTGCGTACACCTGCTAAGCGAAGTAGCTCTGTCATGCGCGCTACTATATAAGGCTGGGAAATAGTTTGCCCTTGCCCAATAGGTAGCGCCGTATTTTCATAAGCTTTGTGTTTTAGCACATCGTCTACGAATATGTGTCGCGGAATATCAGCTATAGCACTCAGTACTTGTGTATCTTCAACGCCTTCGCGCTTTAGTAAATCAGATAGCGCTTTTGCACTGCGGGTATAATTAGCGAGCACGATTAATCTCCAAATCGGCTAACCAGTCTCCTACTGCTTTTAGGCTGTCTTTGGCTGTCATATCAACACTTAATGGCGTAACAGAGGCATAACCGTTATTGATTGCGTAAAAGTCGGTACCCTCACCTGCATCGCTTTCTATGCCCAGCGATCCATACCAATAAATATCTCGACCCCAAGGATCGGTTTGTTTGGTCATGGTTTCTGCTTTATGACGAGCACCTAAACGAGTTACTTGCACCCCTTTTAATTCACTTAATGGAATATCTGGCACATTTATATTTATTATTTGATCTTTTGGAAGCGGATGCGAAGCCAAACCTTTAATAATATTTACGGTAACAGCAGCGGCTGTTTCAAAATGCTCACCTTTATGTGAGCAAAGCGATACCGCAATTGCAGGTAAGCCTAAATGGCGACCTTCAGTTGCAGCTGCAACAGTGCCAGAGTAAAGCGTATCATCACCTAAATTGGCACCATGGTTAATACCAGCAACAACAAGGTCTGGTTTTTCATCAGCTAACTGATTTACACCTAAATGTACACAATCAGTAGGTGTGCCATTAACCGACATAAAACCATTCTCGAGTGTAGTTGCTCGTAGCGGGTTCATTAATGTTAAAGAATTACTTGCGCCACTACAGTTGCGATCTGGTGCAACAAGGGTTACGTCTGCAATTTGTATAAGCGCCTGATATAAAACCGCAATGCCTTTAGCATTTACGCCATCATCGTTACTTAACAGTATCTTCATTTATGTCATTATCCTTTTCTTTGCGCTCTCGAGGGCTAGCATCTTTATAATCCACCAGCTCACGTAATAATGCAGTTGCAAAACACCCTTTTGGCAAACCAAAACTCAGTTTTAAACTGGTTTCATCTATGGTCTCAACCGTTAAGTTTTGCGGAATTAAACGCAGCATCCTACGCTCATTTTTAAGGCCTAGCTCACCTAAGCCATCGCACCATGTTTTGAAAGGTTCAAGCCATATTTTTTCTTGTTCGGTTAAACCTTTTTCGCTTTTACCCACCATAGGTGCCGACATCATAATATCGCCAGTGGCTAATCGCTCTATGTTTTCGTCGTTAATTGCATCTTCAAAAAATGCATTACTGCCGCTGAGCATAAATACTTCACGGTGCATTGTTTTAGCTAAACCATGCTCTTTAACACGTAAATTTACTATTTGATTAAACACATGAGAGCGCGCTGCTGAAATAATAATACCGCGCAGTTTTTTATCGCGAATGCGCTCCCCTGCAAACATTTTTTCAGCCATAACTAAGTTATGACCGCCATGCCCAAATCGTTGTTCGCCAAAGTAATTAGGCACACCTGCGCGTACTGCGTTAATGCGGCATAAAATATCAAGGGGCTTGGTTACATTACGAAGCGTAATAGTAAATCTATTACCTTTGTGGCAACCCGTACGTAATTTACGGTCGTGGCGCTGTTGCGACACAATAAAAATACTCTCGCTATTTAAATCGCTAAAATCGATAGGCTTTTTAATCGGTACTTTTACACTAAACCACTGTGAGCACACTCCGTGACGATCTTTCATGCCGGCGTAACTTACGTCTCGCGGTGAAACACCCGCACGCTGTGCAATTAGCTTTGCAACGTATTGCGTATTTTCGCCTTTTTTAACCACCTGCAAACACACGTGTTCGCCACTGCCGGTAAATTCTATACCTAGGTCTTCATCAACCATAAAGTCTTCAGCAGTGGTTTTAAAATCAGCTTTAGAAAGCGGTGCACCGTATAAATAATTTAAATCGCTCATGCGTTTTTTGTACTCGCAAGCTCTTTACTCATAATAACCACCGCATGGCTAGAAATGCCTTCCCTACGCCCTTCAAAGCCTAGCTTTTCGGTAGTAGTGGCTTTAACGTTAATTTGGCTAAGGTCACAATTTAAATCGCTGGCTAAATTAGCACGCATAGCTTGAATATGTGGCAGCATTTTTGGCGCCTGTGCAACAATAGTCACATCGCCATTGCCAATTACATAACCTTGCTCTTTAGCTAAGCTCACCACATGGCGAAGTAAAATACGGCTGTCGATATTTTCATACTCGCTAGCCGTATCTGGAAAGTGCTTACCAATATCACCCATTGCAAGCGAGCCTAAAATAGCATCGCATAATGCATGAATAGCAACATCGCCATCTGAGTGCGCTAAAAAGCCTTGTGGATAATCAATTTTTTCACCACAAATAGTTAACGGGCCTTCGCCGCCAAATTTATGTACGTCAAAACCATGGCCAATTCGTATCATAATGCACTCTCGTTTTGTTGTTTATGTAATAAAAACCCAGCCAAGTCTAAATCCTCTGGCGTGGTTATTTTAATATTATCGCTGCGACCTGCTACAAGCTTAACCGGTTTACCCGCCCACTCAATTGCACTGGCTTCATCGGTAATAGTAGCCCCGTTTGCTAATGCGTTTTGCAATGCATTTTTAAGCTCGTCATATTTAAAAAACTGCGGGGTAAGTGCTTGCCATAAATCGTCTCGTGGCACAGTTTGTAGGGCATGTGTGTGGCCGCGTTTTATGGTGTCTTTTACTTTGCTAGCTAAAATACCGCCTTCATCAGCGCGTATACATTCATCAATTAAACGTTCTATATCACTGATATTAACTAGCGGACGCGCAGCATCGTGCACCAACACCCATGTAGGCGGGTTAGGCGCTAAAAAAAGCAAGCTATTGAGTACTGAATCTGCACGCTCTTTACCGCCACTGGCGCGAACAATGCGCTTATCAAGCAGTGGGAGTTCGTCAAAATAGGGGTCGCTGTCGCTAAGGGCAACAACAATAGTGCGTAATTGAGATAATTGAGAAAGTTTAGCTAAGGTGTGTTCTAAAATGGTTTTACCGGCTAATTGTATATATTGCTTAGGCGCATTGTGCTGCATTCTACTGCCAACGCCCGCAGCAGGTACAATTGCTGCAATAGTCTGTTTATTTGTCATATTGTTTGCCCGGTAAAACACGAATAAATGTTTCGTCCGGTTTAATCATTCCCAATTCGTTGCGTGCACGCTCTTCAATGCCTTCTTGGCCAAGCTTTAAGTCTTCAATATCTGCTTTAAGTACTTTATTACGTTTAATGAGCTTTTCGTTGGTTTCTTGATGCGACGCTACAGCACCTTTTAGCCGTGTGTAGTCTTGTAAACCATTATGACCAAACCATAATCTGTATTGTACAAACAGTGCTAAGCACAGTAAGCCAACTTGAAAAATACGCATTTAACACTCCTTATTTTAAATTCCAAATACCTTAACTTTAATACGCTAAGGGGCGCTTTAAATTGCGCCAATTAATACTACCCGCTAAAAGCATTTCGCGTAGTGATAAAACCCGTGGCATACAACGCTTCGAAAATTGCCACTGATGCCCGCAACATGCAGCGGTTAAACTCACTTTACTTGGCTTTATTAACTGAGCATTTTGCTGCTCTAGCCCATTTCCTAAAAAATCAAACCAACCAAGCTCGTTACAATGCAGCTTATTTTCGCCTAACTGATCGATACTGTCTATTCTAAGACGCACCTGATCGTAGCCATGTAATATAACGGGCACTATAAGCCCCACTTTGGCATACGTTCGATAAAAAAGTTCATTAGCTTGAACATTCACATCGGGTGGGGTCGGTTTTTGCTTTTCAAGCCACGTACCATTTTGCGCGTCCAGCGTAAAAGGCGTATCACCATTGGCAACTAACGTTGCAGCTCGCTCAATATAATAAGGTAGGCTTTTTAACTGACGGCGCAGTTTATCGGCATTAGGCTCTGCAACTAATCGCTGAACCTCACGCTGATAAAACGCATTACACAATTGTGCATACAACACTTTTTGTGCATCAGTTTGCCAAATTTCAACTTGCTGCTGAGCACCAAGTGACTGATTTTTAGCGACCAAAAGCTGTACTCAAAAATATTCAGGTAAATGTTTTATAACACAGTATTGAATATTTTTTAAGCGCAGCGCACTAATTAAGCGCTTGGCTTTTCACCTAATTTTGCTTTACCTGATTCTAAAAATTGCACAACCGTATTACGCTTTTTACCAATCAGCAAACTGCCATCAGCTAAAAACATAAAGTTTTGCCAATTGCGTTTAAATACATCAAATGTTGTTTCGATAATATTATCGCGTGCCATACAAAAATAAACAGTGGTGTTAGCTTCCCAATCTAAAAACGTTAAGATTGCTTCTGGTGGTTGCGCATCACCATTTTCCCACGCATCTTGCCAATCTACTTCTTGGCTAAAGCTTTTTTCTTGGCCACACCAATCGGTGTCTTCAAAAAAATCTGGGTGATCAAACTCACGGCTTACCATGGTTGTCCAAAGTACGGCTGCGCGCTCATCTCCCATAGGCTTTATTTTTACTGCGTCTTCATCTGATACAGGTAAGTCTTTATGACGAAAAACCCATGCTTTTTTGTAATCATCTAGCGAAATATAGTTCATAGTATTGGCAAATTAGTTAACATTAAAAGTGCAAAGCCAAATTATACAAGAGATCAAAACATGACTACAGCAATAAAACCACTTTCACTCAAACCAGGCATATACCAACATTACAAAGGGCCGCAATACAAAGTTGTTCATGTTGCCACCCATAGCGAAACCGAGGAGCAGCTTGTGATTTATCAAGCGCTATATGGTGAATTTGGTATGTGGGCGCGCCCACTTAGTATGTTTTTAGAAACTGTTGAAAAAGAAGGTGAGGTCATACCGCGTTTTGCCTACCTTGGACCTGCCGTTTAACTATGGCATTATAACAAAATAACTTACTCCTCAGACCAGACAAGGGTACACCGTGCAATTTAATTCAACTGACAATTACATAGCGAGTAGCGCGCTTAAACAAGCTGTAAATGCTGCCATTATGCTTGAAAAACCACTTTTAATTAAAGGCGAACCTGGCACAGGTAAAACCATGCTGGCTGAGGAGTTGGCTAAAAGCTTAGATACCACGCTTATTCAGTGGCATATAAAATCGACTACTAAAGCACAGCAAGGCTTATACGAGTACGACGCGGTTTCGCGCCTGCGCGACAGCCAATTAGGTGACGAGCGTGTACACAATATTGGCAACTACATCGTTAAAGGTAAGCTTTGGCAAGCGTTTACATATGCAGAGCTTAACGGCAAACGCCCAGTACTATTAATTGATGAAATAGACAAAGCCGACATAGAGTTCCCAAACGACTTACTACTTGAGCTCGATAAAATGGAGTTTCATGTTTACGAAACTAATGAACGCATTGTCGCAAAAGAGCGCCCTATTGTGATCATCACATCAAATAACGAAAAAGAATTACCGGACGCATTTTTACGCCGCTGCTTTTTTCATTATATTGATTTTCCTAGCAGCGACGAAATGCAGCAAATTATTGACGTGCACTACCCTAACGTTAAACAGGATTTAGTACGCCAAGCACTCGAAGTGTTTTTTAACCTGCGCGAAGCAAACGGTCTTAAAAAGAAGCCATCCACCAGCGAATTACTCGACTGGCTTAAATTACTAATGGCAGAAGACATAGACGCTAAAACACTGCACGACAAAGCTAAAAAAGGCGGTTTAATGCCAATGTTTGGCGCATTACTTAAAAATGAGCAAGACATAAGCCTAATCGAAAAACTCGCGTTTATGAGTCGTCGATAATATGCTAGTACAGTTTTTTTTCAAACTGCGTGAATACCGCCTACCTGTGAGCCTGCGCGAACTGCTCGATTTAATTAACGCCTTAAAAAAAGGCGTTATATTTGCCGACGTAGACGCCTTTTACCATTTAGCACGCTCCATAATGGTAAAAGACGAAACGCACTTTGACCGATTTGACAAAGCCTTTAGCGACTATTTTAGTGGTATTGCTGACCTCGATTTGCTCGAGAGCTTAAAGCAACAGCACAACTTACCTGAAGACTGGCTACGTAAAGAATTCGAAAAAAACCTAAGCGATGAAGAAAAAGCCCAACTTAAAGCCATGGGCGGGCTCGATGAGCTTATGAAAACCCTAAAAGAACGTTTAGAAGAGCAACAAAAACGCCACGCTGGCGGCAATAAATGGGTGGGCACCGGTGGCACCTCACCTTTTGGTGCATACGGTTATAACCCAGAAGGTGTGCGTATAGAGCAAGACGGTAACCGTAATCGCCAAGCAGTAAAAGTGTGGGATAAACGCAAATATAAAAACCTCGATACCGACAGAGAGATTGGCTCGCGCACAATTAAGCTCGCCCTTAAAAAATTACGCAAATTTGCCCGCACTGGCGCAAGCGACACGCTTGATTTAAACGAGACTATTCGCGCTACTGCAAAACAAGGCGGCATGCTTGATGTGAAAATGGCACCCGAACGCCACAATGCCGTAAAAGTGTTGATGCTGTTTGATATTGGCGGCTCAATGGATGACTACATTCATACCTGTGAAGAGTTATTTAGTGCCGCGCATGGTGAGTTTAAGCACTTAGAGTTTTACTACTTTCATAACTGTTTATACGAGCACGTTTGGCAAGACAATACGCGGCGCCACTCAAACGTAATCGACACCATGACGCTCATAAACAAGTTTACCAGCGACTATAAAGTGATATTTGTGGGTGATGCCACTATGGGCCCCTATGAAATCGCCTACCCCGGCGGCTCAGTAGAGCACTACAACGAAGAGCCCGGCAGTGCTTGGTTACAACGAGTCACCAATCACTTTGATAAAGTCGCGTGGCTCAACCCACAACCCGTTGAACACTGGCCGTACTATCAATCAATTGATTTTATAAAGCAGCTAATGGATAACCGCATGTACCCGCTGAGCTTAGATGGGATAAGTAGAGCGATAAAAGAGCTGAGTTAAAGGTGAATTAACCACAACTAAGCAGCACTTCCGATCATCAAAAAGCAAGACACGACCCCACTCTTTCCTTGTTCATTAAAATCCGGGTTGTGCCAAATGCATTATACTGGACTTGCCATACTGTTTGTTTATATTCATCAAAAAGCCTTTGTGGGGCGCCTAAGTGCGAGTTATGAAAATAATAAATAGCGCCTGCTTTTACCATTGCCAGTGGCTCACCCTGTAGATAAACGTATTCTTTGGTTATTTGCCTACTGCTATTAGCCTCACTGATTAATAAACCATTTTCATCATAAAAATAATAGCGGTTATTACCTGCAACTGTTTTCAGCGTCATTTCACCACGGCTAATGGCATTTCTTCGTGCATCATAGATAAATAATAACGGGGTTTGACTGTTCACGGCTAATAATCTGTGCTCTGTATCAGCATCAACATAATTTACATTAGGTGTGTCACCTTGTGTATGCGTTAAACGATTTTCTATGCCGTGCAGCCCTGCAGTCTAGGGCAAGCTGCCCGACATGTTAGTTACTGGTGGGTTGTAAGGGTCATTCGGCTTGAATGAATAATATACCCTTTTAACCCATCATCTGTTTCGACTTTGTATGCCAAATAATCTTTACCGTACCTCTTATCAAGAACAACGACTTTAGTCCCACTGGGTAGAATGGCAACCTGTTTTTCAGGGAAACCCAAATTTTGCACCCCCGGCTCTTTCAACAATTCTGTGGTTTCATGAAGTTCAAGTCTTTCTAAAGATGCATCACAACCAGCCATCAGACCAATAACCCAAAATGATAATAAGAACGATTTTATCTTGCCCATGGCGCACTGGTCCCCGTTGCTGGCTGTGACGCTGCTTGGAAAGAGTACCCATTAGCAGCGCCGGAATTCAATATCGCATTCCCTACTGATACCGGCAAGATGCTGTTGCCAATATTAACCCCAACATTCTGCAAGCCTTGCTGAGCAGGCTTTTGGTAGTACTTTCCCTTAATTGAATATAAATCTACTTTTTCCTATTTCTGACACCAAAAACAAGTAAAACAATAGATGTCAAGGTTGAAAAAATAAACAGGACTGCCGCAATATAAGGCTGTCTGCACCTAAAGCTTTCATGAAACAAATCAAATTCATTTTCACAAAAACCACTAGCTAAACTTGCAGATGAGAATACCCACATCAATCCCCATAAGGAAACAACGAGAAAGACAAAACTAAAAATAAAATATATATATTTCTTCACGTTTTTCTGCTCTTTATAAATTCAACTGGTTAAGGCTCTCAATTATTCTTCTTGTTCGCTCTTGTATTCTTCGAGCTTCCTGTTGACGCCAACTTTCAGTTCGAGAAGAATCAATCACACTAGAAACAAATGATTGACACTGATTTGTTGGCCCCCAACGGCCTAAGCCTCTGCCAATTTGAAGACGTTCGTTTACTCTATCTTCATCAACATCATCAACCACTTCACAGCTCGCCCCCTTCTGAGAGTTCCTTCCTGTATGAGCAGTTACCTCGACATGGTCTCCAGGCATATCACCACTTTGATTTCCAGCATTACCATCACCGCCTACAGGCCCCATTCCTGCTTCCCTTGTATCGGTTCTTAGCCACTGGTGATCTATAGGCATAAAACCAAATGCGGGTTGGCTGCATATCTGCACTTTTAAGCCAAGCGGATCACTATACCTCACAGGGTTACCTAGAGCGTAAGTATAGGTATTTATGCCACCGGCTAATCCTATCGGATCTGATTGTAAGTACCGACCAATCTCTGGATCGTAGTATCTGTGCCAGTTATAATAGAGCCCTGTTTCAACATCAAAGTACTGCCCTGGAAAACGAATATTATTCGTTATTTGCTCAGCGACGGCTTGTTGAGTAATTATCTGGGTTGTACCAAATGCATTATACTGGGCTTGCCATACTGTTTGTTTATATTCATCGGCGCCTAAGTACGAGTTATGAAATACAACAAATTAAAACACCGTTTTTATTAGCAATAATATTTAAAATTAATTCTCACTACGTTTACTATTTCGTAGCCACTTGAGAAGTATAAGTACTTTTGCGACCTCCAAAACTAATAACAATGTTATAATTACGATTGTAAAAGAAGGGATTATACTTTTTAAGGCGCTAAAAAAGAAAAGTGTTGGCGGTATGATAAGTAGCAACCTAAATGGGAATTGTATTAGAGCTACGTACGCACCAAGTTTCCTCTCCTTAATTAAAAGATAACCAGAAGCAATTATTGACACTTTAACCAAATGAGCCAAAATAGTAAAAGCGACAGCCCATATAGCAAAACCGCCTGACGATTTAATATCATCGAGTAAACCAGTGTAGAATGGAATACTCCCATTTATAACCGACGAAATAACCAACCAAGAAATAAACAGCAAATCTATTACGCCAAAAAGTTTAATAATTTTATTCATTTAATTGCTCGGAAAATGTTTATAAGTTTTATTGGGGACAGCAGGAGCCCAATGCCAAGATTTACCACTTACAGACCAATCATCTTTATAGTTGCCAAATGTTTGTTCAATCTTTCTGTAATCACCATCTTGCACGCCATAATTAGTCGAGCATTGTCCATTTTCATTGTATTGCTCTTCAATACGTTTATCTTCCTTTGTACCGTACCACTGCTGCACCACATCTCTCGTCGAATGTTCAAAGTTGTGAGCGTTCATCACAGCCCCTTCCTGCAATGAAGATATTCTATCTAAGAGACCAATTGTCAAATTTTTGAGTGCATGGTGATCATAATCCCTTGTTATCCATACTAATCCATTTAAATCATATCTAGTAATCGGATTCCCACCAACATACCCATAGGTATTGATACCGCCCGCTAATCCTATTGGATCTGATTGTAAGTACCGACCAATTTCTGGGTCGTAGTATCTGTGCCAGTTGTAGTTATTTACAAACTTTCTTGACTTCTAAACCATCTTTAAGGGAATAGTATTCCCCACACTTTTCATCAATATTTCTAAATCCAATACCTTCAGAATCAAGCATTTCAAAAAATGTTGTAGTGCCATCATTATTCCAATCCATATGTTCAATGTCATATCCTTTCGAGAAGGCCAGGAAAACAATAAAACCAAAATACAATACGACAATAGATAACACAGCTAAAGATAATTTTTTCACTTTTAATTACCATCCCGCCCATGGAGCACTCTGATACCAACTAGGCGCTTCATTAGATGAGCCTCTTGGGTAATAGCTTTCTCCAGTAATAAGACTTTGATTATTGAGAGCATCATGCAAACCACTTGGGGTAACGTTAATGCCTAAATCATACCCCTGTTCTTCAAGTGCATTTTCTAAAGGG
This sequence comes from Pseudoalteromonas arctica A 37-1-2, assembly GCF_000238395.3. Lineage (GTDB taxonomy): Bacteria > Pseudomonadota > Gammaproteobacteria > Enterobacterales > Alteromonadaceae > Pseudoalteromonas > Pseudoalteromonas arctica. The sequence goes on from NZ_CP011025.1 coordinate 3,001,305, forward strand.
TCTGTACAATTATTACCTAAAGGACCATAGCTACCTTTATCTACTAACCACTTCATTCTCTTTTCGAGCTTTCTCTCTTGCTCTGGAGTTAAATCTAAAGTTAATGCTCTCGCATCTCTAAAATTATTTCTTTCCAAATATTCAGAGGTCGGTAGAACTGTCATACCATTTGGCCCATATGTATATGTAGTGCCATTTATATCTGTTGCGGTATGACCAAATGAAGACGAACCCCAATCAACACCTTCAAAAGTTAACGCACGAGTTTCTAATCCAAACGGATCAATGTATTTCAAAGGATTATTTAAGACGTAAGCGTAAGTATTTATGCCACCGGCTAATCCTATTGGGTCACTTTGAATATATCGACCAATCTCTGGGTCGTAGTATCTGTGCCAGTTGTAATAAAGCCCTGTTTCTGCATCAAAGTACTGCCCCGGAAAACGAATATTATTCGTTACTTGCTCAGCGACTGCTTGTTGAGTAATAATCTGGGTTGTACCAAAGGCATTATACTGGGCTTGCCATACTGTTTGTTTATATTCATCGGTAAGCCTTTGTGAGGCGCATAGTTTAACTACTTTTCGTAAAGCTTTTTTACCACTATAAAAGCTTCACCATCACATGCACCTATCACAACCTCCTTTACTTTTAGAGAGTCAGTCTCATAATATTCAGGGGTCGTAAAACCTTTATCCGTATAAGCAATTACACATACAAAATGCCAACTCACCTTTGATGCAAAAATCAATTTCATCAATTCATTTTTTGAACTAATATTTTTTTTACAAGCAATATGCACCATCTCTTCATGTTTATTTATAAATGAAGTTTTTTCAAAACCAACTAAATCCCCCTCCGTACCCATTACATCATCAAAAATACAAATTACATCTAACTCTATTATTTTTTTATATAAATAATGAGCAAGCCAATGTGACATATCTTTTACTGGGCTTACTCCTTTAGAGTTAGTTATTTCTTTTTTTATTTTCCCACCATCCCTAGGAGTAAAAGTTCTATCTATATTACCTAGTACTGGTAACTCCATATTATATGAAACATCATTAGAACTAATAAATAATTTAGCTTGCTTACAAATGGTGTTGTTAAAAGACAGTACTTCATCAATATAATTTTTTACGTTATTTTCATCTTCAATATTTAACATTTATTTTCCTTTCTTTTTAACTCCACCATTAGGGTAAATTCTCCATCCAGGTCCTTTTCTATCGTTAAAATCCCAGTGGGGACCGATAGGCTCTCCGTGATCTAAATCAGGGTGTATACTTTCAGGTCCATTGGGATTTTTATACCCTCCGAATTTACCTCCTTGTGGTTGTTTTCCATGCCAAGGCCACTTAAGACCATCTTGCCCAATAGGATGATTAGCAGGACTTTCAAAATCAAAATCAGGCAAATTATTAGGACATTCATTATCTTCTTCATTAAACACATAGTTAAACAGAGCTTGAGCAATTGGGTTTGGTCTAAATAAACTGCCAATATCCAAGTTGACAGCTGGGCGGGTATAACTTGTAGGTAGTCCAGTAACACTTTGTCCTCCTTGGTAAACAGGAGAAGCCGTTGGCGCCAAAGGTGATATGTAAGGCCTATTAATCGGCGTAACGGGGATGGCTCTTAAACCATTCGCATCGACATAACTAACTGGATTCCCCCCAACATACCCATAGGTATTGATACCCCCCGCTAATCCTATCGGATCTGATTGTAAGTACCGACCAATCTCTGGGTCGTAGTATCTGTGCCAGTTGTAATAGAGCCCCGTTTCTACATCAAAGTACTGCCCCGGAAAACGAATATTATTCGTTATTTGCTCAGCGACTGCTTGTTGAGTAATTATCTGGGTTGTACCAAAGGCATTATACTGGGCTTGCCATACTGTTTGTTTATATTCATCAGTGAGCCTTTGTGGGGCGCCTGTACTTACTTATGAGTAAAATTAATGCAGTTATTAACAACACACATAATAGAAAAGATAGCAATTTAACGTCTTTATCTAATTGCATAAGTAAAGTTTGATAAATACTCTCTTTTTCACTTCGCTCTATTTTTAATAACTTTGTAGCTAATTCAGCATTATGCGTCACTATTGATATATCGATAGGGGCCGATTCATTATTCTTTAGGGTATCGCATAATATCCATACATGTATTAAAGTTGAAACAAGAACGTACACCACTCCCCCCCACAAACACATCAAGCTCAATTTAATATACTTATTCACTTTATACTCCTGGAACTAAAGATAACGTACCACAGACAGCACCTGCAGTCGCAACCATTGCGCCACTTAAAACCAGGTTAATATTTCCAAATTTTCCATTCATAATCTGCCCCTTTTGTTTTACTAAAGAGTGTTTAAGATCTAATAGCGTATTTAGCTTTTCAGTATCACTTTTACTGCACTCTAAAATCTCCTGATCAACTAGCTCTTCTAAATGGTTGATATTCACAAGGGAAGAATCCATTGCGGATAATAATGTACTGGTATCGCTGTATAACTGAAAAGCACCAACAGTCATTGCACAGCTTTGAAAATTTAGAAACTCTTTTCCATCTGGGTCATATCTCATGACCGGATTCCCCCCAACATACCCATAGGTATTAATTCCACCGGCTAATCCTATCGGATCTGATTGTAAGTACCTACCAATTTCTGGGTCGTAGTATCTGTGCCAGTTGTAATAGAGCCCTGTTTCTGCATCAAAGTACTGCCCCGGAAAACGAAGATTATTCGTTACTTGCTCATTAAGAATCTGGGTTGTACCAAAGGCATTATACTGGGCTTGCCATACTGTTTGTTTATATTCATCGGTTAGCCTTTGTGGGGCGCCTAAGTGCGAGTTATGAAAATAATAAATAGCGCCTGCTTTTACCATTGCCAATGGCTCACCCTGTAGATAAATGTATTCTTTGGTTATTTGCCCACTGCTATTAGCCTCACTGATTAATAAACCATTTTCATCATAAAAATAATAGCGGTTATTACCTGCAACTGTTTTTTGAACCCTTAACCCTTTGTAGTTGTACTGATAGTGCGTGGTTGACCCATTGTTGGTGGCCGACTCTAAACGGTTTGCGTCATTATAGTTCAGCGTCATTTTCCCACGGCTAATGGCATTTCCTCGTGCATCATAGGTAAATAATAACGGGGTTTGACTGTTCACGGCTAATAATCTGTGCTCGGTATCAGCATAAACATAATTTACATTAGGTGTGTCACCTTGTGTATGCGTTAAACGATTTCCTATGCCGTCGTATTCAAATTCACGCGCAACCCAGCTGTCTAGGGCAAGCTGCCCGACATGAGTGTATGTATAATGACGACTCAATTGCGGTTGCTCTTGGTCCGTAATATCTGAAATATTGCCAACCAAGTCATAAATATAATTTATATGATTCAACCCTGTTACTTGCTGGCTGGTCACACGGTACGCTGTATCGAACGTTTTTTGTAATGTAAGCCCATTCCCTAATTCGGCTGACGTCATCGGTCCAAATGGTAAATACTGGATGCCCGATGCTATTTGCGTTACCCCTTTTGTTGTAGTTAACTCAACTGATTGAATATTCCCCAACGTATCGTAACTGTAGCTAACACTATTACCACTTGGGTAATGCAAACGTTGTAATCGGTCACTATCTCCATAATCAAACCCTAACGCAAATTGGACTTGATTATTAGACCAGCTTGTTTCGCTTAATTGAGCAAATTGATTGTATTTAAAGCCAGTAGTACCGCTGTGCTCAGTAACCGACGTTAGATGACCTGTGCCATTATTACTGCCGGTTGCTTCGTCATACGTAAATAACACTTGCTCGTGAGGAGTTGGATATCGAATAGCAATAGGGCGATTAAGTGCATCGTATTCAATGTTTACTGTGATATTACGCGCATCGGTAGAGCTTATCAGGTTACCGGCCTCATCGTATTCGTAATGTGTTATACCTGAATCAGGGCTGGTACGTGTAATTAGCTCGTCAATATCATTGTAGGTGTACTGTGTTACCTTGCCTGTTGCGTCTGTCACCGCAGATAACTTACCTGTTACAGTGTAGTCGTACAGTGTGGTATAGCCATTTTGGTCTTGTATTTGAGTTAACCGATTTAAGCCATCATACTGATAATTGATTGCTTGCTGGTTCGCATCTAAATTAGTGAGGGCGTTGCCTTTGGCATCGTAGGTAAATGTGTTTTCAACACCAAAGTCAGACACCGAGGCAAGATTTCCGTCTACATCGTAACGATTGCTTTGATTGTAAACAACGGTATTATTTTCATTGATAAGTTGGGTGGCAATCACACGCCCTGCGCTATCTCGCTGATACTTAATTTTATTCGTCGCATTGACTGCTATCGTGTTTAAATTTTGATTGTCATCATAAGTATAACTTGAGGTAATACCCTGACTGTCTGTCACCGATTTTAATTGGTCATTTAAATAATAGTCGTAGTTAAGTTGGGTTATACCATTATCCCATAAGGACACTTGCCCGGTGTTTGTATAGCTCATACTAACACTATGGTTATCTAACTCTTTATACTGTGTAATACGGCCCATATCATCATACGCTGAGACAACTAACTGCGGTTGATATAGTGCATTTTTTATTTCAGTCACTAAACCTTGGTCGTTATAGGTTAGCAGGGTGATATCACTAACATCGACTCTTGGGCCATCGACTTTAGTAATATTCCCGTACTCATTATATTCGTATTGCGTTGTTTGACGATTCCCAATTGACGTTTCTGTTAGCCAGTCATTTTCATCATAATTAAAACGGGTATAAATACCGTTATTATTAATTCCACTTAGCAAAGGTTTTTCATATTCCCAAGAATACTCTGTTATGTCTGACTCTAGGCCTTCTGCATCCACTGTAACTGATGATAAAAGTCCTTTTCTTGCAATGTCACTGTACCATTTACATCAACATACTCTTTATCAAAATCAATAATTTGAGTTTTAACCGATTCATTTAAGCAAGTTAAGCATTCTACTTTTGCTATTTTGCCCATCACAAAGTCAAACAGCTCAACTTTACCGGTTTTGCCTGTGACTTCTCTTTGGTTATCATTTTTATAGTTAATACTCGTAACACCATAATCGCTGCCGTCTGAAGTTTCGACTACACGGCCTTTATCATCGTATTGATAGTTAATGTTGTTTTGCCTAATTCATTGGTTACTGAAGTTAACAAGCTTGAATTACGCTCATCATCATAATGGTAATTAACTCTTGAGTGGATACCCTTTTTATTCTTAGGTTTTTCTATATACAGTAGCCGTTTATTATTATCAAAACGATGCCTAAACAATGAATTACCCAGAGTAACATCGTAAAAGTAACCGGTATCATCGTATATGGTAGTAATACTACCTTGAACACTGGGTACAGGCCCCTTAGAAATACTAAAAGTAGAGGTAACCTTGGATAAGTAATTAATTTTTACTACCGTACCATCCGCTTTTTTTATTTTAGTGAGTTGCCCTTTACTAAAGTATTCTTTGTCTAAGTTGGCTTTGCTTAAAATAAAATCAGAACTTTCAGTATTGAGTTGTTGCCCGCCGGTTAACTTTTCTTGATATTTACCAACGCGGCTAACCCATTGTGGGTTGTTTATGTCGTAATCGAAGTAACCAAATGACGATGATAGCTTTCCTTTTCGCCAAATTTGTATGTTACTAACTTCTTTAAGAAAATTTACTGCTTGCCAATTTTCATCTTTGTATGGCGATACAAATCCTGTATTCATTCGTATATCAAGTTGGTTAACCCATTGACCACTTATCTCAGTAATATTTTCAGTTTCGGTAGTCGTATTGGTTGAATAAATAAAATCAAGCGGAAAATAGTCTTGTAAAGTATGGAACACACCAGAACTGTAACTCGTTGATTCTTTTTGTGCTAATGCAGGTATTGAGTTATTTATCTGCCCTGAGAAAGCATCTACGCCATTATCTTGTGGGCAACCATCATCACAGTCTTTTTCTTCATTTGCATCATAAGTAATGATAAATGGCAAAGGATAAATATATGAAGGAGCCCCCGTTCCATAACCAGGCTGGGTACATGCAGCTTTTTGCCAGTATATTTTTTGATATGTAAAACCATATTGGAATATATAGCCATTGGCCCCATTAATTAGTTCTTGAACTGTTGCAGGCCTGCCGTCTGGTGGATCTCGAAATTCCCCTGCGATGGTATTGATAGTGCCATAAGTGGTTTTGCCATCTAGTGTAATATCACAAGTACCTTGCTCTTTTATAAAAGAATTATAACTTTCAACATACTCTGTACATCGTTGTAATACATCATTATAGTTTGGACCACTTAATATCTCTTTGTGCAGTGATTGGTCTAATAAAAGATTATGGTATCGCATCGCCGCATCAAAACTTGTTAGCTCACCTCTGATCAATATACTGCCAGCATTGGTAATGCTTTTTATTGGATACCAATGTTCAAATTCTGGAGAGGCAGTAGTAGGGTCAAAATCTATCGCCTTACAGTGGAATACAGCTTGTTGCGTACTAACTGGTGGGATTGCATACAAAAATGTTGAAAACAAAAAACTTACCAACACACAAATTAGCTTAAGTGCTCGTTTACTTGAACTGTACATATTAATTCCATTTAAATTATGTAATTTAGCTAAATAAAGCTATTAGAACAGCGACTAAATATTCAGTACTAATTAAATGCCCTATCTATCCAAATTGTAAGGGCTAACTAAAACTAGTTATTTTTAAGCATACATAAAAGAACCCAAAATAGAAACACTTTAAATTTATTTAAAATACAGTGCCTAGTCTAACTTCCAGAGTACAAACGCAACAGCAAAACCAACCAAGTACACTAAGCCTAACCAAGTTAAACTACGTAATAGCACGCTGTGCTTAATAGCTGGCTCTGATCGCACAAGGCTAAAGTTAAGCCATGCAAACACAGGCGTTGTAACAAATGAAAGCGTCATCGCAAAGGTAAGCATTGGGCCAAGGGCTGATTTAAAAAATAAAATAACCGCCATACCGGCAAGAGCTTGTAGTATTAACCAAATATTTAAGCTGTGTTTTGATTGCTTAAAGCCAAGTAACTTATGAGACTCATTGAGCGTGCGGGCGTAGCCGTCAAGCACAGTGAGTGTGGTGCCAAACATACATAAAAAAGCAATGGCTGATACAAGCGGGCGTGCCCACTCGCCTATTGTTAATGCATACATATCAATAAGCTGCTTGGCAAACGCGACACCACCGAGTTCTATACTGCTGGTTTGCCCGTATTGCACTAATACACCTAAGCTAAAAAATACTAAGGCTAAGCCTGCTGTAAGCCAATAGCCTACGTTAAAATCGAACAAGCCTTGGCTTTTAGAAACAGTTTGCTGCGCTTGTTTTTCTTTTAGCCATAAAGAACTTAATGCAGATATTTCGATAGGCGCGGGCATCCAGCCCATTAAAGCCACCATAAAGCTAAGCATGGCAAGTTCATACGGTGAAGGTCCCACATAATCAGCAGGTGCCATTGGGCCGTTACTAAATGCAATGGCAAGGGCAATCAAAGTAGCGAGCGTAAGCAGCCCCATAATGCCTTTGGCAACGTTATCTAGCGCTTTAAAGTGTCCAAGTAGCAATATAACTAAACATACACCCAGCAGCATCCAACAAAGCAAGGTTACTTCAATAACCACAGGTAAGGCGTAATGCAGTAAGCTTGCGGTAAGCAGTAGTACGCCGGCGGTATTAACAATGGCGGCTACAATGTTTAAACCGATAAAGCTATAAAAGTAAAACGGACCTTTGCTTTTATACCCCTCCACTAGGCTATTTTTAGTGGCGAGTGTGTATTCCATACCAAAGCGAAAAAACGGGTACTTTAAAACATTAACAACGAGGATAAGCCAAAATAATTGCCAGCCAAATATTGCCCCAGCTTGCGTAGAGGCAACTAAGTGAGAACCGCCAATAGCGGCTGTTGCCATGAGTATTCCAGGTCCAAGCGCACCTAGTCGAGACTTCCATACTGCTTTTGTTGTGTGCATTAATTTCTCAAAATATGTGTGTTGTGTGTTCTTTTTATCAATTTTTATAATTAATAAACTGCAAGAACGCATAACTTACCTAAATTACAGGCAATAAAAAAGAGCCATACGGCTCTTTTTTACAATACTTTGTGACTAAATTTTATTTAAGATCCATCTCTTGGATGATCTCGTGTGCGATTTCAGGTGTAGTGCTAACAGGCTTTTCGTGTAAGTTTGCTTTTATCTGCCCTTTTCGATGTTTTAGTGCTGCATCGAGTTTTTTAGCTGCACTTGCAATGGCAGGGTACATAACTTCGTTTTCCCCTTTTACCGATATGCGCGTGCCTTCATAATTAGTGCTAATTTCAGCTTGGATTTTATGATGTTCTTTAGACAAAATAATTTCGAGTGCAATAAGCGATGGGAAATGGCTCTCGATTTTTGAAAATTTTTCGTTGATGTGCTCTCTAATAGAGTCAGTAACTTCAACATGGTGACCAGAAAGATTAATTTTCATAGGGTATCCTTTTATTTGTTACCTCATAAATAGTATTGGGGGCTATTTAGATTAACACAAGGAAAAAAGAGAGATATTTGAGGTTTATTTGCGGTTTTTGGTGATTTAAATCATGCGTTGCGCAAAGTTTATGCAAAGCCCATAGTGCATGGGCTTTCAGACGTCTAGCTGTACTGATTAATCTGTGTACGAACAACAGTAGTCAGCAAAATCAGATACTTTTACTTTAAAGCTTACATTTGCATCAACATTAAACGATTCACCCGCGTTAAATGTTTTCCACTCACTTGCGCCTGGTAATAAAATATCCCATTGGCCAGCTAAAAGCTCCATGCACTCTTTTTGGTTTGTATCAAAAACAAACTCACCTGGTTGCATAAAGCCTAACGTTTTCGCTTCGCCATCACCTAAAATAACGGTACGACTTGACACTTTTCCGTCAAAATATACATTGGCTTTTTTTACTACACTCACGTTATCGAACTTTGGCATTTTTAGCTCCTGCTATTAATTTAAGATTTTTATTTATAAATTTTATCGCACTACCTTGCCTGATAGCTTACTTTCTTGCAAGGAAAGCTGCATTGATCAAGGTGAAGTTGCTTCATGTAAGGGCATAAAAAAACCCGCAACATGTGCGGGTTTTTCAATTACTTACTTTATTTAATCGAAGCGATTAAAAAAGCTCGTTTGCTTTGCTTACAATGTTTGCCACTGTAAAACCAAAGTGCTCAAACAGCTCGCCTGCAGGTGCTGACTCACCAAAGGTAGTCATACCTACTACTGCGCCGTTTAGACCTACGTACTTGTACCAGTAGTCAGCAATACCTGCTTCTACTGCTACGCGGCGTGAAACAGATGCCGGTAATACGCTTTCTTTGTATGCTGCGCTTTGATCTTCAAAGGCATCAGTACATGGCATAGATACAACACGTACCTTTTTACCTTGGCTGCGTAGTTCGCTTGCTGAATCTTGTGCTAGTTGCACTTCAGAGCCCGTTGCAATGAAAATAATCTCTGGGTTGCCGTCACAGCTAAGGATGTAACCACCCTTTTTAACGTCACTTAATTGCTGTGCGTCACGTGCTTGTTGCTCAAGACCTTGGCGAGTAAAGATAAGCGATGTAGGACCGTCTTTACGCTCAATAGCTTGTTGCCATGCAATTGCCGACTCAACTTGGTCACATGGACGCCAGTTATATAAGTTAGGCGTTAAACGCATGCTTGCAATTTGCTCTACTGGTTGGTGAGTTGGACCATCTTCACCTAAACCGATTGAATCGTGCGTGTATACAAAAATGCTTGGTTGCTTCATTAATGCAGCCATACGTACAGCATTTTTTGCATATTCAACAAACATTAAGAACGTAGCACCGTAAGGAATAAAGCCTTTATGAAGGGCAATACCATTCATAATTGCCGACATACCAAACTCACGCACACCGTAATAAATGTAGTTACCGCTTGCATCATCGCGTGTTAAACCTTTAGAGCCATCCCAAATAGTTAAGTTTGAGCCAGCTAAATCGGCTGAGCCACCCATAAATTCTGGTAATAACGGACCAAACGCATTTAATGCATTTTGTGATGCTTTACGAGACGCTGGATTTGCAGGGTTTGCTTGTAATTGCTCAATGTACGCTTGTGATTTTGCAGCCCAATCGCCAGGCAGTTCGTTATTAATACGACGTTTGTATTCAGTTGCAAGCTCTGGGTATGCTTTTGCGTATGCTGCAAATTTTTCGTCCCAGCTTGATTCAAGCTGCTTGCCTTTTTCTTTGCCATCCCACTGTGCGTAAATATCATCAGGAATTTCGAAAGCATCGCCAGTCCAACCTAAAAATTCGCGAGATGCTTTAATTTCGTCATCACCTAGTGGAGCACCGTGACAATCATGGCTACCTGATTTATTAGGTGAGCCGTAACCAATAATTGTTTTACAACAAATTAGTGAAGGTTTATCGGTAACGCTTTTTGCTTCTGCTATTGCAGCACTTACAGCATCGCTGTCGTGGCCATCAACACCACTAATTACATGCCAACCGTATGCTTTAAAGCGAGCCGGTGTATCATCTGTAAACCAACCTTCTACTTCGCCATCGATTGAGATGCCGTTGTCATCCCAAAATGCAACAAGTTTACCCAGACCTAATGTGCCTGCAAGTGAACCTGCTTCATGAGAAATACCTTCCATAAGGCAGCCATCGCCCATAAATGCATAGGTAAAGTGATCAACAATATCGTGACCTTCACGGTTAAACTGTGCAGCTAGCGCTTTTTCAGCAATTGCCATACCTACGGCATTTGTGATCCCTTGACCTAATGGGCCCGTAGTAGTTTCGATTCCTGGTGCATAACCATATTCAGGGTGACCTGGTGTTTTAGAATGCATTTGACGGAAGTTTTTAATTTCGTCCAGTGGTAAGTCGTAACCACTTAGGTGCAATAGAGAATAGATGAGCATTGAACCGTGGCCGTTTGAAAGAATAAATCTGTCACGGTCAGCCCACTCTGGATTCGTTGGGTTATGTTTTAGATAATCGCGCCATAATACTTCTGCGATATCAGCCATGCCCATAGGGGCTCCAGGGTGACCAGATTTGGCCTTTTGTACTGCGTCCATTGACAAGACGCGAATAGCATTTGCAAGTTCTTTGCGAGATGGCATGAATTCTCCTACCTTTATGTGTATTTGCGCGGGTATTTATGTGTTTGTTTATGCACCCAAGTAACTTGAGTTCGTTTATACCGACCATTCTTACTTATTGTGGGGGCTGTGTGCAATTAAAAACCCTATAAAAGTGAGGCATTATGAATATTTTTTAAGACCAAAAAGTTATTAGTAATTTTATTTAGACGTCTAGGCGTAAAAACACTATGCAAGGTGTTTTGTTTTCGATAAAATACGCCCCTTAATTTTTTAGCGCTAATACCGACGTTTGTGAAGCGCAATATTTGTGAGCAGAATTACAATGGCAAAACATTTATTTACTTCTGAATCAGTTTCTGAAGGTCATCCGGATAAAATCGCCGATCAAATCTCTGATGCGGTACTTGATGCTATCCTAGAGCAAGACTCTCATGCCCGTGTTGCATGCGAAACTTACGTAAAAACCGGTATGGTTATGGTTGGTGGTGAAATCACTACTAGCGCATGGGTTGATATCGAAGAAATTACACGTAAAACAATTCGTGACATTGGCTACACAAATTCAGACATGGGCTTTGATGCCGATTCATGTGCAATTTTAAACACTATTGGTAAACAGTCTCCTGACATTAACCAAGGTGTTGACCGTACTAGCCCAGAAGAACAAGGCGCTGGCGACCAAGGCTTAATGTTTGGTTACGCATGTAACGAAACAGAAGTACTAATGCCTGCTCCAATTACTTACTCACACCGTTTAGTACAGCGCCAAGCTGAGGTTCGTAAAAGCGGCGAGCTTAACTGGTTACGTCCAGATGCAAAATCTCAAGTTACTTTTGCATACGAAAATGGCAAACCTGTAGGTATTGATGCTGTTGTACTTTCTACTCAGCACAGCGAAGACATTTCGCAAAAAGATTTAGTAGAAGCTGTGATGGAAACAATCATCAAGCCGGTACTTCCTGCAGAACTTATCACAAGTGCAACTAAGTTTTTCATTAACCCAACAGGTCGCTTTGTTATTGGCGGACCAATGGGTGACTGTGGTTTAACTGGTCGTAAAATTATTGTAGATACATACGGTGGTATGGCTCGTCACGGTGGTGGGGCTTTCTCTGGTAAAGATCCATCAAAAGTTGACCGTTCAGCAGCATACGCTGCACGTTACGTTGCTAAAAACATTGTTGCTGCTGGTCTTGCTGACAAGTGTGAGCTACAAGTTTCTTACGCAATTGGTGTTGCAGAGCCTACTTCTATCAGCGTTGAAACGTTTGGTACAAGCAAGCTAGAAGAAAGCCGTTTAATTGAGCTTATTCGTGAACACTTTGACCTGCGCCCTTATGGTCTAATTCAAATGCTTGATTTAGAGCGCCCTATCTACCTTCCTACAGCGGCTTACGGCCACTTTGGTCGTGACGAATTCCCTTGGGAACGTACAGATAAAGCTGAAGCACTTCGCGCAGCTGCCGGCCTTTGATTGGCTAAGTAAATACAAAAAAAGCGCCAATTGGCGCTTTTTTTATATGTAAACTAATTGAGTAAAAGCAGCTTTAAAAGCTACTTTTAAATCTATTAATCCATTCCTTTAGTAAGTAACTGCCACGCTGTAGCCATATACTTATTATAAGCTTGCTCTGTTGCTACATCGATTGGTTCAAAAGGTTGCGGCTCAAGTGGGACTAAGTTAATCCGATCCTCTGGGTTAACTTTTTGATACTCATACATTGACGAAAAATCACCACGCCAAAGCTGTTCTGGTTTACGTACAGTTTGAAAACCAAATACAGTACGATCTTTAGGTTGAGTTAATAGTGACTGGCCCATGCTATAAAATGTCGTCTTTTGCGGCGCTATTAAGTTTAATAATGTAGGCGCAATATCCATATGACTCGCTAATTGATCACTCGATACCCAGTTTGGATTTACACCTTTACCATAAATAACAAGCGGTACATGTGTTAGCTCATATAGACCCGGGCGATGATGTAAATAACGGCGACTATAATGATCACCTGTAATTACAAATAATGCATCTGGATAGCGCTGCTCCATTTTACGAACAAATTGACCAAGCATTTTATCGGCATACCATAAATGCCCTAATACGTAAGGGTCTAATAAGTCATCATCTAAAGCTTGAATTTCTTTTGGATAGTCAGCAACTGATTTTAAAGGATACCCATACTTATCTAAATCTAAGTTAAATGGCCCGTGGTAACTCCCACTCATGATTAAGTTAAAACTTTTTTCATCTGTTTTAGTATCGACTAAATCAAATAACTGACCATCATCAATTCCCCACACACCAGCACTTCCTTTACCTCCAGTGTCTGCAGCCGAAAATACTTTATCAGCTCCTTGTGAAAGCACATATTCGCCTACATTTTGCCATGACAGCAAGCCGCCATAATAAAATCGACTTTGATAACCTAGTTGCTCAAGTTGATTAAATATTGATAACTTACTCGCTGGTTTTTGTGGTCCAATACGGCTCATGTTAACGCCCGAAAACGCAATACCAGACATAAGGCTAGATAGCGAATTCATAGTACTGCTTGCTGCAGGTAATACATTATTTAAATATATACCTTTACTAGCTAAATTACGTAGTTCATTAGTTAAATTGAGCGATGTATATTTTTGCTGTAACGGCCAAGCATCATAACTTTCCATAACAATAAAAAATACTTGTGAAGGTGCCGCTAACATTGGCGTATTCGTTTTTTTCTCAAGCGCCGCTAAAGGGTTATCTATGTCAGGTGCACTTTTTCGTAAGTAAGGATTATGACCATTTAAACCAAAACTTTGTAAATCATTATAATCTTTAATGGCATATATAAAGCTTCGAAATGGATTTATTACAAGATTATTTACAAAAGCATCTGTTGTTACTGCTGACCATTTTCGAGAAGCCGGACGAGTTTCAAATGACCCTCTTATTGCACAAACAAATAAAACAATAATCAATGCAACTAAAATCGTACGCTTTAATATATTAGTGGTGAAAAGATGATTGATAACACTATAGTTTTTCCTATCAACTAGTTTATTTATTTTAAATGCCATCGCTAATAAAACAACTAAACTAAGTAGACTCCCCCACGGTTTATATTGCTCAATTACAGTTAATGCAATAGCTTGTTGATCGTCATTTAGTCCTTCAAACATAAAAAAGTTAAACTGGCTTCCATATTCAGCAATGTAAGTAATACTCGTTATACATAGTATTATTGCCGTAATGAAAAATATTCGGCTTGTATATATACGTGCTTTTCTAACCCATTGTCCTAAACGCAGAGGCTGTAAAATACAGTTTAAAATAAAAACAATACTAAAACAGACTCCCGTCGCGGCAGAATCAAATGCTAGACCCGCTTTTAATGTCGCGATTATTGAATCAATATCTAGTTCTGAAGTAATACGATCACTAAAATGAATTAAAAAGAAAATCCGAAAGCCCATAAAAAGCAGTACACCAGCAAACCAAAGTGTGGCGATACGTCCGCTTTCTTTTACAAATTCTAGCCAACGACTAGATGGAAGTGTGTGTGTTTTTAGCAAAATCCTGTACCTAATATATTATACCCCTAGGAAAACAATTTTACTTGTTTAAGCTATTTCAACAAGGAAATAGCTGTAATTACCTGTAATTAAAGAGAAAAATTTACATGTAAAATATTTCGTTCACATTTAATTGCAAGTAATGAAATATTCTATTGAAATATTAACCAACTTTTTTGTAAGTAATATTTTAGGAAACCGATACGTTTAACAATTTTATTTTACATAGAGATACATTTATAAAGGGGTTCGGTTTATACTCGCTTCATTATAAAGCTTTAGGGACAGTTAAATGGCCGATAACTTTCGCGTTATATTTGCAGGACTTGCCGATAACGTTGACATAAAAACAGCATGTACAAATTTAGCTGTAAAATTAAAAACGTCAGATGAAAAAGTAGCTCTTTTTTTTAAAGGTAAGCCACTGTTTGCACCAAGCGATAAAGACAAAGCGTTAAAACAGGCTAAGTTACTAGCAAGCTTAGGTATTAAAAGTAAGCTGCAAGCTGTTTCAAATGCAATTCAAAATAGCTCCCCCGCAGCTGCAAATAACAACCAACGTGACGAACGTATTTTTGATGCACTCGATTACATCACTAGCAGCTTAATTCGCCTTGAAGAAAAGCTAGACGAGTTAGAGCAACGCCTTCCTGAAGCTCAATTAAAAGCACCAGACGAAAGTATTGACGAATGGCAAGGTGACGATCTAATGCTAGATGATGATTTAGCGCCTCCTAAAAAACGCAGTAACTTACTTTTATATTCATTGATTGCAACTGCCACAATTTTGCTAGTCGTACTGGCTGTTTTTTTAATTTTTCCCGATTTATTCTCTTTTTAAGAATGGCTAATTAATTTAATGAGCAATAAACGCGCAAAAATAAGAGCGAAAATTCGTAACACCCGTAAAAACTTGTCAAATAATCAGCAAATAATTGCTGCGCAATCGCTAAAAATGAATTTTATTCAACATTTAAAAAGCGAAAAAACAACGAATTCAAAGCATATTGCCATTTACTTAAGTAACGATGGGGAACTAGACACTTCGTTGTTAATTAAAGAATTATGGAGTTTAAACCATACCGTTTACCTACCTATAATACACCCATTCAATGGCGCTAATTTACTATTTCAGCGCTATGAGAAAAACTCACCCATGAGAGCAAATCGCTATGGTATCTTGGAGCCTAAGCTGAACTGCTCTCAAATATGCCCATTACCAGTGCTTGATTACCTCCTTATGCCATTAGTTGCATTTGATAAACAAGGTAATCGCCTAGGAATGGGAGGTGGGTTTTACGACCGGACATTGGCACGTTTACACGAACAAAATTGGCAAAAACCACAACTAATTGGCCTTGCACATGAATGCCAAAAAGTTGAGGCTCTACCAATCGAGTCGTGGGATGTACCACTTAAAACCATTATCACCCCAGATAAAACATACTGTTGGTAACAATTAAATTTGATTACTAACCGCATATTTTTGACATACATGAGCACAAAGCAATGACACAAGATGAATTAAAAAAAGCAGCTGCTTGGGCAGCACTCGAGTTTGTAAAAGAAAACACTATTGTAGGTGTGGGTACAGGCTCTACTGTTAATCACTTTATTGATGCCCTTGGCTCAGTAAAGGACACTATTGTAGGCGCTGTATCAAGCTCAGAAGCCTCAACCGCGCGCTTACAAGCGTTAGGTATTGAAGTATTTGAGCTTAATAACGTTGCTGCTTTAGATGTATACGTTGACGGCGCTGACGAAATAAACGATCAAAACGAAATGATTAAAGGTGGCGGCGCAGCCCTTACTCGCGAAAAAATAGTAGCCGCTGTAGCTAAACAATTTGTGTGCATTGTAGATGACACCAAATTAGTAAAAACATTAGGCGACTTCCCGCTTCCGGTAGAAGTTATTCCAATGGCGCGCAGCTACGTTGCACGAGAATTATTAAAGCTTGGTGGTGACCCTGTTTATCGCCAAGGCGTAGTTACCGATAACGGTAACGTTATATTAGATGTATTTAACTTAAAAATTACCAATGCTAAACAACTTGAAGCACAAATAAATTCAATTGTTGGCGTAGTTACCAACGGCCTATTTGCAATACGTGGTGCTGATAAAGTGATTATCGGTACTAAAAATGGGCCACAAATTAAATAGGATGAGGTTATGAGTAAGGTATCGTTAGCAAAAGACAAAATTAAAATTCTCTTGCTTGAAGGTGTTCACCAAAGCGCTGTTGAAACGCTAAAACGTAACGGTTACAGCAATATCGACTACGTTAAAACATCCTTACCTGAGGACGAATTAAAAGAGCGCATTAAAGATGTTCACTTTGTAGGACTTCGTTCTCGTACTCATATTAACCAAGCCGTATTAGACTCAGCTGACAAGCTAGTTGCTGTTGGGTGTTTTTGTATTGGTACAAACCAAGTTGATTTAGATGCAGCACGCGAACGCGGTATTGCTGTATTTAACGCACCATTTTCTAATACTCGTTCAGTTGCTGAACTTGTACTTGGTGAAATCCTACTTTTATTACGCGGTATTCCAGAGCGTAATGCAGCGGCTCATCGTGGTGGCTGGTTAAAAACAGCAAATGGTTCGTTTGAAGCACGTGGTAAAACATTAGGTATTATTGGCTACGGTCACATTGGAACTCAGCTAGGTATTATGGCTGAAAATATCGGTATGAACGTGGAGTTTTACGATATCGAAGATAAATTATCACTCGGTAATGCAAAACAAGTTCACAACCTAACTCAGCTATTACAACGCTCTGATATTATTAGTTTACACGTACCAGAAACACCGCAAACTAAAAATCTTATTGGTAGTGCAGAACTTGCTGTTATGAAGCAGGGATCTATTTTGATCAACGCTTCACGCGGAACTGTTGTTGATATTGATGCACTTGCAGAAGCACTAACAGAGAAAAAACTAAGTGGTGCAGCAATCGATGTGTTCCCTACTGAGCCAAAATCTAACGATGAAGAATTTGTATCGCCACTGCGCCAATTCGACAATGTTATTTTAACGCCGCACATTGGTGGTTCTACACAAGAAGCACAAGAAAACATTGGTATTGAAGTAGCGGGTAAACTGGCTAAATACTCAGATAATGGCTCAACTATTACAGCTGTTAACTTTCCTGAAGTATCGCTGCCTGAGCTTGCTAATCGTAGCCGTTTATTACACGTACACCACAACCGCCCAGGTGTACTAACGCAAATTAACCAAGCGTTTGCACAGCACGGTATTAACATTGCTGCGCAATACCTACAAACAGACGCATCTATTGGTTATGTAGTTATTGATGTAGATACAGATCAATCTGAAGTAGCACTTAAAGAACTAAGCGCAGTTGAAGGTACAATTAGAGCACGTATTCTGCATTAGTAATTTAATCAGCTATTCTAATATCAAAAAGGGTCACTTCATTAAGTGACCCTTTTTTGTATTCAGATTACATATACTTTCTTAGGTATTTTTTGAATACCGGATCTGTTGCAGCCAACTCTTTTTGCTCAGCTAATATCTCTTTTAAAATAGCGCCTGATGTAAGCGGGTTTGCAAGTACCACTCTAAATACAACTGTAGGTTGATTGTCGTATTTAGAAGGCGTTAAACGAGTACGTGATACAAATGAGCGACCAGACTCTCGCTGACGTTTTTGCATACTGGCAGTAAAACGATTCAGAGAGGCAAAAATATCTAACCGAGTTGCAGCATCTGCATCAGCTATTGCTTGTTTAATTTTCTTAGGTACATAACGATACGTTAATAAGCACAATTCAGGTTCTGAAATAAGCTCAAAGTCTTCATCAGCTTTAATTAAATCAGCAAAGTAATGTGCTTTTTTGATGCTTCGATCAATCAGCATTTCGTAACCTTTACGACCAATAACACGTAAGCAAGCATGTACTAACATTGCCATACCAGGTCGGCTGCCTTCAAGCGTGTGGCTACCTAAGTCTTTTGAACCTTTACGTAATATGTACTCAGCGTGATGCTCTATTGCATCAGTTGCAGCGGGATCTTTAAATAAAACCAAACCCGCTCCCATTGGTACATACATTTGTTTATGTGCATCGATGGTAATTGAATCTGCTCGCTCAATCCCTTTTAGTAAAGGGCGATGCGTGTTCGATAAAAGGGTTGCTCCTCCCCATGCAGCATCTACATGAAAATGGCAGTTAATGTCTTGTGCTAAGTCAGCCATTTCATCAAGTGGGTCAATATTACCGGTTTCGGTTGTACCCGCTACCCCAATAATCGCCATTACTTTAATGCCTTGCGATTCAAGCTCACGTGCTTTTTCGCGCATAGCTCCTACATCAACTTTATTATTTTCGCAGGTTTTAATACCAATTAAGTTATCGCGGCCAATACCGAGTAAATCAACCGATTTACCTAATGAGTAATGTCCGCGTTCTGATATTAATACTGCTAAACCTTTATAGCCGTAATGCAGCATACCGGCAATTAGGCCTTGTGCGCCGATACCTCTAAAATCGCCATCGGGTTTTAATAAGCGGTTTCGAGCAATCCAAAGCGCAGTAATATTAGCAACCGTTCCACCAGAGCAAAATGCACCTAGTGAGGTTTTAGCACTGTGCATCCATTTAGAATAAAATGAATCTTCTTGCCCATAAGCTAAATGATGCATCATTCCAAGCACTTGACGTTCAAGAGGCGTAAACGCTTTAGACGTTTCTATTTTTACTAGATTTTGATTTAGCCCTACCATCAATTTTGACAGAGGTAATAAAAAATGCGGCAAGGCAGAGGTCATGTGACCAATAAAGCTAGGCGCAGCTGTATGTACAGAATGCGCAACAAGTTGCTCCATTATGTCTTGGGCATAAGCAGATACAAACGTTGGATCCTCTGGGATCACTGCCGACTGAAAATCTTTTTCGATTTCATGTAATGGTTTTTCAATTGCCGCTATATTTTCGTTTAGAAAACCTGCTAAATTACTCGAAATTTCAAGCTCGATTTTGCTTAAAGTTGAGTCTGGCGCTTCAGGTACAGTAAATATACGCTTAAGGCTTTCTTTAGAGGCGACGGCACAACGCTTTTGATCCATCTCAATACCTAGTGTGTGTAGCTAAAACACGCGCTTACCCATCAAAAACGCCTACTTATTAGGACATTTAGAGCAATCGTGTTTCTTTAAAAATTGCGGTAACTTTACTGCAATATAACTAAAATGTCTCGTTTAAACCTATAAAAGCAATCAAAGCGATGACAAAAAAATGATAATTTAATTAAAACTCTACCAAACCTAATTATTTATTGGGCATTTACTTATTTTGGGTATAATAAATTTGATAACAAAAAAGGGACACATATGCCAGAAGGAAGAGTCAAAGTTAGTTGGATAGTGGCAGGCTTTAGCTTGTTTTTAATAAGCTTGCTTACCTATGTTTACTACACATACCAAACCACGCGTGCTGAAATAATGCAGTCGGTTGATAATCGCTTACTTAATGCCGCCACCAGCGTTAAACATATTCTAGGTGAAAATTACTTAAGTGCGGTTAATCAAGGCGACAACATAAGTTTTTCTTACTATCAAAATAAGAGTAAACAGCTCTCTGAGTTTGCTCAAGCACTTGATATTGCTTATGTGTATTCAATGATTTTAAAAGACGGAAAGGTTCTTTTTAGCTCATCAAGCTACACGCAAGACGATCAGAATAATGGCAAAGTAACTCAATTTTTAGATCTCTACCCTGAAGCTACCGATGCAAATATAAGTGCTTTTTACTCAACCGAGCCTGTATTTGAAATATCGAGCGATCAGTGGGGCCACTTTAAAACTATTTTTATTCCTTACGTTGACCCTATTAACGGCAATACCTATTTAACGGGTGCCGATATAACTATTTACAATTTAAACGAGAAACTTAAAGAAAGTGTATCGAAAGCTGCTGCAATGGCTAGCTTCTTCTTTTTTATCGCGATACTTGTTGCCGCCATATATATTTATTTACTAAAGCGCTCTTTAGCAACTGACTCAAGTACTGGTTTTTCAAATCATATTGCTCTTGAGTACTTTATTAAAAAAAGTAATGCTCATCACATGCAGTTAGCCGTTATTTGGGTTAATGAAATAGAAGATATAAACAGTTTCTACGGCACTGAAGTGGGTGACAAAGTAATGAAAAACTTACTTATTCACTTTAAACTCAGAAGCTCTGCGCATTGCCATATATACAGACTGGCAACCAACAAAATAGTATTACTCGCGCCTAAAGAAATGAGTAATGACGAATTTACCGATCTCGTAAAAACATATAACTTTAATACCCCAGTGTTAACTGACCCTTTTATTTACATAACCCTATGTGCAGGTATTGCCAGTGGCAATAAATCACTACTACTTGAAAACGCTCATATAGCGGCGCTGCAAGCTAAACAAGGCAGGCATAGCGTAGTTAACTACTCAAAAGCGCTACACGATGTAAAAACGCAATATCAATACAATGTTGAAATGGCTAAAGAGGTGCGTGAAGCGTTTGATAACAACCGTATAGTGCCTTACTTTCAACCCATTATTGATACAAATACCAACAAGGTCGTTCAATACGAATGTTTAGCTCGAATGGTAACGGCGCAAGGGGAAGTGTTGAAACCTGATGCATTTTTAAATGTTGTTACTCGCTCAAGAATGGACGGAATACTTACCCGTACTATATTTTCACAATGTGTTAGTCGCTTTAGAAAAACCGATATTTGCTGGAGTTTAAATATAACAGCACAAGATATGCTCGACCCTAATTTAAGTGAGTTTATTGCGGACGAACTTAAGCGCTACCCGCATCCTGGTAATATCACACTAGAGCTTTTAGAAACCCAAGCTATTGCCAACTTTTCTGAGGTGAAAGCATTTATTGGAATGGTTAAAACGAAAGGCGTTAAGGTTATTATTGATGACTTTGGTAGTGGTTATTCAAATATATCAAACGTACTTAAGCTGGAAGTAGATGGTATTAAGCTAGATGGCGCACTAATAAAGCAAATAGTGAATGACAAAGATATCTATTTATTTATTGAACATATAGCCAGTTTTGCTAATCAACTTGGTTTGCAATTGATGGCAGAGTCGGTAGAAAATGCAACCATAGTAACCGCACTTAAAAAGGCGAATGTGACACTAATGCAAGGCAACTACTTTGCCCACCCAGTGTCACATGTTAGTACGGTTATAGAAGAAGAATTAGCACTTTAACTTACTTTAACCAGGGCGTGTTGATCTTTGTGGATTGAAATTTGTTCAATCTAGGGGCGATTAAATCGCGGCGCGAGGTTTGTAACCTAGTGGGCTAAGTAAAAACTGAGCAACAAAGAGTTAATCGTCCCTAGAAAGAACCCAAAGGGCAGCACATGTTTGGTCTTTATGCTGCGTTATCGCCTATTTATGGGGAATAACCACACTACATAGGCTCCGCCTTGCCTAAAAACCAAACATGCTGCTGCAAAATCAATCACGAAAGGTCAACACGCCCTAGGTAAGTTAATAACGAGCCGGTGGCTTTGCTGGCCACTGGCCCAGTATTTACGCTCAAAAGGCGTAATTGCATCGTCTGACTCATAAAGCGTTACATTGCAAGGGTTGCCTGTTAATTCAAGCGCCCGAGCAAACTCCTTAACGTAAATATCCCAATTGCTGCGCACTTCTAATTTTCCACCTAACTTAACGATAAATGGAAAAATAGCCGCGCCATGCCAGCGTCTACGAATATGCTTAGATTTAGGCCACGGGTTTGGATACAACAAATAATGGTGCGTAGGTTGCCAATTAGCAGCAACCGCTAAACGCCAAAAGTCATTTAAGTCTGCTTGCACTAAGATGTACTGACCACTGTCGGTTTGCTTATATTCAACATCGTGCTTATCTAATCGGTGCGACGATTTATCAATACCAATTATAAGTGCATCAGGGTGGCGCTTAGCTAAGTTAGCTGAGCTTTCACCTACGCCACAACACGAGTCTAAAATAAGCGGGCCACTAAAGGCTTGTACTTTAGCATTAACCTCGTCAAATGCGGCTTGGGTGTGTGCTGCAATTGGCTTTTTAAATTCAGCATCTAAGTGCTTATTTACTATTTCATCAAGCTTTTCGTGAATACCCGCTTGATTAGATACAATACTACGTGAATTTGCATCACTCATTAGTGTCTTAGCCCCACACCTTTTTTGATCAATGTAAGCGCTAATGTAAATAACGCTGTTATAAATACTAAAATAACCCCAAGAGCCACGCTCAAATCAACATCCGACACACCTAAAAAGCCATAACGAAATGCGTTAACCATATAAATTATAGGGTTGATTTGTGATACATTCTGCCAAAATTCAGGCAGCAACGTAATTGAATAAAATACACCGCCTAAGTAAGTTAATGGCGTTAGTATGAAGGTGGGGATAATGCTTATATCGTCAAAACTGTTTGCGTAAATTGCATTAATTAAACCACCTAAAGCAAACACAGCTGAGGTTAAAATAACCGTCGCAATAATTACAAAAATATTATGAATTTGAATATCAACAAATAATAACGACACACAGGTAACTATAAAGCCCACCATAATACCGCGCGTCATACCGCCCCCCATATAACCTAGAACAATGATGTAGTTAGGTACAGGTGCAACTAAAAGCTCTTCAATGCTTTTTTGAAACTTTGTTGAGTAAAAACTAGAGGCTACGTTGGAATAGGAATTAGTAATGACTGACATCATTATAAGGCCAGGTACAATAAACTCCATATAACTAAAGCCGCCCATGTCGCCAATGCGTGAACCAATTAAGTTACCAAAAATAACAAAATATAAGCTCATCGTAATTGCTGGCGGTACTAAAGTTTGCACCCAAATACGTAAAAAACGAATGCACTCTTTAATCCATAAACTCTTTAAGGCTACGCCATATTTAAACATTTATTCGCCCCGCCCTTGCTCTAGTAATCCAACAAATAACTCTTCTAATCTGTTTGCTTTATTTCGCATACTCAATACAGTATTACCTTGAGTTGTTAATGCACTAAAAACCGCATTTAAGCCTTGAGACTTAGCGACTTCCACTTCAACAGTATGATCGTCCGTCATGGTAAATTTATAGCCTTCAAGCGTTACAGGGCTTGCTGGCATCTTTAAATCTAAAATAAAGGTTTCTTTATCAAGTTTTGCAAGCAGTGCTTTAATGGTGGTGTTTTCAACAATTCGACCAGAATCAATAATAGCAATGTTTTTACACAGCAACTCTGCTTCTTCAAGGTAGTGTGTAGTTAAAATAATAGTGACGCCTTGCTCATTTATTTGGCGTAAAAAATCCCACATTGAACGACGAAGTTCTATGTCTACACCAGCTGTTGGCTCATCAAGTATAAGTAGCTTGGGTTCGTGCATAAGCGCACGTGCAATCATTAATCGGCGTTTCATACCGCCTGAAAGCGTACGTGCTTGTTTGTCTTTTTTCTCAAGTAAGCCAAGTTGCGCTAAGTACTTATCTGCGCGTTTATGAGCTTCAGCGCGTGGCACACCATAATAACCTGCTTGATTAACAAGTATTTGGCTAAGTGTTTCAAATTGGCTAAAATTAAACTCTTGCGGCACTAAGCCTAAATGCGCTTTAGCGGCTTCTAAATCAGTGTCAATGTTACAACCGAATACTTCTACTTTGCCCTTTGTTTTATTAACAAGTGACGAAATAACACCAATAGTGGTTGATTTACCTGCTCCGTTTGGACCAAGTAAAGCAAAAAAGTCGCCCTCATGAACTTGTAAATCAACGCCTTTAATAGCCTCAACACCATTTTTATAAACCTTGGTAAGGCCTTCTATATTTAAAGCAATATTTTGCTTATTCATTACTTACCCTCACCATAACCCCAACGTTTTGTTAGGTTATGTTCAATATTTAAATGATCTAAAATTCTCGCCACCATAAAATCAACTAAGTCTTCAATACTCTGTGGCTTATGATAAAAACCAGGTGCTGCTGGCATTATGGTCACACCTAAACGAGATAATTTAAGCATGTTTTCTAAATGGATTTCGTTAAATGGTGTTTCGCGTGGCACTAAAATTAGCTGACCGCGCTCTTTAATAACTACATCGGCAGCGCGCTCTAATAAATTATCTGACGCCCCTACTGCAATTGCAGAAACCGACCCAGCACTACACGGGCATACCACCATTTTTTTAGGTGCAGCAGAGCCCGAAGCTACAGGGCTAAACCAGTTATCTTTACCATATACTTTTAGTTGCTCAGGTTTAGCATTAAACAGCGCACTTAACTGCTCAGTTGCTTTGTCTTCATTACCAGATAGCTTTATGTTTGACTCTGTATCAAGTACCACTCGCGCTGCACTTGAGATAAGTACGTAAACTTGAAATTGCTGCTCAAGCAATACTTCAAGTAACCTCAAACCATAAGGCGCACCTGATGCACCGCTAAAAGCGAGCGTAATTCTATCTTTAAATTGCACACTATTCTCCGCTGTATTTATCAGCTAAACCATCAACAAGGTGTTGATGAAGGCCATTAAAACCGCCATTGCTCATAATTAAAATATGTTGATTAGGCTCAATATTTTCAAGCACTGTATCAATAATTGTTTGTGTACTGTTAAAGCACTGCATACCGGCTTTATCTGCTTGCTCTTTTAGCGACCAATTTAGATTCTCTGGTTCAAAAAGTAGTACATCGTCAGCATCGCGCAGTGAATCTAGTAATGTATATTGGTGCACGCCCATTTTCATGGTGTTTGAGCGCGGCTCTAAAATAGCGATAATTTTTTCATCGCCTACTTTTGCACGCAATCCTGCAAGCGTTGTTTTAATTGCTGTTGGGTGATGTGCAAAATCGTCATACACTTTAATATTATTTATATCAGCCTTTAGCTCCATGCGCCTTTTAGGGCTAATAAACTCACCTAAAGCATCAATACTATGATCAACAGCTATACCTACATGGCGCGCTGCTGCGATAGTCATAATCGCATTTTTAACATTATGCTCACCAAATGCTTGCCAGCGAACTGTGCCCTGCTTTTCGCTATTTAAAAGTACATCAAACTCACTGCCATCGGCTTTTATTAACTCATAGCTCCAGTCACCACCTAGAGTTTCACTTTCGCTCCAAAGCCCTTGTGCTATTACATCGTTAAGCGCGACATCTTGCTTTGGCCAAATTACTTTGCCGCTTTGAGGTAATGTACGCATTAAGTGATGAAATTGTTTTTTTATTGCGTTTAAATCTTCAAAAATATCAGCGTGATCAAATTCAAGGTTATTTAAAATAAGTGTACGCGGAAGGTAATGTACAAACTTACTGCGCTTATCAAAAAAAGCAGTATCGTATTCATCCGCTTCTATAACAAAAAAAGGCGTTTCGCCCACTTTTGCCGATACACCAAAATTTTGCACTATGCCGCCAATTAAAAACCCTGGCTTTAAACCTGCGTACTCTAAAACCCACGCAAGCATACTTGCTGTGGTTGTTTTACCATGCGTACCGGCTACAGCAAGTACCCACGAGTTTTGTAATAGGTTATGTTTAAGCCATTCAGGGCCAGATGTATAAGACAAGCCTTTATCAAGCACATATTCAACACACGGGTTACCACGGCTCATTGCATTACCGATAACTACCATATCTGGTTTTGGTTCTAATTGAGATACGTCGTAGCCTTGAGTCAGTTCAATGCCGAGCTCTTCAAGTTGCGTACTCATTGGCGGGTAAACGTTTTGATCAGACCCTGTTACCTTATGACCCAACGATTTTGCAATGGCTGCGATACCGCCCATAAACGTGCCACAAATGCCCAAAATATGTATATGCATATACTTTCCTTAAGTCGTGCGCTCACTTTACAGCTATGCAAAGTTTAATGGCGCTATAATGCCAAAATTCGTGCTTAGTTACTATGTACGTCTGCACAATTCACTCGTGCCAAAAACACGTTAATTAGTTTTTTAAACGCTAAAAATCAAAAAATAGGCACGTTCACCTACCCTGTATTGCTTTTAATCAATTATTATCAATGTTATAAACCAGCTTGCTGTATAACTTTAAAACTTAAAAAGGACTTAATATGAAAAAACTATTCTTTATAGCCTGTATTTTACTTAGTCAAAAAAGCTTTGCTTTGGAATTTGCTAAGTACCCAATAGAACTAAGTTCGGGCGAAGGCGTTAATGTTGTTATTGCCCCCACAACAGATAAAAAACAAGCTTTAATAAAAGTAACAGGCATAAACCATGATATTGATGGCATCGTATTTTTAACCGATTTAAAACCTCATGGTAGTAATAAAGCTTACAAATATACTTACGATGGTACACAAAGAAGTTTAGTAAGTGTTGAGGAAGGCTACCGCTGTTGCTCTTACAATCTTTATATTCCAGACACTCATGATGGAATTTACTTATCAAAAAAAGAAGAGTCAAACCCTGCCATTGTTGAAGACTTAAAAGCGCAATACGATCAACAATTAAATAAAGGTACTCAAGCTAAACTAGCGAAGTTTAATCGTGAAAAGCATTTAGGGTATCAACAAAAAAATATAGCTACCGCTAATAGCGAAATAGATAAGCAATGCGGATTAAAAATAAATACCAATGTTGATTGGGAAAGCATTGATGATGAAAACCTAAAAGAATATCCAGTGGGTTCATTTTGTGCACAAGTTGCAAACGAAATGGCATACATGTGCGAAAAAGACCAAAGTTTTAAAAACGACATAGCTCAGTTCAATGCTATCGAATGTAAATTTACTAATGAGCTAAAACTACGTAAAAATGGTAATACACTTATATTTAAAACAGCGCCAAAAGCCGCTAACCAACGCCGTTTTATTGAAGCTTATTTATTAAATTTATAAGCTGAGTTTAAAACCAAAAAAAGCACCTAAAGGTGCTTTTTTTGGTTTTACTAATTAAGTTTGTTTATAGCGTTAAAAATACAATCAAACCGACACCTAGTAATAAACGATATATTACAAATGGCAACATACCCATTCGCTCTATTACTTTTAAAAACATAAATATACATGCATAAGCCGATAAGAACGATAGCACCACACCAAGCAATAATGTATTCCAATCAACTACATGGTCACCCAGTGCAAGCTCTGCAATATAATAAAGCCCCATCATAGAAATAATCGGAATCGCTAGTAAAAACGAAAAACGCGCTGCGCTTTGCTTATTCATACCCAACATTAAACCAGCGGTCATCGTGATACCTGATCGAGAAGTACCCGGGATCATTGCAACAGCTTGTGCGAAACCAATGATAAGTGCCGTTTTCCAATTGAGCTGATAAATAGTTTTAATTTGTTTCCCTTTTGCATCCGCGTACCAAAGCAACAAACCAAATACAATCGTGGTAGTAGCAATTACCCAAGCGCTTCGCAAATATAACTCAATAAAGTCTTTTAAAAGTAAACCTAAAATAGCGGCAGGCACTGTACCTAGTATAATCCACCAGCCTAATTTACTGTCATCGGTAGTGCCTTGCTTACCAAAAGATTTAAACCATGCGCTTAGTATATCTACTACCTCTTTGCGAAAATAAATAACAACGGCAATTAAAGTACCAACATGTACTGCTACGTCAAACGCAAGCCCTTGATCTTCCCAGCCTAAAATTTGCGATGGGAGAATTAAATGCGCTGAACTCGATATTGGTAAAAACTCAGTAAATCCCTGTATGAGGGCTAAAATAATTATTTCGATGATACTCATGGGTTAGAAAACTCCACCTTCCATAGCTTTTGTTGAGGGTTATTATATTCATTCCATAACTGCGCAATCGTTTGCTTAGCTACAGGATGATAAAAATCTGGGGCAACCTCACTCAGAGGTTGTAATACAAATGCATTTTTAGTTATTTCATCACGTGGTAATTGCGCTGGGGAGTCGCAAATTACATCATCATAAAACAGTAAATCTAAATCGAGCGTTCGTGGACTAAATTTTTTATCGTTCGCTGTACGCCCATTATCACGCTCTATTTGTTTTAATAAAGCGCATACATCAGCAAGCGACATATCAGTTGTAGCGCCAACTACTGAATTATAAAAATTATTGCCAGCAAACCCAACTGCTTCACTTTCAAAAACAGACGAGTGCACAATGTGCTCAAAGTGCTGCTTAAGTGCAATTAATGCACATTGTATATAATGTGCTTTATTTATATTTGACCCTAGGCTGATATAAATTTGAGCCATTTAGTCAGTTGCCTTAACACGTGTAATTTCAACACCCACAGTTTGTGCTTGTGCTACAGCTGCAGGTTTACTTACTCTTATAGTAACTTGTGGCGTATTAAACTCGCTTAAAATAATCTCAGCCAACTGCTCAACCAAAGTCTCTAGCAACTCAACAGGTTTTGCAGTGCAGTGCTTAATAACGCGTTCGCTTACTTTTGAGTAATCCAGTGCTAAATTAATATCGTCATTTTCGGCTGCAGGCTTAATATCACTAAGCATTTCAATATCAAAATAAAGGCTCTGTTTACTTTCTTTTTCAAAGTCGTACACTCCAATAATAGTGTCGACGTGCAATTGAGATATAAAAACCTTATCCATTGATACTCCAAATAACAACAAACGACTAAGCAACTATACAAAGCATCAATAAAATTAATACTGTATATGGTTTAGCCAGTGTTTAAATATGTGAAAATAACTTCTACAATAGCAAGATAACTAAACTAGCTATTAAATAGCCTGTTAATAATTTTCACGATAAATTTTGCTGCCAATAATAGCTTAAAAGTACTATCAATTGGTATAGCAATTAAAAAATAAGGAAGCGTGTGTTAGCCACTTTAATGTTTGTTTTAGCTTATTTACTTGGGTCGATTTCGTCGGCTATTTTAGTGTCGCGGTTGTTCAAACTCCCTGACCCTCGTAATAGTGGTTCTAACAACCCAGGGGCTACAAATGTTTATAGATTAGGCGGAGCATTTCCGGCTTGCTTGGTTTTAGTGTTTGATATTTTAAAAGGAACTATTCCAGTATGGGGGGCTTATTTTTTAGAAGTTGAACCTTTAGAGCTTGGTTTAGTCGCTGTAGCAGCTTGCTTAGGCCATATGTACCCACTGTTTTTTAGCTTCAAAGGCGGTAAAGCCGTAGCAACGGCATTTGGCTCATTATTACCTATTGGCTTATCATTGGCTGGTTTACTTGTATGCACTTGGTTAGTTATAGTGGCAATAACACGCTATTCATCACTGGCAGCACTTGTAGCTGTATCTTTAGCGCCCTTATATACATGGCTAATAAAACCACTTTATACTCTTCCCGTTACTTTTATCACGCTGTTAATTATATTTCGTCACCGTACTAATATTATTCGACTATTTAGCGGGGAAGAACCAAAAGTGGGTGCTAAAAAAGCATCCACTGATGAAAACAAAAATATCTAAAATATGAGTCATTAAATCGGCTCAAGGCTATCTATTGGCCAGCGAGGTTTAGTTTTCATGTCAAGACTTGCAAACTGACCTGCTTTTAAACGTTGCATTCCTGCATAAGCAATCATTGCACCGTTGTCGGTACAAAATTCAGTACGCGGATAAAAAACTTCGCCTTTCATACCTTTCATTACGCGTTCAAGCTGCAGTCGAAGCTGTGTATTTGCACTTACGCCACCGGCGATTACTAAACGCTTAATACCTGTTTGTTTAAGCGCTCGCTTGCACTTAATAACCAGCGTATCAATAACCGCTGTTTGAAATGCATGCGCTATATCAGCTTTAGTTTGATCGTCGTCGTCATTTTCACGAATAGTGATTGATGCTGCAGTTTTTAAACCACTAAAACTAAAATCAAGACCTGGTTTGTCGGTCATCGGGCGAGGAAAAATAAAGCGCTTCGCAACGCCTTGTTCAGCCATTTTAGCTAAGCGCGGACCTCCAGGGTAGTCAAGACCAAGTAACTTAGCCGTTTTATCAAAGGCTTCGCCTGCGGCATCATCAACTGACTCACCTAGTACTTCGTATTGTCCAATACCCGCTACTTTAACCATCATGGTATGACCGCCCGATACAAGCAATGCAATAAACGGAAACTCAGGAATATTTTCTTCAAGCATCGGAGCAAGTAAATGCCCTTCCATATGATGAACAGCAACAGCTGGAATATCCCAACCGTATGCTAATGAACGACCAATAGAAGTACCTACCAATAATGCACCAACCAAACCAGGACCTGCGGTATAAGCAATGCCATCTAAATCTTCGGGGCCACAACCCGCTTGTGCAAAAGCTGCGTCTATAAGTGGTAGTGTTTTACGAACATGATCGCGCGATGCAAGCTCTGGCACAACACCGCCATAATCAGCGTGTACTTTTACTTGGCTGTATAATTGATGAGCTAACAAGCCTTTTTCGTCATCGTATATTGCAATACCCGTTTCATCACATGACGATTCAATACCTAAAATTCGCACTGTATTTCTCCTGCCTTTAAAATTTCACTTTGCTGTTTTATAACGTAAGACCAATATTAGTTTGACCATCTTCAAGGGCGAACTTTTTAAGTGCCTTTACGCTATCAGAGGTAATACGCCCCATATTTTCTACAAAATCAATTAGCTCACCTAATACTTCAATTTCGTATTGCATTAATGGATGCTCTCTAACTGCTGTGTTATCTGCAAGCTCCCCCTCAACAGTTAGTTGATATTCGATAAAACGCGCCACTGTTGCTTGAGAAATTTTACTGACACTAATGAACTCTTGCTCATCTTGCGCCATTAAACCATGCATTAAGCTAAGTAAAGACGTTGCAGCATCAATAGCAGGGTAAGTACCAAACATATCAAAATCAGCAAGTTCAGGAACATTCGGTTCTATTTTTTCAACTTGTTTTTCGAGATCTATTTTACTTTTAGGCAGTAATATTTTTTCCCAACAAACATTAAGCGAATTACGAAGTAAGGTTTCATCACCAAACCCCGTTGCTTCGCTAAATAAACCGTAATTTGGCAGCATTCGCTCTATTAAAGCACTTGCTAAAACAGCTTTTTGTAAATAGTTAAGCTCTCTAATACGCTGAAAATTATTTGCTTTAGTCATTCTTTAACGTCTCACACGACCAACAAAAATCAAATGTTGATCCATTATGCTCATTACAGTTAGGGCATACCCAATCTGGAGCGGATTGTTTTACTTGTTGATAGTTTACCAATATTTGCCGCGCATGGCGCTCTTTTATCGCATAAACCTGCACACTAACTTGTGCTTGATCAAATGGAATTTCTCCCAATGCGCCTTGAAGCATCTCACCTTTTATTTTGCATTCAATGCCACTGGTTTGTATTAAACCTTTAATAATATTAGCTTCAAGGGTATTTTCGGCTTTATAAATTGTAACCCATTGAAAAGAGCTATCAGTTGAATTTTTATTATTAATATTTTGCAATATTCACCTCATTTATTTTGTGTTAACAATATCCTACGCTAAATTATTAGCATACTAATATGCTGCACTTTTAAGGAATAAACATGACACTTACAACCCCGGGCCTACTTTTCCCGGCCATATCGCTGCTATTACTAGCCTATACAAACCGATTTTTAGTTTTAGCGCAATTAATTAGGGAGTTAAATACGCGCGAGGGTGAATCTATTCGCCCTGTTGTAGTGGCTCAAATCACTAATTTACGTAAACGCATTAAGCTAATTAGAACAATGCAAGTATACGGTGTCGCCTCTTTTTTACTGTGTACATTTTCAATGTTTGCTTTATTTATTGAATTTAATACCACGGGCATTATTTTATTTGGTGTTAGTTTAGCTTGCTTAAGTCTATCGTTATTAACGTCTTTATTTGAAATACATATTTCCTGCGATGCAATTGAAATAGAACTACAAAGCATTGAAAACAAACCATTAAGCAATAGGATTAGTCGGAATTTTGTGAAATGAATTTGTATTTATCGTCCCCCTATTATTTGTCACACGAATCTTATATGTATGCCCTATTTTGGGGCACACTTTTTTATTATTTAGAACAATCAGACTCTAAGTATCCAACTAACCTACTGACTAAAAATAACTTTATCAAAATAGTCAATTGCAAAAATGTCGATAAAGAGCAATAAACAACTAGTCTTCAATTAAAAAAGTAATACTATTTGGTCGCTTTTTTCTTTAATTAATACTAAAAGGGGGGTATCCTGCTGGAAACATGTATGAACTTGCAAATATATTTCAATATAAAATTTTACTAAACTTTAGAATAAAAATTAATATATTTGATGTCCGCTGTATCTGCGACTTACTTATAAAAAGGGACTATAAAGTGAGATTTGAACAATTAGAGCAATTTGTAGCACTTGGAGTGTTACGTCACTTTAGACAAGCAGCTGAACAAACCCAAATCAGTACTTCAGCGCTAACGCGCAGCATTCAAACACTTGAAAATGAAATGGGATATGAGTTAGTAAAACGCTCAACACGTTCAGTTAAATTAACGCCAGAAGGCGAACTTTTTCTTGAATATGCTAAAACGACTCTATCGGAACTTGAGCTAACGAAAAAACGGATTTTTCAATCAGTAAACGGTAATGCTAACGAAAAGCTGGTTATTGGCTATACCAATAAGGCAAGCAGCATAGTACCTATTTCTTGTGGGCAGTTTTTAGCTCAATATCCACATATAAAAATTGAAATGCAATTACAAAATCAGCAAGAGCTAACACGTAAACTCCAACAAGGAGAAATAGACATAAGTGTATACTCTCAAGCGATTAATAGTATTGGCAGTGATATTCACCTACCTGATCAGCTTGTATTATTTGTTTCAAAAAATCACCCTCTTGCACATAAAAACGATATAAGTAAGCAAAACCTTGATAGCTATCCTATGTTTGGCTGCTTCTCTCAATCGAAACAAGTGCAAACCATGCTTAATGAAGCAATTGATTCTTTAAATAAATCATCAAGTATTAAAGTGGGCAGTATTGATCAAGTAATGGCTGGCGTAGTTAAATCAGATCACTTTGCTATTGCAAGCATTGAACATGCAAATACAATCGCAGAAAACCCTGAACTCGTGCAACTGAAAACAAATAAAGATTTAAACCACGAACAACTCGTTGTACAAACAAGCCAGCAAACCTCTATTACTGAACATGTAGAGCATTTACTATCGCTTATAAAGAAAGCGGGAGCTACATTTAGCTAATCCAATATTTTAAAAAGTGCGGCGTAATAAACAGTAGCTTTAAATCGCTTTTCGGCTACACTGTCGCACCTTTTTTAAACAGCTGATGTGGATGAACACACTTTTTGGTCCTGATGTCTATTTAGATGATATAGAACGTCAAGGATACACCGTAATTCATAACGCGCTTATTGCCGATTTAGTTAACGATTTAGTTGCAGATTGCCATCGTATAAACCCCCACTTTAGCCTTGCCGGTATTGGTCGATTAAATAACTTACAAATAGATAAAACTATTCGTACTGATAAAACCTATTGGTTTGACGGCAGCTCGCAAGCACAGCTTACTTATCAAGCAATAATGCAAAGTATAAAAACCACGTTAAATCGTAGCTTTTTTATGGGGCTATTTGATTACGAATGTCATTATGCAAAATATACACAGGGGGACTTTTACAAAAAGCACTTAGATGCATTTAAAGGTCGATCTAATCGTGTATTTACAACGGTGCTTTATTTAAATACGCCAGAGCAAGGTGGCGAACTTGTTATTTATAAACCTAAAAGTAAAGAAGTAGAAATAACCATTAAACCAACGGCTGGCACATTGGTTATGTTTGAAAGCGAACGTTTTGCTCATGAAGTGCTTCCTGCAGTTGACGAACGCTATTCTATTGCTGGATGGTTTAGAAAAAACGCCTCTATTAGCGGTATTATTGATCCGCCCCGATAGCTCTAAATAACTCATTTTAACAGCCTTAACTAAGGCTTTAAAATGCTATTGGGTATGAAAGTAATAACCCTATAAAGATAGCCAAACCCACATAATGGTTATTTAAAAACGCTTTAAAGCAGGCATCTCTTTCACGTTTATGAATAAGCGTTTGTTGATATGCCAATAAACCAGCTGCTACACCCAAACCAACGCCAAACGCGACACTTAAATGATTACTTATACCAATAAACGCAACCAGCGCTATAAATACAGCATTAAGTAAAAAGATTATGTGGCGGTCGAATTTACCAAATAAAATAGCGGTTGATTTTACCCCTATTTTTAAATCGTCATCTCTATCAACCATCGCATACATAGTGTCATAAGCGACTGTCCAGCAAATGTTGGCTATAAATAATAACCATGCCTGCTGCGGTAATGCATTTATTGAAGCCATATACGCCATTGGAATAGCCCAACCAAATGCAGCCCCTAAAACAACTTGTGGTAATTGTGTATAGCGTTTCATAAAAGGGTAGCAAAAGGCTAAAGCCAAAGCCCCAAAAGAAAGCAAAATAGTATTAACGCTAAGCATTAATACTAAAATAAACGCAATAACTATGAGCAGTAAAAATAGGCTAAGTGCTTCACCACTACTAACCCGCCCTGAAGCTAGCGGCCGCTGAGCAGTGCGTTTTACAGAGCCGTCTATTTTTCTATCTGCAAAATCATTAATTACGCATCCTGCACTTCGCATAACAACAACGCCCAGCGTAAATATAATAAAGTTGAGTAAGCTCGGCATCCCACTATTAGCAAGCCATAAGGCCCAGTATGTTGGCCAAAGTAATAACAAGGTACCAATGGGCTTATCTATACGCATTAGCTGTATATAGTAAGAAATATGTTTTGGCTTTAAAACGGCTAATTTCATGAGTATAAATATGCTCCTGGTAAAAACACTTCACACACTAAAAATTTATATTCTCGTAGCGAAAACACACTTCGACGACCGAGTAAGTTTTGTTTAGATAAATTTAATTGAGACACCAACTGCTGCAATGAATGCTCGCTGTTAAAACATGCTATTTCTATATCAGTACGCACTAATTGAGAGTCTTGAAAAATAACATCACCAAGAGGTCGATTTCCCATGTTAAGCAGAGGATTATGCGATTTATTTTGTCGTTTATTGTCGGGTAGCCAACTTTGTGCGTAGACCATTGGCTTATCATCACATAACAAAATCACTTCTCTATTTAGTGCCGATACTGCTGTGCAACTAAGTAATTTTTGTTGCTCAACCGATAAATCAAACGTTTGCTCACTAAGTACTTTTACAGAGAAGTTTTGCGATCGACTTTTTAATTTAGCCGTTAATGAATGAGGCTCAAATAGCCAATCACGCTCAGTCGCTGTTAAGCCGCTTACTTGTGAAGTATGTTGCCAGTTGGCAGACAAAGAAATAGGGAAAGTAGTCACAATTGCTCAATTAAATAAAAACCGGAGCAATAATAACATTGCCAATGCATTTGAAAAAGTGATGATTTACTGCCATAAATAACTAAGATAAATAACTGCTTGGCGCTGTTTATTACACACCATTGGGTATAAACTATTTACAACAGGTTTTTAGAAACGCTTTAAATATGAAAAAAATAGTATACGCAGGTCTTTTTACATTCTTTGTAAGCGTTATAAGCTTTACAGCTCGAGCTGAATCCACAGTGGGTTATTTTGGTTTTGAGCCAGATATAATTACTAACTATATTGGTCCATCAAGTAAAAAAATGGGCTATGTGCGCGTAACTATAGATTTAATGCTTAATGACACTTCAGATATTGCAATAGTAGAGCACCACACCCCTTTACTGCGCGATGCCTTAGTAGAAATATTTTCAAAAGAGTCTGAAGAGAAAATAAAATCACTTACTGGTCGAGAAGAAATACGTGCAAAGTGCGCCGTAAAACTAAAAAGCCTGTTAAAAGAAGAAACAGGACAAGAGATCATCCGTGAAGTCTTGTTCACTAAATATTTATATCATTAGTATTTAACGGTTAACGATTTGCGTTAAATATTTTGGCGGTATAGGCAAAAGCCATACCGCTAACTAATCCACCTAAGTGCGCCCAATTAGCCATGCCAACAAATAATACATCTGCAAAACCTAGCACCAGCCAAATCAACATAAAACCAACAATAGCCGTACTAACTAGCGCAGGTTTATTAGGGTTTAAAAAACTATGAATCCAACAAAAACCTAGTAACCCATACACCACACCGCTTAGGCCGCCAAAATTCGGGCCAACCATTAAATATTGTGCCCAATTACTAATAAGTGCAGTCACTAAAAACAAGCCTATTAAGCTTAGTTTTCCGCATTGTTTTTCGATATTGTCACCAAGCGACATCCACCAAATTAAATTAAACACTATATGCATCGCGCTAAAATGTACGAGGGCGGGCGTTAACCAACTTAAAGGCTGCGTAGGTTTAAACTGCATCATGGTGTAAATGGTCTCAAAACCACCTAGTAAAAAAGCAAAATAAATTATAACGCTTACAATACTTACAGTTTGATTTAACCAGCTGAGCGCTTTAAATCGCGCCATAAGATTAAGTGATTGCCCTTGATATTTAAGCGGCGACTGTGTGCTGCCTACATCCCAAGATGCTTGCTGGTATTTTTCATGATTAGGATTTTGTGTAAACTCAACCCATAAAGGCTGAACTTGATGAAAGTCCTCCTCAGCCACACTAATGACGACATTACTACCATCTGCTGAGTGTACCTTTGCATCTAGGCCTTGGCTTTTTAAATAGTCTATAAAGCCCTGTGCTGCGCGCGGGTTATTTAAACTACCAAGCTCTATCATCGCTCTACTTTCTCGCTGTAAGCCGCTTCCCAAGCAGTAAAGCCCCCATCCATGCTGTAAACATCTTCAAAACCTTGCTCAACTAAATAACTAGCAGCGCCTTGAGAGCTCATACCGTGATAACACACAATAATAATTGGTTGATCGAATTCTTTTTCCATCATAAATTGTGCAATATTACCGTTAGAAAGTGCTTCTGAGCCTGGAATACGACCAGCTTGATACGAATTTGGATCGCGAATATCTGCAATTACAACGTCTTCTTTATCTAGAAGTTCTAACGTTTGCGCTATAGAAATGTGTTTAAATGCCATTGAAGTCTCTTTAATTAATAGTATAAAAAAGGCGGCTAAAGCCGCCCTTCTTGTAATTTAGTTAGGAACTAATCCCAGTTTAAAATTACTTTACCTGACTGACCTGAAATCATCATATCAAAGCCAGCTTGGAAGTCATCCACAGAATACTGATGTGTAATGATTGGGTTCAAATCAAGACCAGATTGAATCAAGCTTGCCATTTTGTACCACGTTTCGAACATTTCGCGACCGTAAATACCTTTAATCACTAAACCTTTAAAAATAACTTGGTTCCAATCAACCGCCATATCAGATGGTGGAATACCTAGCATGGCAATTTTACCGCCGTGGTTCATGTTATTAAGCATTGAATTAAAAGCGCTTGGCACACCTGACATCTCAAGACCAATATCAAAGCCCTCTGTCATACCTAAGTCTTTTATTACATCTTCAAGCTTTTCGCTTGCCACGTTTACCGCGCGAGATGCCCCCATTTTACGTGCTAAATCTAAGCGGTATTCATTCACGTCGGTAATAACGACGTGACGAGCTCCAACATGTTTTGCTACAGCTGCTGCCATAATACCAATTGGGCCTGCACCAGTAATAAGCACATCTTCGCCAACTAAGTCGAACGATAATGCGGTATGAACTGCATTGCCAAACGGGTCAAAAATAGAAGCCAGTTCGTCAGAAATGTTATCTGGAATTTTAAATGCATTAAATGCAGGAATAACTAAATACTCTGCAAATGCACCTTCACGGTTTACACCTACGCCTGTTGTATTTCGGCATAAATGTACACGCCCAGCACGACAGTTACGACAATGCCCACACGTAATATGACCTTCACCCGATACGCGGTCGCCTACTTTAAAGCCACGAACTTCCTGGCCCATATCAACGACTTCACCAACATATTCGTGACCAACAACCATTGGAGTAGGAATAGTTTTGCTTGCCCATTCATCCCATTTGTAAATATGTACGTCGGTACCACAAATAGCTGTTTTACGAATTTTAATCAGTAAGTCGTTATGACCGACTTCTGGCTTTGGCGCATCTGTCATCCAAATGCCCGGTTCTGCTTTTAATTTAGATAATGCTTTCATAATTCACACTCAACTAAAAAACCGAAGCAAGGCTTCGGCTTAAAATAAAATTAAATAACGCCCATTTCTTTACCAATGCGGGTAAATGCATCAATAGCAATATCAAGTTGCTCAATGCTATGCGCCGCTGAAATTTGTGTACGAATACGCGCTTGCCCTTTTGGTACTACAGGGAATGAAAAACCAGTTACGTAAATACCTTCAACAAGTAACTTATCAGCCATTAACGAGGCTACTTTTGCATCTCCCAGCATTACTGGGATGATTGCATGATCTTTACCTGCACACGTAAAACCAACAGCTTCCATTTGCTCACGGAAATATTTAGCATTTGACCAAAGTTTGGCGCGAAGCTCGCCGCCATTTTCTAGCATTTCAAGTACTTTAATTGATGCAGTAACAATTGAAGGTGCTAATGAGTTTGAGAATAAGTATGGGCGTGAGCGCTGACGTAACCATTCAACAATTTCTTTTTTACCTGATGTATAACCACCTGATGCACCACCTAGCGCTTTACCTAATGTACCGGTGATAATATCTACACGGTCTAATACATTACAGTACTCTGGTGTACCTTTACCGTTTTCGCCAACAAAGCCAACTGCGTGAGAGTCATCAACCATTACAAGTGCATCGTATTTATCAGCTAGGTCGCACACAGCTTCTAAATTACAAATAACGCCGTCCATAGAAAACACGCCATCGGTAGCAATTAGTTTAGTTTTAGCGCCAGCTTCATCTGCTGCAATAAGTTGCTTTTCAAGATCAGCCATGTCGTTATTTGCATAACGAAAACGCTTAGCTTTACACAAACGTACACCATCAATAATTGATGCATGGTTTAACGAATCAGAAATAATAGCGTCTTCTGCGCCTAAAATAGTTTCAAACAAGCCTGTGTTTGCATCAAAACATGAAGAATATAAAATCGTATCTTCTGTTTCTAAAAACTCACTGATTTTTTTCTCTAGTGTTTTATGAATATCTTGCGTACCACAAATAAAACGAACAGACGCAACACCAAAACCATGATTATTTAAACCGTTTTGCGCAGCTTCAATTAGCTCTGGGCTATTAGCTAAACCTAAGTAGTTATTAGCACAAAAGTTGATTACTTTACCTGACGCAACTTCGATTTGAGCTTGCTGCTGAGATTTAATAATACGTTCGCTTTTATACAAACCTTCGGTTTTTACGTCTTCAATTTGCTGTTGTAACTGGCTAAAAAAAGCAGATGCTCTCATCTAAGTTCTCCATATATTTGAACGGGTAAACAATCACATTTAAACGACTGTTTATTATGAGGGGTATTGTAAAAGTTTAATGGGAAAAATGCACGGTTTGCAGTTCGTCGTAAACACCCTAGACTGGAAGTAATTCCTGCCAGTTTACAGGCTAATCTGTTTAGTTTATTTATGTCTTTAAAAGTGCAGGTAAACTGTTTATAGAATCGATAATTAAATCAGCCTCTTGCTTAGCACTTTCATCAAAGCTTTGACCCGAACGCACTAAAACGCGGGTCGTAATGCCCGCTTTTTTCGCAGCCTGCATATCACTGAGTTTATCGCCCACCATAATACTGCAAGCAGGGTCGATGTTATGCTCTTGTATGCCTTGCAATAACATACCTGGCGCAGGCTTTCTGCAACTGCACTTTTTCAAATATTCAGGGTGCGCTTTTTTAGGGTGATGAGGGCAAAAGTACACATCGGCAACTTCAATACTGTTCGCACTAAATTGGGTTTTCATCCAATCAGTTAGTGCTAAAAAATCAGCTTCGGTGTAATAACCTCGCCCTATTCCAGATTGATTAGTGACGATTATGATTTTATAGCCCGCATCATAAAATGCTTTACAGGCGTTAAAAACACCGTCAATAAATTCAAATTTATCGCTTTGATATACATAACCATGATCAACATTTACTACGCCATCACGGTCTAAAAAAAGTGCTTTATTTTTTTGTTGTGCATTCATTACAAAGACTCTTTTTGTACAACATGATCAAACATCGCTTTTACATCATCAACCGTAATCTGGCTCATTAAATCATCGCCTTTTACGCGCGTACCCCACGGTACTTGCTTAGTCGTTTTACCGGTTTGTTTAAGCAAATTTTGGTGATAAACCTCAACCACGTAATCTTGATATAAGTAAGGACCGGTTCGTGCTGGGTTTGAATGTGCGTACAAACCAATAACCGGCGTACCGACCGTTACCGCCATATGAGCAGGGCCAGTATCGGGCGCGAGCACTAAACTGCCACGCTTTAGCACGCACAACAATTCTTTGAGTTTTGTTTTACCCACTAAATTTAAAATAGGTGCGTTGCTATGTTTAATAATGCTATTTGCTAGGTTAATTTCAAGCTCTGTTGGACCGCCCGTCAATACCACTCTAAAGCCTTGCTCACTAGCATAATCAGCCAATGCGGCATAACGATCAGCGAGCCAATTGCGCTGTGCTTTACTTGCTGCTGGCGATATTACTAACAGTTTATTAGTTAGGTACTCTGGTGTTAGTAACTCATCTGCAACCGCTTGGTCTTGCTCTGTATATGGCATGTTCCAACTCGGTTTATAATCAGCAACACCAATGGCTTTTGCAAAACCTTTAAAGCCTTCAAGCACATGCGCTTGGGCTTGTGGCTCTATTCGTTTATTAATAAATAAGCTGTGTAATTCTTTTGACCGCGCCCAATCAAACCCTATTTTAACTTTTGCCGGAATACAACGCGCTACAAACCCAGCCCTTAATGCAACTTGCATATTAAGCAGTACATCAAATTTTTGACCTTTAAAGCGTTGTTTTAAGCTTTTAAGTGCAGCTTTGCCTTGCTTTTTATCAAATACCACCAGCTCAACGCCCGGTAAGTCAGCAAGTAACATGGCTTCTACTTTGCCAATAATCCAGGTGATTTTTGCATTAGGATGTGCTTTTTGAATAGCTTGTACTGCACTCACACCATGACATACGTCACCAATGGCTGAGAGTCTTAATATACAAATAGATGAATAATTAGGAGCTTGAGTCACACATTCCCTTAGGTATTAAATACAAAAGCCGATCTTAAATTATAATCACGCTATTGCAAGCACTTATCCTGCGCTTTAAAACGCGCTAATATAGGCCCATTATTTAGCAATTACACAGAGCTATGTTTAAACAACACGTGCAAGGCAATCACACTGTATTAAGCCACCCTAAATACACAAGCCAAATTACTCTTGATTGGTTTGATGCCAATTTTTGGCAAAAACAAAATAAAATTGTGGGTGCTAAAAAAGGCAGAGCAACAGCATGGTTTTTTAAACAAGACAAATTAACAGCCGTGCTGAGGCATTATTGGCGTGGAGGTTTAGTTGGTAAATTACTAAGCGATCAATATTTATACCCAGGGCTTGAACAAACCCGCGTGTATAAAGAGTTTAGCTTAATGAGTAAACTTATAGAGCTTGGTTTAAACGTGCCAATCCCTATTGCAGCTAAAGTAACCCGCAGCGGATTAATTTATCGTGGTGATATTATTACCGAGGCTGTTACAGGCGCTAAAAGCGTACTCGATATATTAATTAAGCGCTCATTGACTCAAGATGAGTTAGAGCGCATTGCGAAAACAATCGCGCTATTTCATGCAAAAGGTGTGTACCACGCCGATTTAAACATTAATAACATTTTGTTTGATGATACTGGTGATGTGTATATTATCGACTTTGATAGAGGTGAAATAAGAGCGCCTAACCCACAATGGCAACAAAGTAATATGGCACGTCTTGAGCGCTCGTTTTTAAAAGAACAGGGTCGAAATAATGTATTTAATTGGCAAGCGACTGACTGGCAAACTCTGCATAGCAACTACCTCAAAGCACTCGCTAATATAAGTTAACCTAATATAAGTTAACTTAGTTAGCCAATGCTAAATACTGCAGAGCAACCTGCTCTGCCTGTACTTGTTTTAGAATATCTGCGTTTTCTACATTTGGTTTGTCAGCTAATACCTGCTTAACTGCATTGGCTAATGCCTCACTTTGTCCAGCAGGTACTAAATATTTACTTAGCTCGCCTGTTAATATCTCGCTTGGGCCAAATGTGCAATTAGTGCTAACTACCGGAGTACCCACCGCTAAAGCTTCAATTAATACCGTTGGAAGTCCTTCAAAATCAGAACTCAACACTAAAGCTTTGGCCTGCTTAATCCAGTTATAAGGGTTTTGTTGAAACCCTGGCACTACTAGCTGTTTTTCTATGCCGTACTCCTGTGCAAGCTTTTGCGGGTTTATTACATAAAAGGACTAACTTGTATTTTTATCAAGCTTTGCAAATGCTGCAAATAATATATCGTGGCGTTTTTGTTTGGCCAGCCTTCCTACATGAATTAAGTAAGGCTCATTTGGGATGTCGTTATTTTTCTCATTTGCTTGTTGCTTTATTTTTCCAAAATCGAACGGATTATAAATAGTCCTAATTGCACTTGGGTCAATTAAATTCCCTTGTGTTATTTCTTTTTCAACCCCCTTTGATGCGCAAATAAGTGATTTACCATTTAAGTTTTGCTTACTTTTTTTAAGGTATAAATATGAAAATGGACCTAACTTTTTTTGACGAGCAAGTTCTGCATTAACAGAATTATGAATAACAAAATGAACATTTTTGATATTACTACGCGCGAGCAAGTTATTACTTCTATCAAGATTAGAAAGCACTAAATCAATATTGCCAATCTCGCTCTGTTTTTTTAAACCAAGTTTGTAGTGTTAAAATGCTATTTTTACGTTGCCAAAACCTATCGACTTTAGATGCTCTATTAGTAAATAAACTATCAACATTAACTATATCAGGAATATTATATTCAACACTGCTAGCAAGAGATAAAATAGTGATATTGTGATGTAGTTTCGCCATTTTTTTCAGCCAAAGTAAGCATTACTTTCTCAGCTCTTCCCCCACTAATGAATCTATTACAATAACAATATTTATTAACCTTCTCCTGCAAGCATACTTTTTATGCCATTAATGATTACATCATAACTATTTGAATTATCAAACCGGTTGTAGTTATCAATAAGCTCACTATAAAAAGGTTCGGTAATAACTTGGGCTATTTTTGTAGTGATTTCATCTATATCAAGATTTGTTTTAATTACAACACCCGTATTAACACAGTGATCCAAACGTGTATTTTGATCTTTAGAAATTGCACATGCAACAATAGGTGTTTTAACGGCGATTGCTTGTAGTAGGGTATCGCCGCCACTTAGTAATGCGATTTTAGCTTGGCTCATTAATGCCAAAAAATCAGTACTTTGCAAGCTTGTTAAACAAATTAGCTCATCACTTTTGGGAATGATTTTATTATAATTTGGACCAAAAACAACAACGCCTTTTAAGCCTGTGAGTTTAGTTATTTTAAGTGCAGCTTCAAAATATACATCAGCGCAGTTTAGGTTATTTACACTATGGCCGCCTGAGCCAGCATTTACAATAAAATAGCCTTCAGGTACTAAGTTATAGCGATTTAAAACATCACGTTTTTGCGCGCAAGAGGCAAATGTAACAAAAGGACCTACATTGCGAGGATGTGCCAAAGAAAACATGTCTAGCTTAGTAGTTTCTGTCCATGTAAGTGGTTCAATACAGTAATCGGGTTGAACCACCCAATGTGCATCAATTAAATTTACCCTATTAAGCTTTAAGCCTTTGGCACGTTTTTTAGCATGCTGAGATATAAATACTACCTTGGCCCCAACTTTTTTAGCTGCTTTCATGTGGCCCGCGCGCCCTGCACAATCGAAAACAACGACATCAGGTTTAAATTGCGCTATAAAATCGCAAACAGAATCTAGCTCTTTAGTTGCTGAGTGTTCGAGCAGTGTAGCTTTAAAAGGACAAGTTTTAGCATAAGGAGTATGCTTATTT
This sequence comes from Pseudoalteromonas arctica A 37-1-2, assembly GCF_000238395.3. Classification (GTDB taxonomy): domain Bacteria; phylum Pseudomonadota; class Gammaproteobacteria; order Enterobacterales; family Alteromonadaceae; genus Pseudoalteromonas; species Pseudoalteromonas arctica. The sequence continues at coordinate 3,046,194 of NZ_CP011025.1, forward strand.
AATATAAAATGAATATCGAGAGAATCAGCAACTTCTGCCTGTAAACTTTGAGCTAACAACAACGAGCGCATATACTCACCAATGCCTTCTGGCGATGATACTGGAATAAATAAAAGTCGTTTGTTGCTCATTGCATTCTCAATTTCCTATTTGAGCAGTAGTATATCAATCAGATACTTCATGCGATAGACAGGTTACATTTTTATGCATTAAATTAACGCCAAAAAATTGATTATTTACTGCATTCCACCGCTTTGATTGATAAACTTAGCCACAATATAAATCACAAGGATCTGAACTTTGCGAAACAGAATTTTTCTTCTCTCTACTCTTTTTTGCGCAGTAAGCGCATCAGTAAATGCTGAACCCTGGGTAAAGCCTGATGATTACGGTCTAAGAGCTGATATTCAACAATTAGCTGATGCGGGTGTTATTTTAGCACCTGTAACCACATACCCGCTTATGTGGAAGAGTTTTATAAGTGATGTTGAAAGCATGCCGCTGGAGCAATTATCTCCAAGCTTGCAAGATGCTTTATTACGCGTTAAACATCGATATAAATCAGAGAACAGTAGTTCGCATAGCGTTCAATTATCAGCATTTTCAGCGACAGACCCGATTGTAGCAACGAGCTTTGGCGCCACCGAGACTCAAGAAACCGAACTTTCTGCAGCTTATTCCTACTTAGGTGATAATTTTGCAGCTAAAGTGGCTGTAAATTATAGAAAAGACGGTAAAAAATGTTTAGTCGATGGAAAAACGATAGATGACATTGAAACCAATGCACAAGCACTAACTGATTGTAATGATACCTCATTTGACGATAGTTACTTAGCGTATCGTTTAGGTAATTGGATTTTTAGAGCCGGTGCAGTTGAGCAGTTTTGGGGCCCAGGTGTTGATAACAGCTTAATTATGTCAGGTAACGCAAAACCACTCCCAGCATTGAGTGTTACTAGAGAGAAAAGTACCGCTTTTGAAACACCGTGGTTAAGTTGGATTGGTCAATGGAGCTTTACAGCACAAATGGCTAAACTTGAGTCTACGCGAGTTATTCCTGATGCGTTATTGTGGAGCACTCGTGTTAATTTTCGCCCTATTCAACAGTTAGAAATTGCACTTAGCTGGTCTGCACAATGGGCCGGTGACGGTCAGCCTAGTTCAGCCGGTGATTTTATTGATTTAGTTACGGGTGGCGGAGAGTGTGTAGGTAATGCTGAGCAATGTCAAAAAGAAGGAGAAACTCGCTTAGGTAATCAACTTGCGGGTATAGATATACGTTGGTCAGATACTTTATTTAATCAACCATATGCAGTCTATGCCAGCACCATAGGCGAGGATACTAGTGGCGGTATAAAACCAGTTGACAGAGCCTATTTGTATGGTGTGCAAACTACACAACGAATATACGATCAAAGCGTATTAATAAATGTAGAGTACATAGATACAGGTGTTTCATGTTCAGCAGAGTCTACAAATGAAAATTGCTACTATGAGCACTCAGATTACAAATCGGGTTATCGTTACCACGGCCGTACTATTGGCTCTACTTACGATAACGATGCGCAATCAGTTGTTTTAACTTTATTAGGCCAGCTGTCGAATGGTAATGATTGGCAGGTAAAACTGCGCAGTGTTGATTATAATAGTGACAATCGCGATCGTTATCCTAACAATCCTGACTTAGGAAATACAATTACTAAAACAGGGTTTAACTCTAAGCAGTTAGAACTTCGTTACAGAATGCTCTCTATGGGAGGGCGCGTCACTTTAGGTGCTTTTGCATCTAACAACGACGGTGCTGAAAACGATACTTCTGCATTTGCTAAGTACGAATATAACTTTTAATAAAGTAACGTATTAAAATACAAAAAGGGATGAAAACAGTGTTTTCATCCCTTTTTGTTTTTTTAAGCAAACTAAATCAGTAATTACTGTTTAATTTTACTAATTACTTTTGATGTTGAGCATCCATCTAAAAATTCAAGCACTTCAACTTTTCCACCATGGCGAAGTACATGCTCAGCACCTGCTATTTGCTCTACGGTATAGTCGCCACCCTTAACTAAAATATCAGGGCTTATTTGCTCAATTAATTTAGCGGGAGTATCGTTTTCATCTAGACTGCCAAACGGAATGACCCAATCAACTGATGAAAGTGCGCTAAGTACCATTGCACGCTCATCTAGTGGGTTAATAGGACGATCTGCCCCTTTCAAGCGCGTAATAGATTCATCGTTATTTAATCCAACAACGAGTCTATCGCCTCGGGCTTTAGCTTGTGCTAAATAACGCACATGCCCAGCATGTAAAATATCAAAGCAGCCATTAGTAAATACAATGGTTTCGCCGTTTTGTTTTGCAAATTCAATGTGCTGAAGTACATTATCAAATGGTGTTTGGTAATGCTCGCCAGTAGTATGTAAATACTGACCAAGTTTACGACTTAACTCTTCTGGCGAAACTGTAGCTGCACCAAATTTACTCACCGCAATACCTGCCGCTAAATTAGCAATTTCGACAGCGTCTTTAGGCTCCATGCCCGCACCAAGCATAACCGCGAGTGTAGCTATAACCGTATCACCGGCTCCAGTTACATCGCTTACTTCAAGCTCTTGTGCTGCAAAATCAAACTTTTCATCTGCATTAATCAGCGACATACCTTGCTCAGAACGCGTAAGCAACATGGCTTTAATGCCATTTTTGCTAATTAAATCACGTGCACTTGCTGCTAAAGCTTCTTCTGAATCGGTTTGACCACCCGCTAACTTAAACTCATGTAAATTAGGCGTAATGTAATCAGCACCTTCATATAAATGTAAATCTGGCGATTTAGGGTCGATTAAAACCGTTTTTCCGGCGCTCTTAGCTAGGCTTACCATTTCTTTAATTAAGCTTAAAGATCCCTTGCTGTAATCAGAGAATACAATAAAGTCGTATTCATCTAGCACAAGCTCTAAGCGGTTTAATAGTAATTGACTATGTTGCTCAGTAAACGTTTCTTCTAAATCAAGACGAACGAGTTGTTGATGGCGACTAATAACGCGCATTTTAGAAATAGTAGGTAAATCACATACACTGACTAATTGTGAACTTATTTTTTCACCTTTTAGAATAGTCTCTAAAATCTGCCCGCTTTCATCTTCACCAATTAAGCCCAGTAAGCCAACTTTTGCATCTAACCGCGCTATATTTTTTGCAACGTTAGCTGCGCCGCCCGCTTTGTCTTCAAATTTACTTACTTTAACAACAGGTACTGGCGCTTCAGGCGAAATTCGACCTGTATCACCATACCAATAACGGTCTAGCATTACGTCGCCAACAACTAATATTCGTGCCGCTGATAAGTTTTTTAATAACGATAAATCCATTACTGCTGCTCCGCAACAACCATATCCATGGCTTCACATAACCAGTGACCTATAAACATGTGAGCTTCTTGAATACGTGCTGTTTCGTCATTTTTTATAATGATAGGTAACTTAGCAATATCTTTTACTTTACCGCCATCACGTCCAGTTAATGCCACTGTAAAAGCGCCTAGTTTATTTGCAGCTTCTAATGCTAAATTAATATTATTACTAGTACCTGATGTGGTTAAACCAATCACTAAATCTTCTGGCTTACATAGCGCTTGAACTTGGCGTTCAAACACCGTATCAAAGTGATAATCGTTGCTGTGTGCTGTTAAAATTGATGTATCTGTAGTCAATGCCATAGAGGCAAGCGGACCACGTTCTAATTTGTAACGCACTACAAATTCTGCTGCTAAATGCTGCGCATCGGCTGCACTACCGCCGTTACCAAACCAAACAATCTTGCCACCAGCTTGTAATGCACTGTGGCATGCTTCTAACAGTTGCATAGATTCTTGATGATAAGCTTCCATCGTTTCAAATAATGCTTGATGACGGTTTAATGTTTCAACGTAGCTAGTTGCCACTGAATCGATAATTGACATGAAAAATTCCTCTAGGAACTGAAATAGCAGGGAAAAATTAAATCCATTATTCCATAATTTTATTTAATTGTGTGCATTTTATCGGATTATAACTGAACCCTGACCATATTTTATTGCGAGTATGTTTAGAAAACGGCTATTTCACGGTAAACTAACGCCACTTCCCTTAAAGAAAGATCAGTATGGCACGCATTTTTTACTCTCTAGCATTAATTTTTATTAGCCCACTGATTGTATTTTATCTCTATATTTTACGAGGTAAAAAAAACCAAGGCTATCGTACACACTTTAAAGAGCGCTTTGGGTTTGTCAGTAAGTCTTTATTTACGGTTAAAACCAAACCTTTAGTTTTTCATTGTGCTTCTGTTGGTGAGGTACTAGCCGCAACGCCACTTATTAAAGCTCTTCAAAAAGCGCATCCAAATTTAAATATACTTATAACCTGTAATACTCCAACAGGCAGAGAGCAAATACTTAACCAGTTTAAAAATACTGTGGCGTGTAGCTACTTACCAATCGATTTTCCGTTTGCGACAGCCCGATTTTTAAAGCGTATAAAGCCACAAGCATTATGTATTTTAGAAACAGAGCTATGGCCAAATTTAATGGCGATAAGTCACAAAAAAAATATACCGGTACTTGTTATCAATGCAAGACTCTCTGAAAAGTCGCAGCAAGGCTATCAAAAGGTCGCTAAATTAACACATATTATTATGCGCTCAATTACAGTACTTGCGAGTCATAACAAGGCAGATGCGGAGCGTTTTATAGAGCTTGGTCTCGAAACTTCAAAAAGCCATGTAACAGGCTCTATAAAATTTGATATAACACCAAGTGACGAGCAATTAGCTGAAGTACTCAACCTTAAACAGCTTTACAGTATTAATAAAAATAGTAGTAATGAACACATCAATGACGAACGCTTTGTATGGGCAGCAGGCTCAACACATCCTGTAGAACATGAATTAGTATTGGCAGCTCACCAACAGTTACTAAAAAAGCAACCTAATGCATTACTTATAATTGCCCCGCGCCATCCAGAGCAATTTGATAAAGTAGCTGAGCTTTTAACACAAAGCCCACTTAGTTTTAGCCGTCGTAGCCAAAATAACTACAACAATGAACAAGTACTCCTTGCTGATACGCTTGGTGAATTACAGTGTTTATATGGCGCTGCAAATGTTAGCTTTATTGGTGGCAGCTTAATTCGCAGAGGTGGGCATAACCCACTGGAATCAGCAGCGTTTTCGGTAGGTGTAATAACAGGTCCACACACATACAATTTTGATCATGTTTATCCCGAGCTAATAAAGCTTAAAGGCGCTGTAGTGGTTGATAGCAACAACGAACTAGCAAAGCAGCTCATAACGTTTAGCCAAAACACAAAAGCGTGCCAAACCTTAGGTATTAAAGCTGCGCAATGCGTAGCTAAAAACCAAGGTGCAATACAAAAAACACTTACCATTATTAATCAATATTTAGAGCCAAAACCGTGACCAACATAGCTATAAGCCAAACCCGCGAATGGGTGTCATCTGTTATTGTTAAATATAACTTTTGCCCGTTTGCACGCAAAGAAGTAGAAAATAACTGTATTCATTACATCGTAAGTCCAGCAGCAAGTATGGATGATGCTGTAATGGATATGCTTGAGCAATGTGTTGAGCTTGACCGTGAACCAAAGCGCGAAACAACCCTTATCATGTTTGACAACGGCTTTAGTGACTTTGAAGACTTTTTAGACTTGGTCGATTTAGCTAATGCACTTTTAGTCGCGCAAGGCTTTGAAGGGAAGTATCAAATTGCTAATTTTCATCCTGACTACGTATTTGCCGACAGTGATGAAACTGATGCTGCAAACTACACAAATAGAGCGCCTTTTCCTACTCTGCATTTAATTCGCGAAGCAAGCATGAGCGAAGCACTTGATAGTTATAACGAGCCTGAATCTATTCCTGAGCATAATATAAACCTAGCAAGACGTAAGGGGATTGATTTTTGGCAGCAGTTGCTTGAAGGCTGTAAAAAACCGAGCGCTTAAATGCTCGGTTTTATTTTGGTTTGTAAAAAACTTTGTACAAAACTTTTGCAAAACAAGTAATACTTAAGCTTATTTTTTAACCCAGTTGCCATTTACTTCGACGTAATGACCACTTTGGGTTTTTTCAATTGTTTTAGCAGCAGCAAGTGCTTCTACTTGTGAAAGTGACAAGTTATTCTTTTTAGCGAGCTTTAAGTACTGCGCTTTACGCTTTGCATTTATGTCATCAACAACGGCTTTTGCCTCTGCGTTTTGTACAACAAGTCCTAAATAACCAGAGCTATCTTCACCTACTAAACCTTGGTTTTTAGCGTCATCAAGACTAATAGCCCACGCAGAGAACGACATACATACTGCACTAACTAACGTAATAATATTTAATTTTTTCTTCGTATTCATGTTTTAGCTCCTTAAAATAACTCACTGTCGTCACTAAACAAACTGTCGAGTTCTTTATCTACTTTTACGCGAATTTCGTGATCGACCTTCACATTTAAATTAATAGTAATAGGCTCTTTAGCAGACACCTCAACACGGTGTGTACAGGCACTTAGTGCACTAATAGCACCTAGCGCGAGCAGTACTTTTATCAATAACGACTGTCTCATTATTAGTTTCCTTTTTGTGAGTATTGTTGCTCAACTTTTTGTGTAATTTCGTCACTTAAACGCAGTGCGCGTAAAAGTGTAAATACGTTTTCTTCGTGGTTATAATTAAAGTTAACTTGCTGCTGCTCTTGTTTATTATAGCCTTGTAAATTAACCCCAAGCTTTAACCAGCCATCGTTTTTTAATGCCACACTGCTATTAAGTTTTTGAATATCTAAATTAGTTAATAGCCCTAATACAGGTTGCAACTCTTGCTGTTGCTGCATTACTGAATCAAACGCGGCATTATTGGTGATTTTTAAATTACCTGTTCCTTGGCTAAATAAACTACCGTCAATTATTTCAATTTTTCCACTATCAAAATGGACAGGTAAAGACCCCGCCAAGCGTCCCGTTAATACAATGCCCGACTTATCGTCGAGTGTAACGAGTTTACTTGCATCAATATTTTCAAACTTAACATTGGCAACTTGGTTTGGCTTCCCTATTGTGTAGGTATCTAACGAAAATTCGCCACCAAACACACTTCCTTTTACATCATTTATAAGCGCGGTATTACTACTCACTTGCCATTGCCCTTTAATCGCTTTAACTACGGCACCCGCTCTAAACTCATTTAAATTAAAGGTAGTTGGTTTTACATTAAGCTTACCTGAATTATATTCCCCGCTAAATACACTGTTTAAATCACTCGCAAGGTAATCGTTATACAGTGCACTTGTATGACTAATCCCCATATTGAACAGTGCATTTTGTAAGTTTATATCGCCACTAATATAGCCATTAAATTCGCCCTCTGTTAGTTGTGCAAGTGGCTCAAATTGCCTAATAAGCGCATTTAACAGCAGCGTACTTTGTTCAGGAATAATGACTTCAAACGGATGAGCTTGCGACGACATATGATGATTTACAACTAACTCAACATCGTTTATAAATGCGTGATGCGTGGCTTTTAGTGCACGGCTTTGCAAGCCCGTAGACTCTACTTTTATATTATTAAGTTTTATGTCGGGGCTATTAACAGTCTTTATATTTGTTTTTGCTGTTAGATCAGCAAATAACTCACCTACGCCTAAATTAGCATTTGCTGTTAATGTGTTACTTATACCCGAGACTGTAAACTCTTTATATTCTGCGCTTTTTAATTGCTGCGTTAACGCTACCTCTGCGTTTAACTGTTTATCCATTTTTGCAGTTAAATCACCTTGATATTGCACTGCACTTATATCAAACGCATCTACACTATTAAGTGTTAATTTAGCATTTATAAGCCCAATTGGTTTTAAGTCTATAAACTCACTTATATTAAAGTGACCACTAAGGCTAAGCCCATTCGCTGTTGCAGGGACAAACTCAGGCAAACTTTCAAGCATAACGGCGTAATCGCCTACAATTGCAGCGCCAGATAACTGAGCATTAACGTTAATATTATTTATATCGGGTGTATTTATTTGAGCTGATAAATTTGTCTGTAAGTCTTCAAGCGGAGATGTAATATTTAGTGTTGTATCTGTTATTAAAAAATCAAATAGCTTATCGCCCACGCTTACCAAATTAATTACAGGTGCACTGAGCTCACTACCCTCTAAGCGAATTGATTGAGGGAATTTAAGTTGCCAATTTAAAGGAACTTGTTTGCTAACAAAGCCTGCGTATTCACTTGGTGGAATTAACCCAGCACAGCTTGGTGTTAGATTAATTTTGTTATTAAGCAAATCGGTATTAAACATTAGCACTTGGCTATTTAAATTAAAACGCGTCGTCAATTTACCAGTGGTTAATACGTTAACCTGGCACTGCTGATTTGCATGAGAAAACTCATACGTGTAAGCAAACTGGGAGCTAATATCGCCATTTAACTCAACCTCTATACCGTCAAAGCTAAATGCTTGCTGAGTATTAAAGTTAGCATCTGCAATTAATGTATTTTTAGTGTTTATAACCTGCTTTAAAAGTGTGTCATTAATTAAAAACTGACCACTTATTTTATTAGCAGTCAAAATTGCGCTCGCGTTTATATCACCCGTGACATTAAATTGATTTAGTGTGGGTTCTAATATACTTATTTTAAGTGGCTTATTGAGCTCGTCACTTTTTACTACAAGCTGTTTAATGCTGATTAATGGGCGATTTAAGGGAAGCGCTAAATCGAGATTTTTAGCACCTTGATTAGCATTATCACTTTTAGGGAGTGAATTAACTGTTAGCACTGCATTTTCAATATCTACACGCTTTGTATTTGCAGTAATACCAGTAAGTTGTAATTGTTGATTTTGATAATTTAAACACACTCTATCAGCATGAATATTTAGTTCAGACGTAATTGAAAAATCGAGACAACTTAACGTAATGCCTGCTTTTTTAAGCTCAGGCGCTATAACCCACTGTAATAAAGGTAAACGAAATACATAACCAAGCAGCAAGGTACTTAGTAATACAGCTCCAACAATTAAACCAATTCGCTTAAACATACTATCCTTAAATGCTTTGTGCTTTTAGCTAAAACTATACTAATCAAAAAAGGCTGCACAATGCAGCCTTTTTTATTTTACAGTAAGATTATGAATCTAACTTGTATAAACGCAAATGTAATTAACCTACGTTTTTACGTGCGTTACGGAACATACGCATCCACGGGCTATCCTCGACCCACTCATCAGGATGCCAAGAGTTGGCAACGCTTCTGAATACACGTTCTGGATGCGGCATCATTACAGTGGCGCGACCATCAGTTGACGTAATACCTGTAATACCTTCTGGAGAACCATTAGGGTTAGCTGGGTACTGCGTTGTAGGGTTACCGTAGTTATCTACAAACTTAACCGCTACAGTGCCGCTATTAAGCGCCGCTTTAGTGGCTGCATCGTTTGCAAACTCAGCATGACCTTCACCATGAGAAACCGCTATAGGCATACGCGATCCAGCCATTCCGTTAAAGAACACAGACGGATTCTCTTGTATTTCAACTAAACTAAAGCGTGCTTCAAAACGCTCTGATTTATTAGTTACAAAGCGCGGCCAATGTTCAGTACCAGGGATCAACTCTTTTAACGTTGATAACATTTGGCAACCGTTACATACACCTAAGCTAAAGGTATCTTCACGGTGGAAGAAGTTTTGGAACTGATCGCGTGCCATGTCGTTAAACAAAATAGACTTAGCCCAACCTTCACCCGCACCAAGTACGTCACCGTATGAGAAACCACCACAAGCCACTAAACCTTTAAATTGCTCTAGTGTTAAACGACCTTCTAAAATATCGCTCATGTGTACATCAACGGCTGCAAAACCTGCGCGATTAAACGCTGCCGCCATTTCTAAATGAGAGTTAACACCCTGCTCACGTAAAATAGCCATTTGCGGTTTAGCGCCGGTTGCAATGTATGGTGCAGCTATATCTTCGTTTAAATCAAAGTTTAGTTTTACGTTTAAGCCTGGATCTTTTGCATCAAATTTAGCATCAAACTCCTGCTTAGCACACTCAGGGTTATCACGGCGTGCTTGCATTTGATACGTTGTTTCAGCCCAAATAGTACGAAGCTCAGTACGCGTATGATTAAGTACCGTATTTTCGCCACGGTTAAATATAATTGTATCGTCACTGTTAAGCGTGCCAATGTTGTGGCTAATTGCTGCTATACCATGTTGTTCAAACACCGCATTTACTGCATCTAAATCAGCATTTGCAACTTGAATTACCGCACCTAGCTCTTCGTTATAAAGCGCTTCAATGTCAGAGCCTGTTAAACCAGCTAAATCAACCGTTACACCGGTATGACCTGTAAACGCCATTTCAGCAACCGTGGTAAATAAACCACCGTCTGAGCGGTCATGATAAGCAAGTAACTTACTATCAGCCACAAGCGCTTGCATTGCGTTATAAAAGCCTTTTAATAACTCTGGGTTATCAACATCAGGTGTTACATCACCCAATTGCTTATAAACTTGTGCAAGGCTTGATGCGCCCATGCGGTTTTTACCCGCACCTAAATCAACTAATATAAGCGATGTATCGCCTTTATCTGTGCGCAGTTGTGGCGTTACTGTTTTGCGTACGTCGTCAACACGACCAAATGCAGTTATAACCAGTGAAAGCGGCGATGTTACTGATTTCTCTTGTGAGTCACCTTCATCTTTCCATGTCGTTTTCATCGACATAGAATCTTTACCCACTGGAATAGTTAAACCAAGCGCAGGGCAAAGCTCTTCGCCTACGGCTTTAACAGCTTCATATAAACCAGCATCTTCACCTGGGTGACCCGCTGCTGCCATCCAGTTTGCCGATAACTTAATGTTTTCAAGGCTACCGATGTTTGCACAGGCAATATTAGTTAACGACTCAGCTACAGCTAAACGAGCAGATGCACCGTAATTAAGTAATGCTGCAGGAGTACGCTCACCGAGTGACATAGCTTCACCGTGGTAAGTATCATACGTTGCCGCAGTTACTGCACAGTTAGCAACAGGCACTTGCCAAGGACCGACCATTTGATCGCGCGCTACTAAACCCGTAACTGAGCGATCGCCGATTGTTATTAGGAATGTTTTTTCTGCAATGGCAGGTAAACGCATTAAGCGCTGCGCTGCATCTGCTGCATTTATTAATGTAGTATCAAGCGCTTTACCAACAACTTGCTTTGACGTTACATCGCGGTGCATTTTAGGTGCTTTACCTAATAATACGTCCAGCGGTAAATCAACAGGGTTATTTTCAAAGTGGCTGTCTGACACTGTTAAGTGAGGTTCAGCGGTTGCTTCACCAATAACAGCGTACTGGGCACGTTCACGCTTACAAATTGCTTCAAAGCGGTCAAAGTCCTCTACGCCAACAGCGAGTACATAACGCTCTTGTGATTCATTACACCAAATTTCGTGTGGTGCCATGCCTGGCTCATCGTTAGGAATGCTACGTAATTGGAACTTACCACCACGTCCGCCATCATTAACAAGCTCAGGGAACGCATTTGATAAACCGCCAGCACCTACATCGTGGATGAATGCAATTGGGTTTTCGTCACCTAGCTGCCAGCATTTATCGATAACTTCTTGGCAACGACGTTCCATTTCTGGGTTTTCGCGTTGTACTGAAGCAAAATCTAAATCTTCGTTTGATTGACCTGAAGCCATGCTTGATGCAGCACCACCGCCTAAACCAATGTTCATTGCAGGTCCACCTAGCGCAATTAATTTAGCGCCAACAGGAATATCGCCTTTTTGAACATGATCAGAGCGAATATTACCTAAACCACCGGCAAGCATAATTGGTTTATGGTAACCACGTACTTCTTCGCCATTATGGCTTGTTACTTTTTCTTCGTAAGTACGGAAGTAGCCTAATAAGTTAGGACGACCAAACTCATTATTAAATGCAGCGCCACCTAGTGGTCCCTCTGTCATTATATCAAGCGCGTTAACAATACGACTCGGCTTACCAAAATCGCTTTCCCATGGTTGCTCGTAACCTGGAATACGTAAGTTTGATACAGTAAAGCCAACTAAACCTGCTTTTGGCTTAGAGCCACGACCAGTTGCGCCTTCATCGCGAATCTCACCACCAGAGCCTGTAGCCGCACCTGAGAATGGGGCAATAGCTGTTGGGTGGTTATGCGTTTCAACTTTCATTAGTATTTCAATGTCTTCTTGATGATACGCATATTCACCTTGCGCATTTGGGAAGAAGCGACCCGCTTTTGAGCCTTTCATTACTGCCGCGTTATCTTTATACGCCGACAATACATTTTCAGGATTTAACTCAAACGTATTTTTAATCATTTTAAACAGCGATTTTGGCTGCTCTTTTCCATCGATTGTCCAGTCAGCATTAAATATTTTATGGCGACAATGCTCTGAGTTTGCTTGTGCAAACATAAACAATTCGATGTCGTTAGGGTTACGTCCTAACTTTATAAAGTTTTCTACCAAGTAATCTATTTCGTCATCAGCAAGGGCAAAACCTTGCTCAACATTGGCTATTGCTAATGCTTCGCGTCCGCCACCTAAAATATCAACAGACGACATTTGGCGCGGTGCATCACTGCGAAACAGTTGTGCAGCATCTTCAAGCTCACTATGCGTGGCTTCGGTCATACGGTCGTGTAATAACGCAATTACTTGTGCAAGTTGTTCTGCGTTTAAGTCACCTTCAACATAATAAGCAATACCGCGTTCAACACGGTGAACCTGTTTTAAACCACAGTTATGGGCAATATCGGTTGCTTTAGATGCCCAAGGTGAAATGGTACCTGGGCGAGGTGTAACAAGTACAAGTTTGCCAGCTGGGGTATGCTCAGCAATAGTTGGACCGTAAGTTAATAGTTTTTCAAGCTTGGTTTGCTCGGAGCTACTCAACGGCGATGTTAAATCGGCAAAGTGAGCATACTCGGCGTATACGTTAGTGACTGGAAGTTGCGATTGTTGGCAACGCGCTAAAATTTTATTAACTCTGAACTCTGACAGTGCTGGTGCACCACGAAGGATCAACATAGGTAATTTCATCCGGGGTTAGGGATTGAACGATATTTTAGGCACGCATTATAGTCCAATTAGCATTCAGATTTAACTCAAAATTACGCTTTTCATAAAATTAACTTTTTAGCTTTATTTATAGCCTCTTTTGGTTAATAAAATAAAAGGTAAAGTGACGCGATGGCTTAGTTTTGCTATAACGGTGACTGGCGAGCTTAAGGGGCACTCAATGTTCAAAGAAAAACTAATAATAATCATTACTTTAGTTATGCTGTTATGTGCATGCGATATGCAAGAGCAGCCAACTCAACTCGCCCAAATAAAAGAACACAATAAAATACGTGTGGGTACCCTTGCCAGTGCTAGTAATTATTATCAAGCTGTTCAAGGTGAGCAAGGCTTTGAATATGAGTTATCACAAGCCTTCGCTGAATATTTAGGTGTAGAGCTTGAAATAGTCCCTTTCTTTAACTTATCTGATATGTTTGAACGCCTTGAAAGCGGTGATTTAGACTTAATAGCGTCAGGACTTACCTATAATAAAACCCGTGCAGAGCAATACCGTTACGGACCAACTTACAGAACAATCAGCCAAAAGTTAGTTTATAAACAAGGGCGCGTTCGTCCTCGAGAATTTGACGATTTAGATGGCAACTTTACTGTTATAGCTAAAAGTAGCCACTCGCTTACTCTACAAAAAATGAAGAAGAACAATCCAGATCTCACTTGGATAGAAAGCGAAGAGTTTGATGAAGAAGAACTACTTCAAGCAGTTATTGATGGCGAGATAGATTACACACTCGCTGATACGCACACGCTATCGCTGTTTCGCCGTTATCACCCAAATTTAAGCATTGGTTTTTCAGTTAGCCATAACGACCCGATTGCATGGATACTTAATAAATCTAAAGACGACTCTTTATATGCGTTGCTGGTGCCATTTTTTGGTGACGTTAAGCAAAGTAACCAGCTCTATGTACTTGAAGAAAAATACTTTGGTCACGTACGCCAATTTAACTATGTAAATACCCTTGCTTATATCGAAGCAATTAAAGAAACCTTACCAACATACCAGCCATGGTTTGAACAATATGCAGGTAGCCTTGACTGGCGGTTATTAGCGGCACTAAGCTATCAAGAATCTATGTGGAATCCTCGCGCTAAATCACCAACAGGTGTGCGCGGCATCATGATGCTAACTCGCAGTACAGCCAAACAAGTAGGTGTTACTAACCGGTTAGAACCAGAGCAAAACATTCGTGGTGGCGCTAAATACTTAAGCAAGCTTATTAAACGTATTCCTGACCGTATCCCGCAACCCGACCGCACATGGCTTGCTTTGGCCGGATACAATGTAGGTTGGGGGCACGTTAACGACGCACGTATAATTACCGAACAGCAAGGCGCAAGTCCCGATAAGTGGGCTGATGTAAAAAAACGCCTACCGCTATTAATTAAAAAGCGCTATTACCGTAAAACTCGCTACGGTTATGCCCGAGGCGATGTAGCTGTTAAATATGTTGATAATATTCGTCGTTATTACGATGCACTTGTTTGGCTAGATGAAAATAATGCCATTGCTGCAGAGCCTGAGCCAGAACCAATTACAGAGCTGAGCACTGATACTGAGCTAAAGCTAAACGAAAAAAGTGAAGTGAAAAGTGAAGTAAAAAGTAAGGCAGATGAAGCTCAAACAGAAAAACAACAACCTATAATCGAGCCCGAGCAGTCGAGTGAAAACAATAGCTAAGATTAATATAAGTACCCGTTTATTGAGCATGTCAGTAAGCAAAATTTAAGTAAATCAAATATCTGTTTACTTGTCACCAAATGATCACTAATGTGTGTTAATTGTATATCATTATTTTATAAGATATACCCGTGCCTTTCTCACTCTTGCATTAGGAGAAAACATGCTAAAACGTAGACGCACACAAAGATTAAAACGCAATGTCATTTATTCAACGGCCACACGTCGTCGTGTTATGTTGCGAAAACTACACAAAAAAATCATCTGGCGTCGCCGAATGTTTGCTATGCAGCAAATGGCTGAATCAGAAATAGAGCCAATCGCTAGTTAACTCTAGTTAGGCTTATTTATTTGATCATCACGAGCAGCTTTCTTAGCTGCTTTAATTTGCGCTCTTCTACGTTTAAAAAAATTCGAAATAGTATCCCCGCACTGCTGTGCCAAAACACCACCGCACACCTCAACTTGATGATTTAACTTAGGCTCTTGTAATAAATTCATAATTGAACCTGCAGACCCTGTTTTAGCATCGACTGCTCCAAATACTAAACGCTTTATTCTGCTATGCACTAACAATCCCGCACACATAGAACAAGGCTCTAACGTTACGTATAAGGTGCAATCAATTAAGCGGTAATTGTTAAGGACTTTTCCAGCTTCTCGCACTGCAATCATTTCGGCATGGGCAGATGGGTCATTATCCGTTATTGAGCGGTTATACCCGACTGAAACTAGCTGGTTATCTTTGACTACAATTGCTCCAACCGGAATTTCATCAAGCAGCTCTGCTTGCTTTGCATACAAAAGCGCTTGTTCCATCCAGTAGGAATCATCAAATGGTTCGTTCATTATTTCTACTTAAATAACCTTTTATGCTGTAATTATACCTAGTTAGCACTCTAAAGTGCGCCATTCATTACTTTATTCCAAAAATAAAACAATATTTACCCGTTTGTAATGGCTCACTAGTGCTGATTTACGCTATAATCTCACGCTTTTTTTATTTAGCTCACAACACGGGTAGCAAATGAAATTTCCTGGACGCCGCAGGCATAAACATTATTTTCCAGTGGAAGCCAAAGATCCACTTACCAATCAACTTAACGCAACAGAGCGATTACAACGTAGTTATATTACGGGTATCGATCAGATCGTTGTTGATATAGAGGCAAAAGTTGATCAAGCTTTCCTTGACGAATTTCAACTACGTAGAGGGATGTCGCAAGTTATTGATAGCGATACAACAAACGCCTTATACGATCGTTTAAAATTAAACAATATGGTTGATTTTGAGTTTGCCGGTGGAACCATTGGTAACACTATGCACAACTACTCTGTACTTGCAGATGATCGCTCAGTTTTATTAGGCGTAATGAGCGAAAATATAAAAATAGGTAGCTACGCTTACCGTTTTTTATGTAATACCTCAAGCCGTGTAGACTTAAACTACCTTCAACCAGTTGATGGGCCTGTAGGTCGTTGTTTTACATTAATTGATGAAACCGGTGAGCGTACTTTTGCAATAAGTGCAGGCCTAATGAATCACTTACGTCCTGAATCTATCGATAAAGACCTTATTGAGAATTCATCAGCGTTAGTGATTAGTGCCTATCTTATGCGTACTCAAGGTAGCGAAACAATGACTGAAGCCACTATGCAAGCGGTAAAATACGCTAATGACGCAGGTGTGCCAGTTGTGCTTACACTCGGTACTAAGTTCTTAATTGAGCAAGACCCTACTTGGTGGGCAAACTTTGTTGAAAAGCATGTTGATATTCTTGCTATGAACGAAGAAGAAGGTTTAGCTATTACAGGTTTTGAAGATCCTCTTCTAGCTGCTGATAAAGCACTTGATTGGGTAGACTTAGTTATTTGTACCGCTGGCGAAAAAGGCTTATTTATGGCCGGCTACGTAGACGAAAGCTTAAAGCGTGAAACCGAATACCCGTTACTACCAGGCGCCATACCTGATTTTAACCGTTACGAATTCTCACGAGCTATGCGTAAAGATGAGTGTGATGAACCTATCAGAGCATATAGTCATACGGCCCCATTTATGGGGGGACCTGATTCAATCAAAAACACCAATGGTGCAGGTGATTGCGCACTTGCGGCTGTACTACATGATTTGTCAGCGAATGTTTATCATAAACTTAATGTGGCAAACTCAGCTAAGCATCAGCAACAAGCTATTACTTACTCGTCACTATCGCAAATTAGTAAATATGCTAACCGAGCGAGTTATGAAGTATTAGTTCAACACTCTCCGCGTTTATCTCGTGGCTTACCTGAACGTGAAGATTGTTTAGAGCAGGTTTACTGGGAACAATAAATTACAAAGGGAGCAATTATTGCTCCCTTTTGTTTACCTAAAAAATAGAAATATCGAGTTTTTTAGATAACAGCTCGAGCGCTGCAATTCCTGCAACCGAATTACCAAACGAATTAAGCCCCGGTGAATAAACAGCCACTGTAAACTTATTTGGTAGTACAGCTAAAATAGTTCCTGATACTCCCGACTTACCAGGCATACCCACTCTGTAACCAAAATCCCCCGCAGCATCATATAAACCACTCGTGAATAAAAGCGAATTAAGCTGTTTATTCTGACGACTACTTAAAACGCGTTTACCAGAGCTATAATCAACACCTTTATTAGCTAAAAAATTATAAGCTTTTGCTAATTCAATACAGTTGAGCTCAATAGAGCAAAAGTTAAAGTAAGCCCACAAAACATCATCTACTTCGTTTTCAAAATTACCAAACGATTTCATCAAATGCGCCATCGCAGCATTTCGGTGCCTGAACTCATACTCTGAATTAGCGACTTTTTTATCAATTACTACGCCTCTATTACCAGCTAATAACCTGAAGGTTTCGAGCATAGAATGCATTGGCGCAGATAAGCGGCTGTATAATGCATCACACGTTACAATTGCGCCTGCATTGATGAATGGGTTACGAGGAATCCCCTTTTCAAATTCAAGCTGTGTAAGCGAGTTAAAGGCTGTACCTGAGGGTTCCTTTCCGACTCTATGCCAAAGTTCATCACCATAACGCTGTAGTGCCATAGTAAGTGTCATAACTTTAGAAACTGATTGAATAGTGAAGCGTTGAGAACAATCCCCTGCGCACACAGTTTCACCATCAGTTGTATAAATAGCGATAGAAAATTGTTCCGGATCAACCTCGGCAAGCGCCGGTATATAATCAGCTACTTTCCCTTGTGATAATAAAGGACGTACTTCATGTGCTATTTCATCAAGCACCTTTTGGTAATCAGCTGTAGGCAATCTAGACCTCTATATCGTCATTCATAAGAATTGGATTTTAACACGCGCTATTAGGTGCACCTAGTTTTGTTGTCGAATTTAACGGTGAGATTTTACTAAATTTAAATAGAAAAAAACGTCACATTACTGTATCTGGTTTCTCTTAATTAAATCCTGGTAATGTCATGATGCCCACTGCGGTGGAGAGTCACAGTGCAAATGCTACGAACTCATTGTCGAGCGGAGATTTTTATGATTTTAGTGTCGGGAGTCGCTACGCTCGCCCGACCTACGTGATAGGTGTTGATGTGAGTGTGTGTTAATTGCGTGTTTTTCACTTTTCTGCAGACATAAAAAGCCCGAATCTTAAATTCGAGCGCTCTACAATGTGAAGTCGGTGCGCTACGCAGTAGGATGTCGTAGTGCCCACAGAGGTAGAGAGTCACATAGCAAATACTACACTATTATTAATCGTATCGTCTCTTAGTATGCAGAGTTTTACTAATTTCAAAAAGCAAAAAACCCGTTACATTACTGTAACGGGTTTCTCTTAATTAAATCCTGGCAATGTCGTAGTGCCCACAGCAGTAGAGAGTCACATAGCAAATGCTACACTATTATTAATCGTGTCGTCTCTTAGCGTGCAGAGTTTTACTAATTTCAAAAAGCAAAAAACCCGTTACATTGCTGTAACGGGTTTCTCTTAATTAAATCCTGGTAATGTCGTATTGCCCACAGCGATAGAGAGTCACATAGCAAATGCTACACTATTATTAACCGTGTCATCTCTAAGTGCGCAATGTTTTACTAATTTAAAATAGCAAAAAACCCGTCACATTGCTGTAACGGGTTTCTCTTAATTAAATCCTGGTAATGTCCTACTTTCACATAGCAAATGCTACACTATCATCGGCGCTGTTTCGTTTCACTACTGAGTTCGGCATGGAATCAGGTGGGTCCAAAACGCTATTGTCACCAAGAAAATTCTTTTCAATTTTCTTGTTTTTAATTATTAAGATTAAAGTCCTTCGACTGAATTTGAAGCCTGGTAATGTCCTACTTTCACATAGCAAATGCTACACTATCATCGGCGCTGTTTCGTTTCACTACTGAGTTCGGCATGGAGTCAGGTGGGTCCAAAACGCTATTGTCACCAAGCAAATTAGGTGCAAAGAATCAATGACAAGCACGTAGTGCTACCATTTTCTTTGCGCAAGGTGCCTCAACTTTAACGCTACGCGCTAAGAGTCACCTCTTGAATTTGGAAAATATCTGATAATATTTTTTAAGTCTTTCTTAAGTAATATCTACTTTAGTCATATTAACTTCTTCGCTTGTTTCACTATCACATAAAACGCGTTTGGCGTTGTATGGTTAAGCCTCACGGGTAATTAGTACAAGTTAGCTTAATGGCTCACACCACTTCCACATCTTGCCTATCAACGTTGTAGTCTTCAACGGCCCTTCAGAGACTTTAAAAGTCTAGTGAGAACTCATCTCGAGGCCTGCTTCGCGCTTAGATGCTTTCAGCGCTTATCAGTTCCGAACGTAGCTACCGGGCAATGCCATTGGCATGACAACCCGAACACCAGCGGTTCGTTCACTCCGGTCCTCTCGTACTAGGAGCAACCCCTCTCAATTCTCAAACGCCCACGGCAGATAGGGACCGAACTGTCTCACGACGTTCTAAACCCAGCTCGCGTACCACTTTAAATGGCGAACAGCCATACCCTTGGGACCGACTTCAGCCCCAGGATGTGATGAGCCGACATCGAGGTGCCAAACACCGCCGTCGATATGAACTCTTGGGCGGTATCAGCCTGTTATCCCCGGAGTACCTTTTATCCGTTGAGCGATGGCCCTTCCATTCAGAACCACCGGATCACTATGACCTACTTTCGTACCTGCTCGACGTGTCTGTCTCGCAGTTAAGCTGGCTTCTACCATTACACTAACCGTACGATGTCCGACCGTACTTAGCCAACCTTCGTGCTCCTCCGTTACTCTTTAGGAGGAGACCGCCCCAGTCAAACTACCCACCAGGCACTGTCCGTAACCCCGATTCAGGGGCCAACGTTAGAACATCAAAA
The DNA here is from genome assembly GCF_000238395.3 of Pseudoalteromonas arctica A 37-1-2. Classification (GTDB taxonomy): domain Bacteria; phylum Pseudomonadota; class Gammaproteobacteria; order Enterobacterales; family Alteromonadaceae; genus Pseudoalteromonas; species Pseudoalteromonas arctica. Next base: position 3,066,381 of record NZ_CP011025.1, read on the forward strand.
CTACAAGGGTGGTATTTCAAGGTTGACTCCACAACAACTAGCGTCGCTGCTTCAAAGTCTCCCACCTATCCTACACATGTAGGTTCAATGTTCAGTGCCAAGCTGTAGTAAAGGTTCACGGGGTCTTTCCGTCTAGCCGCGGGTACACAGCATCTTCACTGCGATTTCAATTTCACTGAGTCTCGGGTGGAGACAGCGTGGCCATGGTTACACCATTCGTGCAGGTCGGAACTTACCCGACAAGGAATTTCGCTACCTTAGGACCGTTATAGTTACGGCCGCCGTTTACCGGGGCTTCGATCAAGAGCTTCTCCCTAAGGATAACCCCATCAATTAACCTTCCGGCACCGGGCAGGTGTCACACCGTATACGTCATCTTGCGATTTTGCACAGTGCTGTGTTTTTAATAAACAGTCCCAGCCACCTGGTCACTGCGGCTCCCGTCCGCTTAGAGAGCAAGTCTCATCACAGATAGGAGCGTACCTTCTCCCGAAGTTACGGTACGATTTTGCCTAGTTCCTTCACCCGAGTTCTCTCAAGCGCCTTAGTATTCTCTACCTGACCACCTGTGTCGGTTTGGGGTACGATTCCATATAATCTGAAGCTTAGAGGCTTTTCCTGGAAGTATGGCATCAGCAACTTCATCACCGTAGTGACTCGTCTCGTGTCTCAGGTTTAATGTTTGTCCGGATTTACCTAAACAAACGCCCTACTCACTTTCACATAGACTACCAACGCTATGCTTGCTTAGCCTGCTCCGTCCCCCCATCGCAATTATATCGAGTACAGAAATATTAATCTGTTTCCCATCGACTACGCCTTTCGGCCTCGCCTTAGGGGTCGACTTACCCTACCCTGATTAACATGGGATAGGAACCCTTGGTCTTCCGGCGTGGGAGTTTTTCACTCCCATTATCGTTACTCATGTCAGCATTCGCACTTCTGATACCTCCAGCATACCTCCCGGTACACCTTCAACGGCTTACAGAACGCTCCCCTACCACTCAGAATAAATTCTGAATCCGCAGCTTCGGTGCATAGTTTAGCCCCGTTACATCTTCCGCGCAGACCGACTCGACCAGTGAGCTATTACGCTTTCTTTAAAGGATGGCTGCTTCTAAGCCAACCTCCTGGCTGTCTGGGCCTTTCCACATCGTTTCCCACTTAACTATGACTTTGGGACCTTAGCTGGCGGTCTGGGTTGTTTCCCTCTTCACGACGGACGTTAGCACCCGCCGTGTGTCTCCCGGATATTACTTTACGGTATTCGGAGTTTGCAAAGGGTTGGTAAGTCGGGATGACCCCCTAGCCTTAACAGTGCTCTACCCCCGTAAGTATTCGTCCGAGGCTCTACCTAAATAGATTTCGGGGAGAACCAGCTATCTCCCGGTTTGATTAGCCTTTCACTCCTAGCCACAGGTCATCCCCTAACTTTTCAACGTTAGTGGGTTCGGTCCTCCAGTTGATGTTACTCAACCTTCAACCTGCCCATGGCTAGATCACCGGGTTTCGGGTCTATACCTTGCAACTATTCGCCCAGTTAAGACTCGGTTTCCCTACGGCTACCCTATTCGGTTAACCTCGCTACAAAATATAAGTCGCTGACCCATTATACAAAAGGTACGCAGTCACCCAACAAGTGGGCTCCTACTGCTTGTACGTACACGGTTTCAGGTTCTATTTCACTCCCCTCACAGGGGTTCTTTTCGCCTTTCCCTCACGGTACTGGTTCACTATCGGTCAGTTGGGAGTATTTAGCCTTAGATGATGGTCCACCTATATTCAGTCAAAGTTTCACGTGCTCCGACCTACTCGATTTCACTTAAAATGTCTTTTCATGTACGGGACTATCACCCTGTATCGTGGCGCTTTCCAGCAGCCTTCCATTAACACATAATAAGCTTAAGGGCTGTTCCGATTTCGCTCGCCGCTACTTTCGGAATCTCGGTTGATTTCTTTTCCTACGGGTACTTAGATGTTTCAGTTCTCCGCGTTCGCCTCGTTAACCTATGTATTCAGTTAACGATACCTGCAAGCAGGTGGGTTTCCCCATTCGGAAATCTTAGTCTCAAGCGCTTTTTACTAGCTTGACTAAGCTTATCGCAAGTTAATACGTCCTTCATCGCCTCCAACTGCCAAGGCATCCACCGTGTACGCTTAGTCACTTAACCATACAACCCAAACGGGTCTTTGTTTTGTGACAGTTTAACTTCGCCAGAAGTCAATATTGAATACTAAAGTAGATACCAATCAATCAACTCATAAGAGTTAACTAAATGGCACTGAATGGTACTGCTACCATTCTTTTTTTACTTTTGAAAACTCTTGATAAATAACAATGTTATTCATCAGAATTTTATTATCAGCTTTTCCAAATTTTTAAAGAGCATATTAATTAGTTATCCCGAAGGACACGCACTAATTAACAATCATCTGTGTGGACACTACGAACAAATAAGTTCTAAATCGTATAAGGAGGTGATCCAGCCCCAGGTTCCCCTAGGGCTACCTTGTTACGACTTCACCCCAGTCATGAATCACTCCGTGGTAAACGTCCTCCCGAGGGTTAGACTATCTACTTCTGGAGCAACCCACTCCCATGGTGTGACGGGCGGTGTGTACAAGGCCCGGGAACGTATTCACCGCGTCATTCTGATACGCGATTACTAGCGATTCCGACTTCATGGAGTCGAGTTGCAGACTCCAATCCGGACTACGACGCACTTTAAGTGATTCGCTTACTCTCGCGAGTTCGCAGCACTCTGTATGCGCCATTGTAGCACGTGTGTAGCCCTACACGTAAGGGCCATGATGACTTGACGTCGTCCCCACCTTCCTCCGGTTTATCACCGGCAGTCTCCTTAGAGTTCTCAGCATTACCTGCTAGCAACTAAGGATAGGGGTTGCGCTCGTTGCGGGACTTAACCCAACATCTCACAACACGAGCTGACGACAGCCATGCAGCACCTGTATCAGAGTTCCCGAAGGCACCAAACCATCTCTGGTAAGTTCTCTGTATGTCAAGTGTAGGTAAGGTTCTTCGCGTTGCATCGAATTAAACCACATGCTCCACCGCTTGTGCGGGCCCCCGTCAATTCATTTGAGTTTTAACCTTGCGGCCGTACTCCCCAGGCGGTCTACTTAATGCGTTAGCTTTGAAAAACAGAACCGAGGCTCCGAGCTTCTAGTAGACATCGTTTACGGCGTGGACTACCGGGGTATCTAATCCCGTTTGCTCCCCACGCTTTCGTACATGAGCGTCAGTGTTGACCCAGGTGGCTGCCTTCGCCATCGGTATTCCTTCAGATCTCTACGCATTTCACCGCTACACCTGAAATTCTACCACCCTCTATCACACTCTAGTTTGCCAGTTCGAAATGCAGTTCCCAGGTTGAGCCCGGGGCTTTCACATCTCGCTTAACAAACCGCCTGCGTACGCTTTACGCCCAGTAATTCCGATTAACGCTCGCACCCTCCGTATTACCGCGGCTGCTGGCACGGAGTTAGCCGGTGCTTCTTCTGTCAGTAACGTCACAGCTAACGGGTATTAACCGTTAACCTTTCCTCCTGACTGAAAGTGCTTTACAACCCGAAGGCCTTCTTCACACACGCGGCATGGCTGCATCAGGCTTGCGCCCATTGTGCAATATTCCCCACTGCTGCCTCCCGTAGGAGTCTGGGCCGTGTCTCAGTCCCAGTGTGGCTGATCATCCTCTCAAACCAGCTAGGGATCGTCGCCTTGGTGAGCCATTACCTCACCAACTAGCTAATCCCACTTGGGCCAATCTAAAGGCGAGAGCCGAAGCCCCCTTTGGTCCGTAGACATTATGCGGTATTAGCAGTCGTTTCCAACTGTTGTCCCCCACCTCAAGGCATGTTCCCAAGCATTACTCACCCGTCCGCCGCTCGTCAGCAAAGTAGCAAGCTACTTTCTGTTACCGCTCGACTTGCATGTGTTAGGCCTGCCGCCAGCGTTCAATCTGAGCCATGATCAAACTCTTCAATTAAAAAGTTTTATGTCTTTCGACAGCTCAATGAATTCTGAATTTATTTTAATATCTTTCGATATTGAATTGACTGTGCCGAATAATTACCGAAATAACTATTCTGTTGGTCACTCAGTTTTCAATTGAGACTCTAATTTGTTTGCCTCGCTACCTAAGTAGGTTGGCTGTTAGAACTCAATCTGTACGAGTGCCCACACAGATGATTGCTTTATATTTTTAAAGAACGTTTTGAGTCGCTTTAGCGTCTCAAGGGATGCGAATAATACACCCTTTATTTTTCGAGTCAACACTTAGTTTTAAACTTTCTTTTTAGAAGATTTAAAACCGAAGTTTTATTTAACTCTCTGAGTAGTTCGTGCCTCGCTATGCGTTGGCGTTTCCCGTCTCAGTGGGGTCGCATTATAGGGAGCGGCGGATTTTACGCAAGCGTTATTTGCATAAAATAGTAATTAAAATTAAGCCCCAAGCAAGCACACATGATAAGCACAAGTTACCCACAAAAAACTGTTGATAACTCTTGTTTTTACATAGCTAAACCATTCTATAGCTTTTAATTAAAACCTTAAAAATGCAAAAAGCACCTTATTTAGGTGCTTCTCAAAAGTAATAGTTATTAGAATCTAGGGTCTGTTTATCTTTCAAGGTTAAATTTGCAGCAGCCTGTTTGGTATTCAGGCAAGGCAGAGCCTATGTAGTGTGGTTACTCCCCATAAATAGGCGATAACGTAGCATTAATGCCAAACAGGCGCTGCCCAAAGGGTTCTTCCTAGGGGCTATTTACTCTTTGTTACTCGGTTTTTACTTATTCTTACATGGATGTAAGCCAGTAGGGTAACGCAGGAGCAGTTACCGAGCCCACTAGGTTACAAATCTCGCGCCGCGATTAACCCCCCCTAGTTTGAACAAATTTTAATCCGCAAAGAGCAACAGACCCTAGTATAAAATACTATATAACTTGCGACGATACTTTGCTGCGAGCGCATCACCATCGGGTAAAGAGGCAATAATGGCTAAAAAGCTTGGTTTCGCTTCATTGAAATTCAGATCTTTTTGCAGCACTGTAAATAGTATATCCAATGCTTCTTCTTTTCTGCCTGCTTCATTGAGTAAAATACTGAGCTCTTCTTTTAATTCTAGGTCATTTGGGTACTTTTCTACTTGTTGTTGCTTTTCTTTAATCTCTGGTGAGTCTTTTGCTTCAAGCGCAGCTTCGCATTTTGCTTTTATATTATTAAAGTAAGCATCTTGCTCTTGTACGTCTATTGTATTTATAAGCGCTTGGGCTTCATCTACCTTGTGAATTTGAATACATATGTCTGCAAGCACTAATTTGATGCGTGCATTACCGCTGTCTATTTCATAAGCTTGCTTTGCATAATTAAATGCAGCATTTAAATCTGACTTTAATAACGCTTGTTTTGCTTGCTCTAACAGTAAGTCTTGTTGCGCAGGTAAATGCTTTGCTAGGGCTTCGCGTATTTGTGCCTCACTTTGAACACCTGCAAGTAAATCTACTGGTGCAGAGTCTTTTAATAATACAAGCGTAGGCAGAGTTTGAAGACCAACTTGCTGCGCAAGTTGAGAAGCGAGTGCTTGCTCTGCATCGCAATCTAGGTTTGCTACTACTATATAGCTTGCATATTCAGCCGCTATTTTATCTAAAATTGCAGCCTGTCCGATGCAGTCAGGACTTTGAGGAGAGAAAAAGTTAAGCAACACCAATTTTTGCTGTGATGTTTCACCGAGTACTTGTTGAAGGTTTTGCGCATTAATACTAACTATGTTGCTCATTGAATTGATTGCCATATTCATCTATTTAGGTTTTTATATGGTGGTGAACATAATAATTACAAGTCATATACCTAAATCATCCGGTATACATATTCAACAATGAGGGAAAACATGAAATTAACTTATCTAAGTGCAATACTTTTATTAGCAAGCCCATTAGTACAAGCAAATGGACTCGATTTGAATTTAAGCAAAACCATGCCAGCTATAGAAAAGTTTTACCTTGATTTACACCAATCGCCAGAGCTTTCTTATCACGAACAAGAAACGGGTAATAAAATAGTGGATAAATTAACTCAGCTGGGTTTTAAAGTAACAAGTAATGTAGGTGGCTTTGGTGTTGTCGGCATTTACAAAAACGGAAACGGTCCAACCGTGATGATCCGTACTGACACCGATGGCTTACCTATTATAGAGCAGACAGGAAAGTCCTATGCCTCAAAAGTTAAAGTAATAGACGAGCATGGTGCGAAAGTAGGTGTAATGCACGGTTGTGGCCACGATATTCACATGAGCTCTTTTATTGGTACTGCTGAGCAATTAATAGTACACAAAGATCAATGGAAAGGCACTTTGATGATGGTTGCACAGCCTGCCGAAGAAGTTGGTGGGGGTGCTAAAGCCATGTTAGGCGAAGGACTATTTAGTAAATATGAAAAACCTGATCATATAATTGCTTTGCATGTAAGTGCTAGCGTCCCCGCTGGTAAGGTATCAATGAAAAATGAATACACTATGGCAAGTGTAGATTCTGTCGATATTACAATAAAAGGTAAAGGTGGTCATGGTGCTTATCCGCATACAACTATAGACCCTGTGATTATAGCTGCACGCACAGTACTTGCTCTGCAAACAATCACAAGCCGAGAACTTTCACCGCTAGAGCCTTCGGTTATTACGGTTGGGTCTATTCATGGTGGCTCAAAACATAATGTGATTTCGGATGAAGTAAAACTACAACTCACTCTCAGAAGCTATAACCCAAATGTTAGAAGTGCTCAAATAGCAGCAATAAAACGAATCACGGCAGGTATTGCACAAAGTGCTGGCCTAAATGAATCAAACTACCCTGTAGTATATGTACATGAAGATGAATCTATTCCATCTACTTATAATAACCCTGCACAAACAGACATTGTTAGAAACTCTATTGCCAGCGCAATTGGTGATACTAATGTGCTTGAAACACAAGCTGTAATGGCGGGTGAAGACTTTGGCCTATTCGGACGCACCGATGAAAATATCCCGATTACCTTATTTTGGCTAGGAGGTGTAAACCAAGCACAATATGCAGATTCGATAAAAACAGGTGAAGTACTCCCTTCCCTACACTCTAGTAAATTTGCACCAGATTATAAAGTTGCTATCCCTACCGGAATAAAAGCAATGAGTAACGCTGCTGTTGCTTTATTTAATAAGTAACCTGAATTCTGGATAATAAATCTATCTCAAGCAGAGTTCAGGTTAAGTAATATCGTTTAATAAAATGGCTCTGTAGCTAACTAGCAACAGAGCTTTTTTTATAACTCGACTTTTTAAGGGTCGCTTTTCCACCTCGTTTAGCAAAGCGTTTTTTAGGTGAGCTTTTTGGTAACCTTGCAAATGCATTGCTATCGCAGTTTGCTGCTAATTGTACAAACCCATTTAGGTCAGCAAGTAAAGGCTGTAAAAATTGCTGATAACTCATTACTTGCTGCGCGATATCACCTAAGCTCGATTCCCACTTTGCGGTTAAATCAGGACTCGCTAAACCTTGTGGTAATACGCTAATAAGGGCAAGTCCCGTTTCGGTCGCTCTAATTGACTTACCTTCACGTTTTAAAAAACGCCGCTTAAATAACAACTCGATTATTCCCGCACGTGTTGCCTCCGTACCTAAACCATCAGTGTCTTTTAATACTTTTTTAATTTGTGGATCTTTAACATAACGACTAATGCCGGTCATCGCAGCCAATAATGTAGCATCGGTAAAATAAGCAGGAGGTGATGTATGCTTTTCGACCACTTCGCCTTGCTCACAAAAAAGAGGCATACCTTTAGTTAAAGGAGGTAACGTAGCTTCATCTTTTAATTCAGACTTACCCATTAATACCTTAAAGCCCAGGCTTACATCTTGTTTTGCATTTGCTTTAAATAATCCGCCAGCGATTGTTATCTCTGCTTTAGTTTCGTTATATATATAGTCGGGATAAAACTGAATTAGGTAATGGCGGCTTATTAATTGATATACCTTCGCTTCGTCACCGTTCAAACTCGCTGACTTTAACTGCTTAGCCGTAGGCACAATGGCATGATGGGCAGCCACTTTTGAATCGTTAAAACATTTACTACGCTTTTTTACATCAGCCCCGTTTACTAATTCACTGCTTTGCCCACCATTAGCACTTATAGCTTTAAAAATAGCTGATGCATCTTGATGGTGATCTTTAGGTAAATAACGATTATCCGAGCGTGGGTAAGTAATTAATTTATGACGTTCGTAAAGTATTTGGCAAATATCCAACACTTTTTGAGCTGGCATACCAAATGCTTTAGCCGCATCGATTTGTAGTGCAGATAAATTATAAGGTAATGGAGCACTTTGTTTTTTTTGTTTTTGGTCAAGTGAAGTAAGCTCAGCACTTTGCTTTGTAATGCGTGAAGCAACATTTTGTGCGAGTGCTTTGTTAAGTATTCGCCCTTCTTCATCTTGATGTGGCTCACATGCTTTACTAGGAACCCACTTAGCTATGAATGGCTGGTTATCTGGAGTAAGTAAATGCGCCAGTACATCGTAAAAAGGCTTAGATACAAAGTGTGCTATTTCGTTATCTCTATTAACAACAAGACCTAAAATAGGGGTTTGTACTCGCCCTACCGAAAGCACATTACCAAACCCTGCTTTTTGCCCAGCTAGTGTGTATGCACGTGTTAAATTCATACCAAATAGCCAATCAGCACGAGAGCGCGCTAAAGCAGATACACTTAGCGGAATAAAATCTCGATTAGAACGCATAGTACCCAGTGATTTTTTTACCGCCGATAAGTTTAAATCACTAATGAGTAAACGTTGCGTACTCTGCTTTTTAGCCTGACTTATTTTAGCTTCTTCAATTACTTGATCGACTAGTAGCTGGCCTTCACGGTCTGGATCGCCAGCGTGAATAAGTTGCGAGGCTTGTTTAATTAATTTTTTTAAAACAGTGAGCTGTTTGCGAGTTTTGGTTTTGGCTTTTAACTTCCACTGTTCAGGTATTATAGGTAAGTGTTCAAACTGCCACTTTTTAAAGCGCTCATCGTAATCATCGGGTTCTGCTTGTTCTAGCAAATGTCCAATACACCACGATACACAATCGCCATTAGCGACTTCTATATAACCATCATATTTTTTATGTGGTTTTGGTAACGCATCAGCAATAGCGCGTCCAAGTGAAGGTTTTTCTGCAATGTAGAGTTTCATAGCCTGCTCATCACTGTTTATATAAACAGTAGTCTAGCACAGCTATTTTAAAGGAGGGAACTTTTTGTAACTATTGGCTAGCTGGGCTTTTTTTGTCTTTTGTTAAAATATAAATAAGCGGAAGATAACAAACAACAACGGTGCCTATATTAATAAATGGCAATAAGGTTTTATAAATGTATGTACTATAAGAAAGATCCCATAAATGGCGGTCGACTAATCTAAATAGCTGTAAAATTGGTGCCATAATAACAACCAATTGACCTAATACGCATTGCCATAAATAAACCTTATCTTTTAAACCCAGATATGCGATGAGTGCCATCCAAGCAATATCATTAAGGGCCCAAACAAGGTATCGATAAACATAAATCCCATTATCAAACTCTTTCAAGTAAGGATGAATAATGGTTCCATATAAAAAAAAAGCGGCTGTAATTAAAGCGAAACGCAGGGCCAAATAATCTTTTCTAAAATAAAAGATGAAAATAGCAGGGCTTAAAATAAACACCCAACTAGTATCTAATATCAATATAGTCTTTAAAAACCATTCAGGCATTAGAGTTAATCAAGTTTTTTTTTCATCATCGTCATTACCACCGCCATTTCCTGGCATATGACTAAACTTATCGACCTTTTTCATAAACTATTCCGTTACATTTGTTAAAGAAAGCATACTTTATGATAAATAAGTGTGTTTGCCAATAAAAGTTATCTTACATCTATAGGAGCTGACTCTTTTGCTTTACCTTGTAATATAGATATTTCTACTCGGCGATTCCTGCGGCGATCTTCATCGGTGTCATTCGGTACAAGTGGTCGTGTTTCAGCTCGACCAACCACCATCATTCGGGTTTTATCAAATCCTTGGACTTTTTGCAGTTCACTTGCGACGGCTACAGCACGCTTTGATGATAGGTCCCAATTATTAATATATAACTCATTCGATACCTGAAAATCATCTGTATGGCCAGATACTGTTATTTCACCGGGTACATCTTTTAACAGCACACCGATATCTTGAATTATAGGTTTAAACTTAGGTTGTAAAAATGCACTACCTGAAGGAAATGAACCATTCTCTCTAATGCGAATAATTATTTGCTGCCCTAAAGACTCAAGCTCAATTGCGCCATCGATTATTTGCTTTTCAAGCTGCTGCGCTATCTTTTTAACAAGCTCGTTAGTTTGCTCCTGATCGGCTGCTGAAGTTGCTTGCTCAGAAGATTCTTCTTGTGAGGTACTACGAGATTCGCCACCGCGTTTATCCCCGCGCTGTTCTTGCCTGCCGCCTGCTGAGCTTTCATCGCCAGCCTGAAACTCTAACATTTGTTGAGTCATTTCGACTGTTTGCTGCTGAATGGTTTCTATTGGGGTTGGCTCTGGTTTGCCTGGGGTAAACTCCATGGCAATAACAGAGGTACCTTTGGGGATGTCTTTTACTTCAATTTTATTCTGCACACCAAAAGCAAACTTCATAGAGCCCGCAATTTGTTTAAACTTAAGTACATCCATTTCTGAAAACGCGAGCAAGAGTACAAAAAAGCACATTAACAGTGACATTAAATCGGCAAACGTTCCCATCCATGCAGGTAAACCTGGTGGTGGGCATTTGCACTCTTGATCAGACATAGTTACTCCTCGGTATCTACTTTGCGTTTAGATTCAGCTAAGTAATTTTTCAAAATACCTTCGATTACTTTTGGATTTTGACCATCTTGTATACCTAAAATAGCATCCAAAATTAAACGCTGATTCATCGCTTCCTCGTCTTTACGCAGTTCAAGTTTTACCTGAATAGGAATTGCCACAACATTGGCTAAAAACGCGCCATATAAAGTTGTTAATAGTGCTACTGCCATTGCCGGACCAATTGCCTTTGGGTCATCCATGTTAGACAACATTGCAACCAAACCAATTAGAGTACCAATCATACCCATTGCAGGCCCTATATCAGCTAACGACTTAAATAAACCCGCGCCCAATTCATGGCGAGTCGTGGTTAGAGAAATATCTTTTTGAAGTGTAGCGCGAACTACATCTGCGTCGTGGCCATCAACGAGCATATCGACGCCTTTGCGCATAAAGGGGTTTGGAATTTCAGCTTCTTCGAGTGCTAAAAAACCGCCTTTACGAGCTGAATCCGCAAGTTCTACTGCTTTTTCGATAAGTATTTCTGGCGTTTCGATTTTAAACATAAACGCTTTGGCAACAACTTTACCTATCCCCAAAAATTGCGACATAGTGAAGTTTGATAAAACAATAAAGAGTGAACCACCAAATACAATAACCACAGACGGGGTATTGTAAAACATAGCCATTTCACCGCTACTACTCATAAACATAGACATGACAATTAAGCCAATTGCGCCTAGGATCCCGATTATGGTTGCTAAATCCACATTTCCTCCAGAAGTTTCATGCTTAATGGCCTTATCATAAACTTTTATTATTAACTGCTTATCGGCAACATATTGAATTGCTTAAGCCATTTTTATAAATAAACATAAAAAGCAGCCTTTAGCACTATCTTAGATCAAGTTATAAGGGCTACCTAATTATCAATTGATTTATTAAACCAACAGACCGCTATTAAGGCTTTATTAATGCACTTGAAATATAATTTAACGTTATAAAGGTAAAAAACCAATATCATCCTTTGACCTAGTTTAGCATTCCCCCTAAAATTGACCCCTAAATTTATTATGTAAGCTGAAATAAAGATGGCGACTAAAAAACCTGAAAACTTAAGTTTCGAACAAGCACTAGAAGAATTATCTACAATCGTTAGTGACATGGAACAAGGTGACTTATCGCTTGAGCAATCGTTAAAGCAATTTGAACGTGGAATTGCATTAGCAAGTGCTTCATCAAGGAAATTACAGCAAGCAGAACAAAAAGTATCAATTTTGATGGGGAATGGCGAAAAGTCAGTACTTACAAACTTTGATAATGATATGGAATAGCTGTGAGCATAAAAAATCATATTGAACGTGCTCAAAAAGATGTAGTAGCGACCTTACAACAGCATTTTAACCAGCCTCTCGATACAGAAGAAACGGTAAAGAACGCCACCCAGTATGGATTATTTAATGGCGGTAAAAGATTACGTCCATTTTTAGTTTATGCCACAGGTAAAATGCTCGGCGCAAACCATCAAGACTTAAACGTACTTGCTGCTGCAATTGAGTGCATTCATAGCTATTCGTTAGTTCATGATGACTTGCCGGCAATGGATGACGACGATTTACGCCGTGGACGCCCTACTTGTCATATAGAGTTTGGCGAGGCAAATGCAATTTTAGCCGGTGATGCTCTTCAAACTCTTGCTTTTGAGTTTATTGCGAATCACAAATTTGCATGCTCATCGCAAACACAAGTAAAAATGATTGCTACACTTGCCCACGCATCAGGCCTTGAGGGTATGGTTGGCGGACAAGGCCTTGACATAGCAGCAACAGATAAAGTAATTACCGTACAAGAGCTTGAGCGAATACATAAGTTAAAAACCGGAGCTTTAATTAATTGTGCAATTACACTTGGTGCACTGTGCAGTGAAAAGGCTGATCAACAAACCTTAGAAAATTTAAGTGTTTTTGGGTATGCTATAGGGCTAGCATTTCAAGTACACGACGACATTTTAGATGTTGAAGGCGATACAGTTATTTTAGGAAAGCCACAAGGCTCCGATATTGCCGCGAATAAAGCGACATATCCGGCGTTATTAGGTATGCTAGGCGCTAAAGAAAAGGCGCAGAATTTAATACAACAAGCCCATGAAGCGTTAGCAAATATAGATGCTGACACAACACTTCTTGCGTCGCTAGCAAATTATCTAATTGAGCGTGACCACTAATTTTTGCTCATACGTATTGCAATTAGCACTGACATTATTACTCAACATTAATTATTCGTAAAAGCTTTGAATTAATTAATGTTAGCGAAGGATATATATAAAACCATGACACTTGATAGTAGCAAGTATCCATTACTTAATTTGGTTGACGAGCCAGCCCAATTGCGTGACTTAGCGCAAGACAAACTCCCTGCATTTAGCAATGAGCTGCGCGATTATTTACTCAACTCAGTATCGCAAAGTAGCGGTCATCTAGCGTCTGGTTTAGGGACGGTTGAACTAACCGTTGCCCTGCATTATGTTTATAACACTCCAGACGATCGCCTAGTTTGGGATGTGGGTCATCAAGCTTATCCGCATAAAATTCTTACTGGTCGTCGCGAGCAAATGCACACCATTCGCCAAAAAGACGGTTTACACCCTTTTCCTTTTCGCGATGAAAGCCAATACGATACGTTTAGCGTAGGCCATTCAAGCACCTCTATTTCAGCTGCCTTAGGTATGTCTATTGCTGCACAAAAAGAAGGTAAAGGTCGAAAGTCTGTAGCCATTATTGGTGACGGAGCTATAACCGCAGGCATGGCATTTGAAGCGATGAATCATTTAGGTGATGTAAAATCAGACATGCTTATTATTTTAAATGATAACGAAATGTCGATTTCTGAAAATGTTGGCGCATTAACAAATCACTTTGCTCGAATTTTATCAGGTAGCTTTTATACTAACATTCGTGAAGGTAGTAAAAAGTTACTCTCAGGTGTGCCTCCGGTAAAGCAACTTGCCAGTAAAATGGAAGAGCACATTAAAGGCATGATGATCCCGGGTACCTTCTTTGAAGAATTAGGCCTAAATTACATTGGTCCCATTGATGGTCACGATGTAAACATGCTTGTAGATACATTACGTAATATGCGTAATTTAAAAGGCCCACAGCTTTTACATATAAAAACCCAAAAAGGTAAGGGCTACAAACCGGCTGAAGCCGATCCTATTGGCTATCATGGTGTACCAAAATTCGATCCGAGCACAACTAGCCTACCTAAATCTAAACCTAGTGCTGCTACTTTTTCAAAAGTATTCGGCGATTGGTTATGTGATATGGCCGAACAAGACAGTAAGTTAATGGCTATCACGCCTGCAATGCGCGAAGGTTCAGGCATGGTACGTTTTTCTAAAGAGCATCCAGATCAGTACTTTGATGTAGCTATTGCTGAGCAGCATGCCGTTACTTTAGCCGCTGGCTTTGCCTGTGAAGGTTTAAAACCTGTTGTTGCTATTTACTCAAGCTTTTTACAACGTGCGTATGACCAATTAATACATGATGTTGCACTGCAAAACTTACCTGTATTATTTGCCATTGACCGCGCTGGTATTGTTGGAGCCGATGGTGAAACTCACCAAGGTGCGTACGATTTAAGCTTTATGCGCTGCATTCCAAATATGGTAATTATGGCACCAAGCGATACCAACGAATGCCGCCAAATGCTATACACCGGTTATAAAGCAAACTGCCCTGTTGCAGTTCGTTATCCTCGAGGTAGTGCAGGTACTGCAGACATTGAAAGCACTATGCAACTGCTTGAAATAGGTAAGGCAGATACAATTAAGAAAGGCAGTAAAATTGCCATTTTATCGTTCGGTACATTACTTGAAAATGCACAGCTTGCTGCAGATGAATTAGATGCAACGCTTGTTAATATGCGTTTTATTAAACCACTTGATACCGCACTTTTAAATGAGCTTGCAACTAGCCACGATGTAATTGTTACGCTTGAAGATAATGCGATTGCTGGCGGTGCCGGCTCTGCAGTTAACGAATTCTTAGCAACGCAAAAAACTGATATTAATATCCTTAACTTAGGTATTCCTGATGAGTTTATTAAACACGGCACTCAAGATGAAATGCACGATGAAATGGGGTTAGGCGAGCAAGGAATATTAACCGCTATTAAAGCGTTTATTAATTAACTTCCTATACATCT
This sequence comes from Pseudoalteromonas arctica A 37-1-2, assembly GCF_000238395.3. Lineage (GTDB taxonomy): Bacteria > Pseudomonadota > Gammaproteobacteria > Enterobacterales > Alteromonadaceae > Pseudoalteromonas > Pseudoalteromonas arctica. The sequence goes on from NZ_CP011025.1 coordinate 3,081,456, forward strand.
AAAGTTGAGCATATTAAAAAAGGAGCCTAGGCTCCTTTTTTAATATCAAATATTGATGATCAGCGCATCCACACTTTAATATCAGCTAGGCCATTGCTTTGTAAAATACCTAATTGTTGATCAACGTTAGAATTTTGTTCAAACTCAAATGCATCAAGCTGATCATCAAACGTAATATTTGCAACACCATCACCACCGCGCTTTTTAACTTGGTGTAGTGAAATATCTGCTAGGTTAATAGATGTCTCCCAGCTAATTACCTGCCCACCCAAAAGTGGTAATGGATAAAATGACCAACCAATTGATGCCGTGATATTAGTTGTTTTTCCATTTGGTAATTGGAATGAATTAGCCGCTATTACTTTACAAAGATCTGAAGCATAGCTGTCTATTTTATTGCATTTAAAATCACGTAATAATAGTAAAAACTCATCACCACTCCAACGTGCCACATAGTCAGAACCCTGCGTACGCGAATTTAATAATGCAGCCATTTGCTGTAAGCAGCTATCACCTGCAATTGGGCCATAGGCATCATTGATACGGCTGAAGTTATCAAAGTTAATAATTACCAGCACCAGTGACTTGCCTTGTGCCTGCAGCGATTGTGAATTACGTTGAAAGTGTTCAATATCTTTAGGGAGTTGATCAAACAAAAAGCGGCGGCTACGCAGCCCCGTTAGCTCATCTGAGTGACTAACTAATTTAAGCTGTGAATTCACTTGGCCTAATTTATCATTAGCTTGACGAAGCTCTAAGGTACGCTCGGTGATCAAGCCCTCTAATGCTTCTTGTTTTCTACGCTCTTGCGCTCTAAACACCCAAAAAATGAGATAAAAAAGCAAAATAAAGCCACTGGTAATTAAAAGCCTAAAGTAAATAGTTTCGTCAAAGCGCTCAGGCACTACAAAGCCGTATTCTACTTCTTGCGCTTTAGTCCAGTCTTCACCTTGGCGCTTCGCTTCTAATTGAAACAAAAACGAGCCTGGAGGCAAGTTAGTATAAATAGCTTCACGTCGCGTATTAGCATAGCGCCAGTCACTATCTAAGCCACTTAGTTTATATCTAAATTCAATACTGTTTGGTGCATAGTAATCAATAGCTGTGTAAGTTAGCGTTATATCACGCTCATCTGTTTCTAATGATGGTTTTTTACCAAGCGCAGCGGTAGTTAAATGACGAAGTGGCGTTGTTATTGTTTCTATTGTTGGCTTTAATGCAAGCACACCAAATAGCTCTACGTTTTTAGGTATTTCAACAACACCTTGTAAGCTTGGGTACCAAATAGAATTGCCGGTGTCTGCTACCGCATCATGCCCAAGTCCACTACAACATTGATTCGCTTTACCATCGAGTTGACGGTCAAAAGATGAAATGACTTCTTCAACTTTTAAGCTTTTTATTTCTGTTTTAAATTGCTCTACAGGCATTCTGTAAACACCTTTCATGGTGCTTACCCAAACATGCTTTAACTTTTCATCATATTCTAGGCTAAATATAGAACCATACGGTAAACCATTAGCTGCATCGAGTTGACGCCACTGCCCTTGCGTACTTCTATAAAAAAGCCCATCGTTAAGAGAGCCGATCAAAATACCCACGCCATCTATATGTAACACGCTAGTTACGTATGCACCTTCAAGTGTTGTTTGGTCACCAATTTTTTCAATGCCGCGATCTGTAAAGTAATATGCGCCTTTACTAGTACCAATCACACCAAAGTTTGTTTTATCCAATACGTAGGTAATAAACTTACTACCTAAAAAAGCGTTATATGCAAAAGGCGTTAAACCAGCATAATTTAATCGATATAAACCGCGTCCGGTACCAATCCAAAAACCGCCTTTACTAGAGCGACTTATTGCAAATACCGGGTTATCGCGAAGCGCTCGACCAGGGACGGTGTAAAGTGTCTTGTTTTCAAAAACAAATAAGCCGCGCCCCGTGGCTATATATAATCGTTCACCATCGAATTGTAGATCGTGTACTGACGCGTATCCATATTTACTACTTGGAACTAAATTAATAAAACTTTTATCTAAATCGAAATAACCAATGCCGCTTTTGTTAGCAACCCACAGTTTACCATCGGGTGCTTGGCTGATAGCCATAACAGACTCGGTCATATCTGAAACAGCTGAATGCCTTTCTACTCGCCCTTCATGGGCAAGCCATAAGCCTTCACTAAAACTTGCTAACCAAACGTTATTTTTATCATCTCTAAAAATATCAGCAAACCATATGCTTTGATCAAGTTGGCTTGGTTCTACCCATTGCCACTCACCGGTTTTATCTCTAAATAATAAACGTCCATAAGTCGAAACCCATAAGCCACCATCGGTATCACTCATAAACTTATAAACGGCTGAGTTATTTGCATTAGGTAAAGGAAAAGGTCTTAGCTCGTCATCTAAATCTAAAAAGTATGCACCTAGCTCAGAAGCTATATACAAATTACCATTTAAAAATGATAAATCGTGCACTATGGTTTGCGCTAAGCGCTCTGGTAACGATATTTTTGCGGTAAGCTCTAAACGTAGTTTAGAAAAATCTGATGAGTTTTTAGTAAGGCGTAATAAATGACGATCATTAACTAGCCAAATACCTTCAGGAGAGAGTGCCATTTGGCTAACAGAGCCAACAATTTGGGTAATTACGGTAGCATTAACAATAGGTAGGGGACCATTTACTTGAGTGCGTAAATCAACTTGCCCTCTATCTACATAGTATAAACCATTAGCCGCAATCCATATGCTGCCTTTAGAGTCCTCAAGGATATCTCTTACTGGACCTTTAATATTAAACTCTTGTGCTGCAAATGTGGCAGGATTAATAACTACTAAGCCACTTTTAGTACCTACCCATAATAAGCCACTAGAATCGACTAAAAGTTTATTAATACCATTACTAGGCAAGAACGGGCTATTTTGCGTGTTGTAGTTTGTAAATGTTGTGCCATCAAAACGGCTTAAGCCAAACTGAGTACCAAGCCACATATAGCCTTGCTGGTCTTGTACTACGCTTTTAAGTGATTGCGAAGGTAGACCATCTTTTATATTCCATTGCTTAACTACGTAATCACTAATTGAAGCCCAACTTGGTGTCGCGCACAACATCAGTACACAAACCAGTAAAAATCGCATCATATTGCTGCCACCTAGTTAAACAAATCAAATATAAAAAATTAAAAGGGTAGTAAACCCACTTTTATTAGCGCCTGTAAGCATATAAGCGAAAAAACGCCCGCAAGTATATCATCGGCCATAATACCTAAACCACCATGTACTCGTTTGTCTAGCATACGGATTGGGCCAGGTTTTGCTATATCAAAAAAGCGAAATAACAAAAAACCAACGAGTAATGTTTGCCAGCTAAGTGCTGCACCAATCATTGTAATGTAATAACCTGCCACTTCATCCCATACAATAGCAGGATGGTCGTGCACGCCTAAATCATCAGCCGTTTTACCACAGGCCCATATACCAAATATACTGATCACTACGGCAAACACAATTTGCAACCATAGCGGATAATACATAGTCATAAAAATGAATGGCAGTGCAGCAAAAGTGCCAAATGTACCAGGTGCTTTAGGGGCTAACCCAGTACCAAAACCCAAACCAAAAAACTGATGTGGGCGCTTTAAATTAAACTTTCGGTTTTTGTTCAAACCAGCTCCTTTGCAAAATGCTCAAAACCTTGCTGCTTAAAATCAAACTTCTCACCGTTGTGTAAAAGTTCAATTTGACCATCGCCACTTTTAATTTGGCCTATGCATGTTGCATCTACACCATATTGACGCAGTTTTATATCTAGCATACTTTTATTGCTATCAGGTACAGTAAAAATTAATTCGTAATCATCACCGTAACTTAGAATAAATGGCAACTGCTGATTAAAATCAAGGCTTGCTTGCATTGCATCTGAAGTCGGAATACTTTCAATATTCACAACTGCATTTACTTGCGACATATCAAGTATATGGCTTAAATCAGCGATTAAACCATCTGATACATCAATAGCCGATGATGCAAGGCCTCGTAATACCTGTCCTGCAGCAACACGCGGTGTTGGAAAGTCAAAGCGCTTATTTAAGTACTTTAAATGCTCTGGCTCAATACTTATACCTTGTTTGCGAGACTCAATTGCAAGTCCAGCGTCACCTAGCGGACCTGTAACATAAATCCAATCACCCACTTTCGCACCACTACGGCGAAGTGCAGTACCTTCTGGTACAGTCCCTTTTGCACAAATAGTGATAGTTAATGGGCCTTGCGTGGTATCGCCACCTATAATTTGCACATTAAAGTATTCTGCAATTTCATGCATGCCTTCAGTAAACTCTTCAATCCACTGTGGGTCAATACTTGGCAAGGTTAACGCAACTGAAACCCATGTTGGCTCAGCGCCCATTGCCGCTAAGTCACTTAAATTAACAGCAAGCGCTCTGTGACCTAATGCACGAGGGGAAATATCATCAAAAAAGTGTACGCCAGCAACAAGAGTATCTGTTGTAACGGCAAGTTGGCAGTTTTGTGGAACGGTTACTAAAGCGCAATCATCCCCTATACCTAGGTTTACATCACGACGGGTGATCCCGCGACCTTTAAAGTAGCGGTTAATTAATTCAAATTCCTTCATACACAAAAAAGCCGGCCTATGCCGGCTCCCCTCTTTAACGGTTTACTTACTTGCGTAAATGCTTAACAGCTTTATCAAGTACACCGTTTACAAATTTATGGCTGTCTTCAGCGCCAAATATTTTGGCCAGCTCAATACCTTCGTTGATAGCAACTTTATAAGGTACATCTTCACGGAACTTAAGCTCATAGCTGCTTAAACGTAAAATTGCGCGCTCAACCATATCTAAGTCATTAAACGGACGTGTTAAATGTGGTGATACAGCTTCGTCTAGTTGCTTATAATTTACAGCAACACCCGTCGCTAAATCTTTAAAGTATTCAACATCAATTTTAGTAACGTCTGTTTCGATCAACATTTGTTGTTCGATATCGGCAATTAAATTGCCACTTATTTGCCAAGAATAAACGGCTTGGAGTGCTAAGATACGTGCTTTACGTCTTGCTGCTGGTTTCACAAAAATTCCTTAAACTTAAATTTTATCTAACACATTAACCATTTCAAGCGCGCCTAAAGCAGCTTCGCCGCCTTTATTGCCCATTTTGGTGCCAGCACGCTCAATTGCTTGTTCAATGCTTTCTGTGGTTAATACGCCAAATGCAACCGGGATATCATACTCAAGTGATACTTGCGCAAGACCTTTGTTTGATTCGCCAGCAACTAGGTCAAAGTGTGGTGTACCACCTCTGATCACTACGCCTAATGCGATGATTGCATCATACTCTTTTTTTGCCGCAACGCGTTTAGCCGCTAAAGGTAATTCTACCGCGCCTGGTACATAAATAACGGTAATGTCGTCATCAGATACGCCACCAGTGCGTTTTAGCTCATCAACAGCACCTGCAAGGAGGCTGCTACCGATAAAGTCATTAAAACGAGAAATGACAATGGCAAACTTTTTGCCAGGAGCGTACTTACTACCTTCAATAATTTTCATTTGATAACCCTAAAAATAAGTTCAAGCGGTTGCGATTGCGCAAAAATTGCTGCGCATCATACCATAAAAATAAAATAATAGCCTAGTTTAAGCGTGATGCTTATTGTGGCTCAACATAATCAACAACTTCTAAATGAAAGCCCGAAAGTGCATGGTACTTTTTAGGGCGACTCATTAATCGCATTTGTTTAATTCCAAGATCTGCAAGTATTTGCGAGCCTACGCCAACAGTACGAGAGGTACCTTTGAATTTACGAGGCGTAACGCTTTCGCCAGCATCAGCTGCTGCGAATGCTTTTACAGTTGCCTCTAATTCTTCAGTGCTTTCTTGCTTACCTAAAATAACTAAAGCACCTTCATTTTTAGCGATATAAGCCATTGCTTCTGAAAGGCCCCAACTACGGTCAGCACTTCTATCTGAAAGTAGGATATCGTTAAAGGTACTTTGCAAATGTACACGTACATTTGTCGGTTCTTGCTCTTTTATATCGCCTTTAAGCAATACGTAATGTAATTGGCCGTCAATTGTGTCTTTGTAAGTAACTAAATCAAATTCACCGTGAATAGTTGGTAACTTACATTTTGCAACTTGCTCAATTGTTGTTTCATTTAAGTTACGGTATTCGATTAAATCAGCAATAGTACCAATTTTAATATCATGCTCTTTCGCAAAAACTTCTAAATCAGGGCGACGCGCCATGGTGCCATCGGCATTAAGTATTTCAACAATAACAGATGATGCTTCAAGCCCAGCTAAACGCGCTAAATCACAGCCAGCTTCAGTATGTCCTGCGCGAGTTAATACGCCGCCAGGTTGTGCCATAATTGGAAAAATATGACCAGGCTGCACGATATCACTTGGTACTGCGCCTTTCGCTATAGCCGCTTGCACTGTACGCGCTCTATCTGCTGCTGAAATACCTGTAGTAACACCCTTTGATGCTTCTATCGACATTGTAAAGTTAGTCGAAAATGCAGCACCATTATTTTTAACCATTAAAGGTAAATCAAGTTGCTCACAACGCTCTTGCGTCATAGTTAAACAAATTAAACCACGGCCATGAGTCGCCATAAAATTAATAGCTTGTGCACTAATATGCTCTGCGGCAATAATTAAATCGCCTTCATTCTCTCTATCTTCATCATCCATTAAAATAACCATTTTACCGGCTTTAATATCGTCGATGATTTCTTGTGCGCTGTGTAAATTCATAAATTTGCTCGTATAAGTTATCAGTTTCGTTATTTAATAAAACCCGCTTTAGCGAGTAAGCTCATCGAAATATCAGAGCCTGTTGGTTGCTCTGCACCTTTTATAAGGCGCTCTAAATAACGTGCAATTTGATCGACTTCTAAATTAACTTGAGTGCCTACTTTAAAGTGAGCAATTGTGGTTTGCTCACTCGTATGTGGGACAATTGTTAATTTGAATTTATTACCTTCTACAGCGTTTACTGTCAGGCTTATACCATCAATACATACCGAACCTTTGTACGGGATGTATTTCATTAAATTTTCTTCGGTTGTAAGCCAATACTCTGTTGCTCGAGCGTTTGCTGTAATGCTTGTAATAGTTGCTATGCCATCAACATGGCCAGATACTAAATGACCACCTAAACGTGAAACCGGCTGCATAGCTTTTTCAAGGTTGACTGTTTGACCCAAAACATAATGAGCAAAACCGGTTAAACCAATCGTCTCGTTAGATAAATCAGCACTAAAACCGTCAATATGTTTATCAACTACGGTTAAGCAAACGCCATTGGTTGCAATGCTGTCGCCTAGCTTTACGTCTTCCATATCAAGGTCAGCACTTTGGATACGAATGGCTAAGTCGCCTTGTTTTTTTTGTAATAAAGCAATTTTGCCTGTGGCTTCTATTATCCCAGTAAACATAGCGCTACTCTTTTTATTAAGTGATTTTAATGAGTTTTTAACGCGGTGATACGTAAATCGTCACCAATGCGCGCACATTCATTAAATGTTAAATCAACGGTGTTTTGCATACTCGTCAATTCAGGAAAATTAACTAAACTTTTTGCATCATGGCCCATTAATTTAGGCGCCAAATAAAAAACAAACTCGTCAACTAAATCAAGCTCTGTCATTTTACCAGCAAGTGTTGCTCCGCTCTCAAGCCAAACATTATTAAACTGCAGTTGCCCAAGCTTTTCTAAAACAGCCTGTAAATCAACTTTGCCGTTACTTTCACTTACTTCAATATGCTTTACAAAATGCGGCCATTGCAGTGATTTATCAACCTTAGTCGTAAATATTATTACATCACCTTGGATTTTAAATAAAGCAAGGTTGGGCGTTAAACGATTCTGTGAATCAATTATAACACGCACGGGCTGGCGAAGCGGTAAATCGGTAGGTAGCGTGCAAGGCAACTCGCTTAGTCGCACATTAAGTTTAGCATCGTCTACTAACACGGTATCGGCACCGGTTAAAATAGCGCAGCTTTGCGCTCGGTATAATTGTACGTCTTGGCGAGCAGCGGGACTTGTGATCCACTTACTTTGCCCATTTTTAAGCGCTGTTTTACCATCTATGCTTGCTGCCATTTTACAGGTCACATAAGGTAAGCCTTGTTCCATTCGCTTAAAAAAGCCAACGTTAAGTGCGCGAGCTTGTGATTCAAGTAATCCATAAGCAACTTCAATACCGGCATCGCTCAGTATTTTAAGGCCTTTGCCTGCAACTTGTGGGTTTGTATCAACCATAGCGGCAATTACTTTTACAACGCCCGCCTTTTTTAAGCCTTCAGCACACGGTGGCGTACGCCCATAATGACTACACGGTTCAAGCGTTACATAAGCCGTTGCACCTTGTGCACTATTACCAGCTATTGCCAGTGCATTTACTTCAGCATGGCCTTGACCTGCTAATTGATGAAAACCCTCACCAATTATTTGATTATTTTTAACTAATACACAGCCAACATTAGGGTTAGGCGTGGTAGTAAACCGGCCTTTTTTGGCAAGTTCTATGGCGCGTGCCATATACATTTCATCATGTTCTGTAAAAGGAACTTGGTTAAGCATTTATTATACCAATTGCGTTAAATAAGTGGTCTATTATAGCGCTAAGAAAATAGCGCAATAACAAGGCGAAAATTATGACATATAGTTGTTCTATATGAATAATTTTTAACGCAGTGAGTGCGCTATTTAATGCGATAGAATGATCATGTTTTTAATAAAATTGGTATTACTCCCCTAAGCGGGCAATTTCTTCGCCAAATTCGCGTATATCTTCAAACGAGCGATAAACAGAGGCAAATCTTACGTACGCTACTTTATCGAGCTTTTTGAGGGCTTCCATAATGCATTCACCCACCAAATGGCTTGAAATTTCTCGCTCACCCGTTGCGCGTAGTTGCGATTTTATTATATTCACTACTTCGTCTACTTGCTCTGTGCTCACTGGGCGTTTTTCGAGTGCGCGATTTAAGCCATTTAATAATTTATCTTCGTTAAATGGTTCGCGGCTGCCGTCTTGTTTAATAACACGAGGCATAACCAGTTCAGCGCCTTCAAATGTAGTAAAGCGCTCGTGGCAGTCGTTACACTCACGACGCCTGCGAACTTGATGGCCTCCGCCAACAAGGCGTGAGTCAATAACTTTAGTATCTTTTGCGGTACAAAATGGACAATGCATAGCTCGGTACTTCCGTTTTAAAACAAAAAAGACCGCTAAATAGCGGTCTTTTATCTTAGCAAAAAAATAGGGCCTGTTGACCTTTCAGGATTAAATTTGTTCTATCTAGGGGTGATTTAATCGCGGCTCGAGATTTGTAACCTAGTGGGCTAAGTAAAAATCGAGCAACAAAGAGTAAATCGCCCCTAGAACGAACCCGAGGGCAGTGCATGTTTGGCATTTATGCTGCGTTATCGCCTATTTGTGTGGAGTAACCACACTACATAGACTCTGCCTTGCTTAAAAGCCAAACATACTACTGCAAATTAAACCTCGAAAGATAAACAGGCCCCTAGCTTATGTGCTCTAAATTACTGCCGCTTATGCAATTAAGCGTAAACAGGTAATTTTGCACAAATTGCTTTTACTTTTTCTTTAACTTGCACCTGTACAGATTCATCAGTGATGTTATCTAGTACGTCACAAATCCAGCCAGCAAGCTCTTTTGATTCTTCTTCTTTAAAACCACGACGAGTAATTGCAGGAGAACCAATACGCAAACCAGATGTTACAAATGGTGAGCGTGGATCGTTCGGTACTGAATTTTTATTTACTGTGATGTTAGCGTTGCCTAGGGCTGCGTCTGCATCTTTACCAGTGATATCTTTATCGATTAAATCAAGTAAAAATAAGTGGTTTTCAGTTTTGTCAGATACGATTTTGTAGCCGCGCTCTTGCATTACAGCAACCATTGCCTTTGCGTTTTTAACAACTTGTGTTTGGTATACTTTAAACTCTGGTTGAAGTGCTTCTTTAAATGCCACTGCTTTTGCTGCAATAACATGACATAAAGGACCGCCTTGGCCACCAGGGAAAACAGCGCTGTTAAGCTTTTTGTAGATTGCTTCGTCGCCACATGCAGAAATAATCAAACCACCACGAGGGCCTGCAAGTGTTTTATGCGTAGTTGTAGTTACAACGTGTGCATGAGGAACAGGGCTTGGGTAAACGCCTGCCGCAATTAAACCCGCAACGTGAGCCATATCAACAAACAGATAAGCACCGATTTTGTCAGCAATTTCACGGAATTTAGCCCAATCAACAATACCAGAGTACGCTGAGAAACCACCAATAATCATTTTTGGCTTGTGCTCAAGTGCTAGTGCTTCAACTTGTGCGTAATCAATTTCGCCCGTTGCTTCATCTAGTCCGTATTGGATTGCATTGTAAAGCTTACCAGAGAAGCTTACGTGAGAACCGTGAGTTAAGTGACCACCATGAGCTAAGCTCATACCTAATACAGTATCGCCAGCGTCTAATAATGCTAGAAAAACAGCAGCATTAGCTTGCGAACCAGCATGTGGCTGCACGTTAGCGTAGTCAGAACCAAATAATTCGTTAGCACGGTCAATTGCTAATTGCTCAACAACATCTACATGCTCACAACCGCCATAATAACGTTTGCCTGGGTAACCTTCTGCGTATTTGTTTGTAAGCTGTGAACCCTGCGCTTCTAGTACGCGTGGGCTACAGTAGTTTTCTGAAGCGATTAGTTCGATATGCTCTTCTTGGCGAGCAGTTTCTTTGGTTATCGCGTCAAATAACTCTGGATCAAAATCCGAAATATTCATGCTACGTTCTAACATTGGGGTCTCCTAGGGCAACGTGTATGGTGTTTTTTAGAGGCTTTATTGTACGCTTTAAACGACTCTTTGCCTACGCTCTTAAGTTGAGGATATTTAAACAGGGATTGAAACTATTTCACAGCTCTTTTAAGATGATATTTTTTTATAAAGCCATAATAATTTTAAATGAATTATATTTACTACATTTAATTAGTAAATATAACTAAGTGTATTCATCCGTATAAAGTTATAAAAAAAGCGGCTCAAGCCGCTTTTCCTTTTAATTTAACTTAGCCTAATTTAGCGAGCATTTCGGTACGTAACTCGTCGTAATCGGCGTTCATATCGCTTGCTAGGCATGGTTTTGCTAGTGCATCAGCAAGTGGTTTTGGCATACCTAATTCAATATTTAGAATACCCTCTACGCTTTCTTTAAACTTAGCAGGATGAGCTGTCGCTAAAAAGATACCCGCTGTACCAGGTGCACGATTTTCAACAAGACCTTGGTAAGCAATAGCAGTATGAGGCTCTGCAACATAGCCCGTTTGTTGAATTTTTTTCATCACGGCTTGCGTGTCTTGCTCGTTTACGCTTGTTGAATAAAAATTATCGTAGCTAAACCAGTTATTATCTAACATTGTTTGTACACGCGGCCAATTGTTTGGCTTACTTACATCCATCGCATTTGAAAGCGACTCAAGCGTTGCGTTTGGCGTCCAGTTTTTATCAAGCATAAAGCGCGGCACAGTATCATTTTGATTTGTTGTTGCGCTTAATTTACCTACAGGTAAACCAATAACCGCACCAATCATTGCGGCGCACACATTACCAAAGTTACCACTAGGTACTGATATATGTGCTGTTGCGCGTTTTTCTTTTGGTAGCAGTGCAATCGCTTCAAAGTAGTAACAAACCTGAGCAACTAAACGGCTAATATTAATTGAATTAGCTGAGTTAAGCCCAAGTGTTGATTTAACTTCTTCATCTAAAAAGGCATTTTTAACTAGCTCTTGGCAATCATCAAAGCTGCCCTCGACTGCATAACAATGAATATTGTTACCTAGCGTAGTAAATAGCTTTTGCTGAGCAAGTGAAATTTTGCCTTTAGGGTATAAAATAACAACATCGATATTTGGTTTATTGTAAAAAGCATGCGCAACGGCTGCACCGGTATCGCCCGATGTTGCTGTTAAAATAGTTACTTTCTCGTCTTTGTTAAACTGCGTTAAACACTCTGCCATAAAGCGACCACCAAAGTCTTTAAACGCAAGTGTAGGACCATGAAACAGCTCTAAACAGTATGTGTTCTCTTCAATTTCCACCAGCTTAACTGGAAAGTTAAATGCATTTTTAACCATTTTTGCCACAGTATCGCTTGGTAGCTCATCACCAATTAGGTGCGATAATATTTTGCCGCTGCGCGTAACAAAGTCCATATCAAGCAATGCATCAACATCGGACAGTGGGGCCAGTGATTCTGGGAAAAATACACCTTGGTTACGACCCAAACCTGTTTTTACGGCTTCAACGAACGACACTTTTTGTGAGCTATCTTTTAAATTATGTAATTGCATGACTACCTATCCTATAAAACTGTTAATTGACGCGTGCCGTCGTTATCTAATTTACAAATGTGGCAAAAGCCTTGCTCGTTAATGTAATTGGTTTCTAACCACTGCGCGCATTGCTGTGCAGCTTCAAGTGTTTTACATACGCTAAACAAGGTGGGTCCGGCGCCCGAAATACTGACTATTTCAGCGCCCAGCGCTGGCAAGCTTGCTTTGGCTTCACTAAAGCCTTTTATAAGCGGTGCGCGGTAATGTTCTGCTATTTCATCTTTCATTATGCTTAGCGCATCGTCAAAACGGCTAGTTAACAGTAAGCTACTAAATGCCGACAAACGCTGAGCAAACTCAACACTTGCATGCATGCTCAACTCTTTTGGTAAAACAGAACGCGCTTTTGCTGTATTTAGCGAAAAACCAGGAAATGCAGCTACGTAATACCAGTTTTCATCAACCGGCAGTGCAATCGATTTATCAGGAATTAAATCACCCGTTAGCTGCAAACCACCTAAATAACATGGCGTAATGTTGTCGTAATGGCGACCACCGCTTACCACAGCTTCAAAGTCAGCCATAAGCTCAATTAGCTCAACCTGGCTTAAATTAGTTTGTGCAAACTTATCAAGGGCAGCAAAGGTAGCCACTACCGAACACGCACTAGAGCCAAGCCCTGAGCCAATTGGTAAGTTCTTTTTAAGCTCGAGCTTTACGCTTGGCATAGTAGGCGCAACATGCGCTCTAAAATGCACTAAACACTGGTACGCTAAATTTTCATTAGCATCACTGGGTAACTTGTGAGCGTACTCGCCTGTGCAAATAAATTCGTCGCTTGGTGCTGCGCTTACAACGGCTACATCGCCTAATAAACTGCCATCAATTGGCGCAAGCGCTGCGCCAAGTGCATCAAAACCCACTGCAAAATTACCAATAGACGCCGGAGCATATACTTCAATCATAACGAGCTCCTAGCGCGATAACGTTTTTAAAATATCAGCAAATACACCCGCGGCTGTTACTTCCGAGCCGGCGCCATAACCACGAATTACAAACGGACGTGGCTGGTAGTATTGGCTTAAAATAGCCAGTGCGTTTTCACCATCACGAATGACACTAAGCGCATGCTTTGCATCTACCGCTTCAATACCTACTTTACAGTGGCCTTCTTTAATTGTGCCTACATAGCGAAGTACCCTACCCTCGCTCGCAGCGCTTTTGATACGGTCGTTAAAATCAGCATCTAAGCTTGGTAGTTTTGCCATAAACTCATCAACGCTATCACCTTGTGCAAAACCTGGTGGTAATACTGACTCAACTTCAATATCGCTTAGCTCTAATTTCATACCGGCTTCGCGAGCGATGATCAATAACTTACGTGCTACATCGGTACCCGATAAATCATCACGAGGATCTGGCTCAGTAAAGCCACTTTCTTTGGCTTTAATAGTTGCCTCAGAAAGTGATAAACCATCTTGAAGTGCGCCAAACATATACGAAAGTGAACCTGATAAGATACCGCTAAACTCTAATAACTCATCACCGGCACCAAATAATGACTGTAAGTTGTCGATTACTGGTAAGCCTGCACCAACGTTTGTTTCGTATAAAAATTTACGATTATTCTTTTGTGTTGCTGCAATTAAATCTTGGTAATACGTGTATGAACTTGTTGTTGCTTTTTTATTGGCAGCTACTACATGAAAACCTGCATTTAAAAAGTCTACGTATTGCGCAGCAAGTGCATCAGACGACGTACAATCAACAAGCACTGGATTTACCAAATGATTTTGCTTAACAAACTGCTCTACTAGTTTTAAATCAAACGCCTGCTCAGATGAGGCCAATTTTTGCTGCCAGTCGCCAAAAGCAATACCTTCACTATCTAGGTGTAATTGACGAGAATTAGCAACACCATACAAGTTAAGTTTAATATTACGTTTTTCAAGCCACGCTTGCTGGCGCTCAAGCTGATTAATAAGCTCTTGCCCAACTAAGCCACAACCGAGTAAAAACACATCAATTGACGGCACATGTGTGAAAAAGTTTTCATGACATATTTTAACCGCGTCGTTACATAACTCACCATCAATCACGGCTGAAATAGCACTTTCTGTAGAATCCTGTGCTATTGCAACAATGTTTACTTGAGCTTGTGCAAGCGATGCAAAAAACTTAGCCGCTAAGCCACGGTGCGCGCGCATGTTGTCGCCCACTAAAGTAACAATGGCTAAATTGCGCTGCACTTGTACAGGCTCAATAAGCCCTGCTTGTAATTCAAGTTCAAATGCAGTTTGTAGCGCATCAAGTGCAAGTGCTAGGTCTGTTTCGTGTACACAAAAGCTAATGCTAAATTCGCATGATGACTGCGTGATCAATACAATTGATACGTTATCGTGAGCAAGCGCGTTAAATACCTTAGACGCCATACCTACTTTGCCTTTCATGCCTGGCCCTGAGACAGTTAGCATTGCAAGGTCTTGTAGGCTCGAAAGCGCTTTTACTGGCTCATCTGATGAATAATCGTTACCAATTAATGAGCCTTGTGCGTCTGGGTTATGCGTATTTTTAATTTCGCACGGCACGCCTGCTTTAGCACACGGTAAAATTGTTTTAGGGTGAAGTACTTTTGCACCAAAATAAGAAAGCTCCATCGCTTCTTTATAAGATAAAAAATCTACTTTAGTCGCTTTTTTAATATAACGAGGATCAGCACTGTATACACCATCAACGTCAGTCCAAATTTGGCAAATTTCAGCTTCTAAGCATGCTGCTGCAATGGCTGCTGAGTAATCTGAGCCATTACGGCCAAGCGTTGTAAGCTCACCTTTATCATTACTCGCTGTAAAACCAGGCATGATATAGATAGTTGCAGGGCTTTCTTTAAGCACAGCTTGAAAGCGAGCTTTACTTGTTACTAAATCAGCCTCTGCATCAATATAACCACCAGTTGAAGCGATACAGCTTGTTGCTTCTAAGTATCTTGCATCGTGCGAGTTCAATAAAGCCTGTATTAAAGAAACACTAACGCGCTCTCCGAAGCTAATTACAAATGCGCGAACTTGATCAGGGCAACATTGTATAAGTGATACGCCATCTAGTTTATTTTTAAGCTCGCCTAAGTTTGGCCAACTTGTAACTACTACACCACTTTTTTCAACGTCAGCTTTCAAACCTTCACAGCGGCTAACTAATGCTTGCCATTGCTGCGAAAAGTCAGAGCCTTGTTCTGCAGCACTTGCAAGTGCAACTAGCGAATCGGTCATTCCACCTGGAGCAGAAAGTACCAAAAGCATTTCATCTTTTAATTGTGCTTTAACTAGCTGAGCTACCTGTTGTAAGCATGCATAGTCGGCAAGCGAAGACCCACCAAATTTTAAAACTCGCATTGTTTATGTTCCTCATCCCATAAAACGAAAAAAGGCCTGTGTTCTAAGTGAACACAGGCCTTTAAATTTGTTGCACCGACCTATGCCACTATCCAGTAAGAATGATGGTTGTAATAATAATGGTCAGTACGCGATTAATTGTTTTCATATGTTAAGACTGCCTTAACAAAGGCTATGCTGTCAACCCTAAATTAAAAGATAAAACAGCCTTTTTTAACATGAAAAAACCTAATGAATGCCAAATTTATGCAATATTTCGTTTAAGTTAGATTTATTGATAGGTTTATCGATAAAGTCTATTGCGCCAAGTTGTGCGACTCGTTGCTTCATTTTTTCTTGTATATCGGCAGAAATAACTAAAACAAAGCACTCTATTTTTTCTGTTTTTATAGTCTCGAGTACTTGTATACCATCAACTTCGGGCATGGTGAGATCTAAGCACAATAAATCAAAGCTTTGTGCTCGTAAAAGTTCTAGAGCGTGCGCTCCATTTGTAGCTTGTTGTATTTGAGCGTCTATACATTCATTTAAACACCGCACGACTTGTTTACGGGCAACTGCAGAATCGTCACAGACTAATATCGAAAATTTCATCATGTTTACTACTACACAACCATCAAAGTTATTAAAAGGTTATTAAAAGGTTATTAAACTAATGCCTTCCATTGCATTTTAGACACTTTAACACGCCTCAAAGCACTCAGCGCATTAATAATTTAATACAATGATAAATATAGAATAAATCCGTTTAAGATATAATTAACCAAAGCAAATACTAATTAAGCCTACAATACATAACAGATAACGAATTTATTAATTTATACCTTGGTTTAAATACTTTGATACTACACGCTCACTTTTTGGATTTATCTTATTAAATTTTAACTTTTTTATTTATTTTTAGAGGTTTATTGACTAACTTTTAAATTACTATCGTAACGTTACAAAAATAATAAAGGATGAACAAGTCACTCATGTTACAAAAAAGTCTTTCTAAGAAGCTACTGACTAGCGTTTTATCCGTCTATTTTTTGCTTACCTTTGTAGTGACCTGTGGACAAGTGCTTGCTGAATACGTCAATACTAAAGACTATATCCGCGATGAACTTAGTACCTTACAAAAAACCTTTAGTCGCAGCTTAACACGTGCAATTTGGGAGCTTAATACCAAGCAAACAATTACAACAGCAGAAGGTTTACTCGCCATTCCCATGATTGAAGGGATTATTGTTCGAGACGACAGCGGCGAAATTATTTCACAGCTAGGGCGCTCTCTTGATATACACAAGCTATATAATCAACAGTTAGTACAAGAAGAGGTTATTTTAGAAGACGCAAAATCGGGTTTATTTGGTTATACCTTTCCGCTTATTTTTGAATTTTCAGGCCGTGCTACTCAAGTTGGTGACGTTACCTTATTCTCAAGTCGAGAAGTTGTTTTTAGCCGCATTATGGTATCAATCTACTTTTTGATTGGTAATGCGATGATTAAAACCACCTTTTTGATCATCTTATTTTTAATGGCATTTAGAAAGCTTCTTACAGACCCTTTAGCAGAACTCACTGAGCAACTAGAAAATTTAGAACTAGACGAGCTAGAAGGTCAACATATAGAAATAGAAACAGAAGAACATAATGAACTAAAAGTGATGGAGCAGTCATTTAACAAACTAATAGATAAAGTGGTTCAGTATAGAAAAGAGCTTGAACACACCCAAAAAGAACTCATTATAAGTAACGAAAAGCTTGATCAACACAACATACAACTTGAACAAGACGTAGCCCGTAAAACATCCAACTTAAGCCAAGCAATGATGGATTTACAGCAGCAAAAATACGAACTCGAAAAGCAAAAAATTGTCCTCACCGAAGAAGTAGACTTACGCCGCAGCACAGAGCAAGAGTTAATTACAAAGCAAACTGAATCTCAGCGCTATATAGAAGAGTTAAGCCTTGCACAGGAACGTTTATTAGGCACAGAAAAAATGGCTGCGCTAGGCGGACTTGTGGCAGGTATTACACACGATATAAATACCCCTATTGGGATAGGTGTAACGGCAATATCATTTTTACAAGAACGCTTAAATAAACTCGAAAATGCTTATACCGAAAAAACACTTTCGCCAAAAGCACTAGAAGAATTCATTAACGAAGCAAAGCAAAGCACAAGCTTACTAACCACTAACTTAGATAGAGCTTCGGAGCTTATAGCTAGCTTTAAACAAATAGCGGTCGATCAAGCCAGTGAAGCAGTAAGAACCATTAACTTTAAAGATTACACTAACGAAGTAATACGCTCACTGCACCCAAAACTAAAAAAGACATCCCATACTATAAAATTAGAATGTCCTGATGATTTAGTTTTAAATCTACCTGCAGGGGCTATAAGCCAAATTTTTACTAACCTAATTATGAACTCACTTATCCATGGCTTTGAAGGTAAAAGCAACGGTGTAATGGATATTAAAATAAGCGCTGATGACACTAACTTAACTATTGATTACAAAGATGACGGTAACGGTGTTACCAACGAGCAATTAAAAAAATTATTTGACCCATTTTTTACTACCAAACGCGATGAAGGCGGTAGCGGATTAGGCACCCATATAATGCTTAATTTGGTCAAGCAAACCCTTAGTGGCTCTATTGATGCAACGAGTGAACCGGGCAAAGGTCTGCGTTACTATATTCAATTTCCGAAGAACATGGCTAAGCCACTGCCTATTTTTGATAAATATGAATAAATAAAAGTATATGCATTAAATTATTAGTAACAAATCAGTCATTTCGAGATGCTGTTTTTATTGCTATGATTGTACAAATTTTTCAAATGGATCAATTCCCCTATGTGGTTTAGTAACCTTATTTGTTACCGCTTTAAGCAAGACGTTTCATATACTCAAGAAGACTTTGATAAAGCATTAGAGCAAGATTTATTTCGCCCATGTACTGGTCAAGAGCTTGCAACATTTGGTTGGACAAAAGCGTTTGGAAAACATGGCGATACGCTATCGCATTTTTCTCAAAAAAGTATTCTAGTTTGCGCTAAACGCGAAGAAAAAGTACTCCCTGCTTCTGTTATTAATGAACTAGTTGCTGAGAAAGTTGATCTGATAGAAGCTGAAGAAAACCGCCCAGTTAAAAAGAAAGAAAAAGACGAATTAAAAGAAAACATTCTTCATACTCTTCTACCTCAAGCATTTAAAAAGTCGAGCTTACAATTTGCCTTTATTGACCAAGAAAACGGTTGGGTTGTTGTAAATAGTGGCAGCTTTAATAAAGCAGAAGAGCTACTAGCACTACTTCGTAAATCGTTGGGAACGCTTCCGGTTGTACCTGCGTTTGCTAACTACGACCTAGATGTATTTTTAACTGATTGGTTAACTAACTTTAGTACACCAGAAGGTTTTGCTATTGGCTCAGACGCTGAACTTGAAGAAGCAGACGACAGCGGCGCACAAGTAAAGCTTAAAGGTCATGATCTATCGTGTGATGAAGTTAAATCGCATTTAGAAAGTGGTAAACGCGTAACTAAACTTGCACTTGATTGGCAAGAGCGTCTTAAGTTTATGCTGCAAAACGATGGCTCTATCAAACGTTTAAGCTACTCTGAAACTCTAAAAGAAGAAAACGCAGATATTCCTAAAGAAGATATGGCTTTAAAACTTGATGCTGACTTTATTTTAGCTTCTGAAGAAATAAAGCAATTACTTGAAGAGCTAACTGCAGGTTTAGGTGACGTTGAAGATTTAGAAAAAGCGTAAATACCATAGTGCCTACCTGCATAAATATTTAAGCAATTTAATGAATTAAATAACATATGTAAGTAGGTTGGTATAACAGATAAAAATCCGATAGCAGTTTACTGCTATCGGATTTTTTTATGAAATTTAGAAGCACTTATTTATATCTAAACCGCGAACAGTATTTAGCTAACGATCGACGTATTAAAACCTAAGGTAATCATCTTTTAAGTAGGAGAATACAGCATGGTTCAGAGGTAAGTTATGTAGAGTGATATGAGATTATCTATATACGCTTCAAGCTGGACTGCACAAAAGCTGAAATTTTTGATTTTAATTAAAACCATTAACTTACTTTGTGCAGATAACTTATTTTAGCTTTTAGCGTCTTCAACTTTAGGTTGGCGATATATTTTTATAATGTGATATAAATTTACAAGCGACAATAAGCCGTTGGTAAAAATAACAGGCACTGCGCCAATGGCAACACCGTATGCAGTAAATACAATACAACCAAACATGTTGTACCAACGCAGTTTTACTACATCTGTCATTGTTAACGATGCAACCAATAAAGCTGATGCAATATAACCTAAATATTCCCAACTCAATTGTTCTCTCCTAGCCTTTAGGTTAGCATTACATGTACTGCTATCTTATGGCACTTGTAAGTATTGCAAAGTTACAACAAAATAAAAAAGCTAACCTGCTTAAAAAACCTGAAAAAGTTTGCCGGAAAATACCAGCAAATTCTTAAATCATTACACGGGAAATGAAGGTAAAATAATACTCTTAGCAAAGCTAATAATATTAGTAGCAAGTTAGCGTAAATTCTTAGTGTCTTAATGCTATCGTCATTAAGATGTAATAAATAGGACAAATGTCCGAAGAGCACATTGATGTTTCAATACCATTTTTCTAGTTACCTTGTTGATCAGCTTTTAACCTTTGCCGGTAGTAGCTATCAACAATCAAAAAAAGAAGTTCTGATCCATCAAGATCAGCCTTTAAGCAAGCTTGTGCTTGTACGCAGTGGCACTGTGTCGTTTAGTTACGACGTAGGTAATGGACGACGCCTGCTGTTAGGACAATTGGATTGTAACAACACCCTTATTGGTGAAATAGAAGCGCTAAATAATAATCCGTGTATATATACGGTAACGTGCTTTAGCGATGTCACTTATAACCTTATTGAATTAAGGCATTGGCGTGCTCTACTGCTTGAAAAACCAGAACTAAGCTTATACACAGCACAAACTATTGCGGCTAAGTTTCAGGAAAACCAAAAAATCAATTTAGATAAGTTATTACTACCACTTAGCTATAACATAGCTAAAGATTGCTTACTAAGGGCCGAGAACAACAACCCTACGCTACTTAGAGCCTACCCAACTGTAAATGCTGAAGCCGAACGTTTTGCTACCACTGAGCGAGCTTACAGACGTGTTGTTACAGAACTCGTAGAAAAAGGCTTGGTACTTAGAAGTAACGATGGCTTGCAAGCAGTCGATATACCAAAACTAAGTGAATACGTAGATAGCTTTGCTCAGCTTTAAAATAAAAAAAGGCCTTAACGGCCTTTTTTTATTTATGCAAATTACTAATTACTTCTCTAGCAAAATGTCATGAATTTTCGCAAGATCAGATTTACCAGCAATAATTTCATCCGGTGTTAAACCCGATAATTCATGCGGGAACACTAACCACTCTTCAGATTCATGAATATAATAATCTGGAACAGTGTCCACTTTTGAGTTTTTTGGCTTGTAGTACGGGCATGCAATACGAATATCACGTGGCAAGTTTAAGCGCATAAGCTCTGAAAGCTTTTCTTTTAATGCAACAATACTACGACCTGAGTCAAATACATCATCAACAATTAATAATGAATCACCTGCATTTGCGTTCTCTACAATGTAATGTAAGCCGTGTACTTTAATTTCTTTCGACTGTTTACCAATACCGTAATAAGACGATGTACGTACTGCAATGTGGTCAGTCTCAATGCCTTTGTAATCGTAATATTCTTGAACAGCAATACCGATCGGTGCACCACCTCGCCAAATACCAATAATAAAATCAGGACGAAAGCCATCTTGGTATACTTGTGCCGCTACGCGGAACGAATCTTCAAGCAGCTGTTGAGCTGTGATGTAGCACTTATCTGACATAATTAGAAACCCCAGTGGTGGATATAAGATTTGAGCGCAGCTTAGAGTTAAGCAAAAATTAAACTCAAACAGGTATTGGCGACTGATTTTACCGTAAATGAAATAAAATTGCTTGCCTGTAAATTAAAAAATAGGCACCCAAGGGTGCCTATTTTTAGCGTAAAAAGCGTAATTTAGTAAATATTATGCTTTTTCTTGTAAAGTACGAGCAACTGTACGCATACCTTGAGTTGTTGCACCCGCTGCCCATTGACTTGTACTGCCCATGTTAAATGCAGCCGCTAAATCTATGTGTACCCAGCCTTTGCCATCGTTTGGCACAAAGCGCGATAAAAAGCCTGCCGCATTCGATGCACCGCCATAACCGCCACCTTTTTGTGCACGGCTATTCGCCGTATCAGCATAAGGAGATGGGCAGTTTTGTTGATGCCATTTTTCAAGAGGAAGTGGCCAAGCAGCTTCCATTTCTTGAGATGCAAAACTCTCAACTTCACGTACAAGTTCTTTATCAAGTGCAAATAATGCATTGTACTCTTGGCCAACAGCAACAAGCGCTGCGCCAGTTAGTGTTGCTGCATCAATAATAAGTGGAGCGCCAGTCTCACCTGCGGCCATTAGGCCATCTGCAAGTACTAAGCGACCTTCAGCATCCGTGTTTACAATTTCAACTGTCGTGCCATTTTTATAAGTAAGAATATCACCTAATTTGTATGCATGACCCGAAATTAAGTTCTCAGCACAACATAAAAACAGTTTAATACGTTTTTCAATACCACGGTTAATAGCCAATGCTAAACCTGCAGTTACTGTTGCAGCGCCGCCCATGTCGCACTTCATACCAAGCATACCTTCGCTTGATTTGATTGAGTAACCACCTGAGTCAAACGTAATACCTTTACCTACAAGCGCTGCACTTACTGGTGCATTTTCGTCGCCTGTTGGGTTGTAATCAAGCTCAAGCAATACTGGCGGGCGAACACTACCGCGACCAACAGCATGAATACCAATCCACTGTTGTTCTAGTAACGCATCACCTTTAATAATTTGGTAACTTACATGCTCAGGCGCTAATGATTGAATAAACTCAGCCGCTTTTTCAGCAAGGCTTTCTGGGTAAATGTCATCGGCAGTCCCGTTAACCATTTCACGTGCCCAAATTGCTGACGTTTTTAAGTGAGTAAGTTCTTTAATATCTGATTGTGCGTTATCAACAAAATCAACACCGTTTAACGATTTTGGTGTTACAAAACCTTGATAAAAAGCCCATTGGCTTTCTGTACACCAAGCATCGCCTGCTAATTCAACGTTTTTAATACCTTGGATTGCAATAGTACGACCAGCTTTTTGAACATTTTTCAATGTTTCTTGCTCAGACAAATGAACAGTTGCACCGCGCTCATTAAAAGACAATGACGCATTATCGCCCCAATGACTCGCTGCTGCTTGTTCGCTTAGTTGAACAACAAATTTTTCACTCATGTTAGAATACCCTTGCACTTAAATGTGCCACCGAGTTTACTATAGAGCGCTTAAGTTCCCAACAGCTTGAGATAAATAACATAAACCACACTGCTGTGCAGTATTTACGCTTTGGAAGTTATCATGAAGTACACGCCAACTCTGCAACCTGCCACCTTATTAAAACGCTACAAACGCTTTTTAGCTGATTTACAATTAAGTGATGGCAGTGAATTTACCGCCCACTGTGCTAATACAGGTAAAATGACGGGATGCGCAGAGCCGGGTTTTGCTGCTTTTTATTCAACAAGCGATAACGCAAAACGAAAATACCCGCATTCATTAGAGCTTACGCAAAATAACTTATCGCAGCTTATTTGTGTAAATACAGCGGTGGCCAATAAAGTAGTAGAGGAAGCAATAAACAATAATGTAATAAGCGAGCTACTCGACTACAGTCAATTGCAAAGCGAAGTAAAGTACGGCAGCGAAAACAGCAGAATCGACTTTTTACTCACAGACGAAAATAAGCCTGATTGCTACGTAGAAGTTAAATCAGTCACATTATTAAGCGAAGATGCACCACAAAGCGGGCAAGGCTACTTTCCTGATGCGCAAACACTGCGCGGACAAAAACATATTCGCGAACTAATAGAAATGATCGAACAAGGCCACCGAGCAGTATTACTGTTCGCTGTTTTGCATGAAGGAATAAATACAGTAAGTGCAGCTGCGCATATTGATAAAAAATACGCCACGCTATTAAGCCAAGCAATAATAGCCGGCGTTGAAGTATTAGCATACAAGGCCACAATTTCTGCTAATGAAGTTTTACTTCATAAAAAAATAGTATTTGCACAATAGTGTATTAAACCAAGGGATTGAACTAAGCGTAATTTACAAAATAAGCAAAGTACTCAAATTAAATAAAGTTATACAAAGTGAATTATAAAAATTAACTTGTTTTTAAAGCTTTTGCCCATATAACAAGGCAAGTTTTAGAAAGCGAATATGTGAATTAATTAAAAGTGTAAATAGACTATTAATACACTTTTTACTCAGTAAGCATGGTTGAAGCTAATTCGATTAATTAAAAATAAATTTGCCTAGGATATAAGATTCTGTTATTTATACCGCCGGCTAATGCTGAGGCATTAAATTAAGGATTTAGGAGAGAGTTATGCCAGACCAAAAGAAACATGGTTTATTGGCTCAAGCCGGTTTAGAACCATACCAAGAAAAACCAGGCGAAGAGTACATGAATGATGCACAACGTGCTCATTTTAGAGCGATTTTAGAAACTTGGCGTAATGATTTACGTAACGAAGTTGATCGTACTAAATCGCACATGCAAGACGAAGCTGCTAACTTTCCTGACCCAGTTGACCGCGCTGCACAAGAAGAAGAGTTCTCTTTAGAACTTCGTACTCGTGACCGCGAACGTAAATTAATCAAAAAAATTGAAAAAACAATTAATTTGATTAAAGAAGATGATTTTGGATTTTGTGAGTCTTGTGGCATCGAAATTGGCATACGTCGCTTAGAAGCACGTCCTACTGCCGATTTATGCGTAGACTGCAAAACACTTGCAGAAATCAAAGAAAAGCAATCTGGACGCGGCTAATTAATACTTATTAATTAGTTATGTCTCCTACAGCCGTTACTGCGCCTATGCGTAAATATCGCGGTCGTTTTGCACCGTCTCCTTCTGGGCCATTACATTTTGGCTCACTTGTAGCGGCTGTGGGTAGCTATCTAGATGCAAAAGCTAATCAAGGAAAATGGTTAGTTCGTATAGAAGACATTGACACTACGCGCGTGGTTAAAAACGCCGACTCCGATATTCTTAATACCTTACATGCCTACGCCCTTCACTGGGACGAACCTGTTGTATATCAAACGCAGCGTCTTCCTTTATACCAAGATATTACCCACTCACTTTTAAAACAAAACCTTGTTTATGGTTGCACCTGTACTCGCAAACAAATAAAAGCCATTGGCGGTATTTATCAGGGGCATTGCCAAACACTTAATCATAATACTCAATGCGGTGCGCTTCGCTTAGTTCAGCAATATCCAACGACTCAATTTAATGACTTAATTCAAGGTGATATAACGGTAAATAGCGCCCTTTCCCATGAAGATTACTTAATTAAACGCAGCGATGACTTATTTGCATATCAACTTGTTGTGGTCGTCGATGATATTGATCAAGGGATTAATCGAATTGTAAGAGGTGCTGATTTAATTGAGCCAACCGCTCGGCAAATTAGTTTATTTAAACAACTCGATAGCCCTGTACCTGAATTTGCTCATTTACCTTTAGCGGTTGCCAAGCCTGGTTTCAAATTGTCTAAACAAAATTATGCTCCCGCCATTAGCAAACAAAATCCAAAGCCTGCTTTAATTAGTGCATTTGAATTTTTAGGGTTGCCTGTTATAGCTGATTTAATCGATTTAAATATTGAACAATTAATCGCTTGGGGAATTAAAAACTTTAGCTTAAAACAGGTACCACAAGTATCCGAAATACAAATTTCTCAGCATCCACGTAGTCAGAAAGTCCAATTTACACATTTAAGTAAATAAAATAGCTAAAAACGGCTTAATTTCAACACATCAACTTAATTTTTAAACCCTGCTGGTATATGATAGCCGCCTAAATATATGCTAATTACGTCAAACAGCTTGTACTGGGCTATAACCGCCCCATTTGCTGTAACTTTTGATTGCGATGCAGAGTCAATCACACCTTCTAGGAGACAGACTATTATTTCCAAGCTTTTTCAATTTTGCCGACAAATAATCGGCCCGAATACCAGTGCCGAAAGCGCTTCTGTAAGCAGTGAACCTATTGTTGTCACTCGTGGTGAGCATGGTATTTCTCGCAAACAATTTAGCCCAAATGCAATCAAAGTATTATACCGCTTAAAAGACGGTGGCTACGATGCCTACCTTGTTGGTGGTTGTATTCGCGATATATTGTTAGGCCAACAGCCAAAAGATTTTGACGTAGTTACTAATGCCACGCCAGATCAAGTAAAAAAACTATTTAGAAATTGTCGCCTTATTGGCCGTCGCTTTCGTTTAGCACATATTGTATTTGGTCGTGAAATTATTGAAGTGGCTACTATGCGTGGCCACCACGAAGCGCAAGAAGACAAAAATCAAATAAGCCAATCAAGCGATGAAGGCCAATTACTACGTGACAACGTATTTGGCAGTATTGAAGAAGATGCAGAACGCCGCGACTTTTCAATCAATGCACTTTATTACTCAATCAAAGATTTTAGTATTCACGATTACGCCAACGGCTTAGCGGCAATTAAAGCTAAACAAATTGAGCTAATCGGCGACCCTGAAACGCGTTACCGCGAAGACCCTGTTCGTATGTTACGTGCAGTTCGCTTTGCTACTAAACTTGATATGAGCATTGCGCCTAAAAGTGAAAAGCCAATTAGCGAGCTTGCAAGTTTGCTTGATAACATTCCGCCAGCACGTTTATTTGAAGAAATTCTTAAGCTGTTTTTAAATGGCAAGGCCGAAGCTAACTTTTTAATGCTGCGTAAATACGGCTTATTCCGCTCACTGTTTCCTGAGCTTGATAAAATCTTAGATAAAAATCCAAGTGGCTTAGAACACACGCTTATTCAGCAAATGTTTCAAAATACCGACAAACGTATTAATGCCGATAAAAAAGTAACACCAGCGTTTATTTTTGCCGCACTACTTTGGTTCCCGCTGCTTGAACGTACTAAAAAGATTCAAAGCCAAGAACAACTTGCAGAATACGATGCTTTCGCACAAGCAATGAATAAAGTACTAAGCGATAACTCACAACACATTGCGGTTCCTAAACGCTTTACTTTAGGTGCTCGCGATATTTGGCATATTCAGCACCGTTTGGATAAACGTGCAGGCCAACGTGCATACAGACTAACGCAACAACCTCGCTTTAAAGCCGCCTACGACTTTTTACTCTTACGCGTAGATGCAGGCGAAACACAGCATACTGAGCTTGCCCAGTGGTGGACACAATACTTAAGCCAAGATATAAACGGCCAAAAAGAGATGGTTAAAAACTTAGGCCACCAAGGTGGTCCTAAGCCGCGAAAGCGCCGTCGACCTACTAAAAAGCCAGCTGAGTAATAACATGCACTGTGTTTATTTGGGTTTAGGTGCCAACCTAAACTCACCAAAAGAGCAGCTTGATAACGCGGTAATCGCGCTTAAAAAGCTGCCTAATTGTGAATTTATAAACGTATCGCATTACTATGCAAGTAAGCCTATGGGCCCACAAGATCAACCAGACTATATCAATGCAGTAGCGTGCATTAAAACGACCCTTGAGCCAGAGCAATTACTTGATTTAACGCAACGTATTGAACTTGAGCATGGTCGAGTAAGAAAGGCTGAGCGTTGGGGTCCACGCACACTTGATATAGATACTCTATTATTTGATGATCAAATTATAAATACGGTGCGCTTAACTGTGCCTCATTATGGTTTGAATAATCGCGAGTTTGTGGTTTATCCACTATTAGAGCTTGCACCTGAACTTATTTTACCTAGCGGCATTGCATTAAAAACCATTGCAAATAATTTACCGCTCAACGACTTACAACAATTACCTCTGTAATTAACCTAGGCTTTTGCCTGCGAGGATATTATGTCTAAAATAACCGTTTCTACTTTAAATAAAATGAAAGCAGAAAATAACAAAATTACTGCATTAACAGCCTATGACGCTAGTTTTGCAAAGTTATTTCATGATAACGGCGTTGAAGTTATTTTAGTGGGCGACTCTTTGGGCATGGTACTACAAGGCGGCGATGACACCCTTGGCGTAACCAATCAAGATATTGCATATCATACCCGCTGTGTACGCGCTGGTAGCCGCGAATTATTTGTAATTGCTGACTTACCTTTTATGACCTACTCAAGCGTAAGTGATACTTGTAAAAATGCAGCTGAGCTTATGCGCGCTGGCGCAAACATGATTAAGCTTGAAGGCGGAGAATGGCTTTACGAGAGCATTAAAACGCTTACTCAACAAGGTATTCCAGTTTGCGGGCATTTAGGCCTTACACCACAGTCAGTACATGTATTTGGTGGCTTTAAAATACAAGGTCGCGAAGAAGACAAAGCACAAAAAATGATTGATGACGCAAAAGCACTAGAAGCTGCTGGCGCACAATTATTAGTACTTGAATGTATTCCAAGTGCACTGGCAAAACGCATTACAGACGCTCTAAGTATCCCAACAATTGGTATTGGTGCGGGCAGTTTAACTGACGGCCAAATACTGGTAATGCATGACCTTGTTGGTATTTCAGCAGGTTACATTCCTAAATTTTCTAAAAACTTTTTGCTCGAAACAGGCAATATGCCTGCAGCCGTTCAAAAGTATTGTACAGACGTTAAAAATGGCGCGTTTCCAAGCGCTGAACACGAGTTTAAATAATGCAGTCAATTACTGAAATCAGATCGTTACGTAGTCAAATTAAAGCATGGCGCCAAGCGGGTCTTAGCGTGGCACTTGTGCCAACGATGGGCAACTTGCACCGTGGGCATTTTTCGCTAGTAGAAAAAGCAAAAAACTTAGCCGATAAAGTCGTTGTGAGTATTTTTGTTAACCCAATGCAATTTGGTGCTAACGAAGATTTAGATAACTATCCTCGTACACTAAACGAAGATAAACAAGGCCTTGCAGAACTAGGCACTGATATTGTATTTACCCCAAGTGTAGAGACAATTTATCCAAATGGACTTGGCGCACAGAGCTTTGTAGATGTGCCTGATATTTCATTAGGTTACTGTGGTGGCTCACGCCCTGGTCACTTTAGAGGTGTTGCCACGGTAGTTACAAAATTATTTAATCTTGTACAACCCGATTACGCCTGCTTTGGTGAAAAGGATTTTCAGCAACTGCAAGTAATTAAAACCATGGCACGCGACCTATCAATTCCGGTTGAAGTTATTGGTGTACCTACAATGCGAGAAGTTTCTGGCCTTGCTATGAGCTCACGTAATGGTTACTTATCTGATGAGCAAAAAGCGACTGCAACCGTACTATTTAAAGCACTTAATACATGCGCTGAGCAACTTAAAAGCGGCGAAAAAGACTTCGTAAAACTTGAAAGCTTAGCTAAACAGAGCTTAGAGCAAGCTGGCCTAAAGCCAGACTATTTTGAGATTGCTCAACGAGATACATTAAAAACTGCTACAATCGAAGATACTCAATTTGTTATTTTAGCCGCAGCCTATTTTGGTGGTGTTAGATTGATCGACAATATTCAAGTCGAAATTTAATATTATTGCGACTCCATTTTAAGGATAAGAAGCATGCACACTTTAATAAAAACAAGCGTAGTCGCCCTTACTTTTGCACTATTAGTAGGCTGCCAAAACCAAGTTGAAAACCCTGAAATGAATCAGTGTGCTCAACAAAATTACCAATGCGAAAGTACATGCGAACAGCAAACAACTGCTGAGGGCTTAAAGCAACAAGTATGCTCTGGAAAATGTGTTGAGAGCTATAATCAATGTAAAGCACAAGCCGAAAAATTAGGTAATATTTAATTCCTTAAAGTTTTTAGTTTTAGGCACAAAAAAACCGCTCAGTGAGCGGTTTTTTATTGCCTATGGTTTATCATACCAATTTTATTAAAAACATGACCATTCTAGCGTATTAAATAACTCACTAACTACGTTAAAAATTATTTATATAGAACAACTATGTATCATAATTTTAGCCTTGTTATTGCGCTATTTTCTTATCGCTATAATAACTCACTAATTTAATGCAATTGGTATTAGTTCAAACCAAGCTTTTTAAGTTCTGTTTTTACTAGCTTTGCAGAAAGTGGTACATAACCATCTTTTTCTACAATTTGCTGACCATCTTTTGAAAGTACCATTCTTAAAAATTGTTCTTCCATAGGTGATAGCGGCTTATTCGGGTGTTTATTCACATAAACATATAAAAAGCGCGATAGCGGATATTTACCTTGCGCAACGTTATCAAGTGTTGCATCAACAAAGTTATCGCCTTTTTTAGCAAGCGGTACTGTACGTACGCCCGATGTTTTATAGCCAATACCAGAGTAACCAATTGCATTTAATGAAGATGAAATTGACTGTACTACTGATGCAGAACCCGGTTGCTCATTTACGTTATTACGGAAATCACCTTTACACAGTGCTTTCTTTTTAAAGTAGCCATAAGTACCTGACACTGAGTTACGTCCGTAAAGTTGCACATCTTTAGCTGCCCAATCACCTGTTAGACCAACATCGCTCCAACGGTTAACTTGCTCTGGGGCGCCACATTTACGAGTAGATGAAAAGATAGCATCTACTTGGTCAATACGAAGACCTTCAATTGGGTTATCTTTATGTACAAATACAGCAAGTGCATCAATAGCTACGCGAACTTCTGTTGGCTTGTAACCGTAACGTTTTTCGAACGCTTCGATTTCTTTAGATTTCATTTTACGGCTCATTGGTCCTAGGTTAGCTGTACCTTCGGTAAGTGCCGGTGGTGCAGTAGAAGAACCTGCCGCTTGAATTTGAATATTTACATTTGGGTAAATACGTTTGTACTCTTCAGCCCAGAACGTCATCATGTTGGCTAAAGTGTCAGAACCTACTGATGAGAAGTTACCTGAAACACCACTAATTTTTTGATACTCAGGAATATCTTGGTCTAAAGCCACTGCTTGTGCAGATACGAAAGTTGTAACAGCCACACCCATTGCGGCAACTAAGTTTTTAAATTTCATGTAGGGTTCTCCGGTTTGTTCGTCCCATTTTCTAACTGCTGCCCACTCTAAAGTGAGTACATGACAGTTACATTACTCTTAAATGACACTTTTATGACTTTGCTTTTCAGCCTAATTACTTAGCTAGCGAAACTATCTTATCTATTGAAAATTCGAAAGAAAAACACGAACCTTTGTTAACTTCACTGCTAATATTTAATTTACTATCGTGGCGCGTTAGTACATGTTTTGTAATCGCAAGCCCTAAACCTGAGCCACCTGTTGTTCTGCTGCGGGCTTTATCAACACGATAAAAACGCTCAGTTAAACGGTTAATATGCTCTGGCGCAATACCATCACCATTATCGGTAACACTAAAACGCGCTTTATTGTTTTTGCGCTGCCAACACACTTCCACTTTGCCACCGGGTTTAGTGTAATGAATGGCGTTAAATACTAAATTAGAAAACGCACTACGCAGTTCATCCTCAGAGCCTTTAATATCAAGGGTTTTATCGATATTAAAAATAAGCTCATGGCCTTTGTCTTGATTAATTGAGTTTGCCTCAGTGTGAATATAACCAAGTAATTGCGGTACGTTTATGGCTTTATCGTTATCTTGGCGCCGTGCACCTTCAATACGCGAAAGCGATAGTAATTGGCTGACTAAGCTATCCATGCGCTTGCATTGTTCAAGCATAGTATTTTGCGCTTTGTTCCACATTGCTGGCGGCGGCATCATGTCGCCATCCATCATCTCAAGATACCCAGTAACCACTGTAAGCGGTGTACGTAGTTCGTGTGACACATTGGCTACAAAGTCTTTACGCATCTGTTCTAGCTGTTTTAAGCGCGTTACATCACGCACAACAACCATAAGTTGCGTGCTTGCATAAGGCATAACCCTAAATTCTAGTACTTGCTCAATGCTATGACCGTTATCCAGCTCAAGCGCGTCGTCAAATTCACCTTTGTGCATGTATTTAGCAAACTTAGGTTCGCGAATTAAATTATCAAGACGCTGACCATGATCGGTTGGCCACTGCAAACCAAGCACTTTAAGCGCTAATTGATTACACCACACAATACTTAAATCGTTTTGTAATACCACTACCGCATCAGGTACTGCTTCAGCTCCATCGCGAAAGCGACGAATTAAATCAGCAAGCTCATTACGTTTTTTACGATTACGGTGCTGTAGATGATAAATACCTTCAAACACTTGCTCCCATGCACCCTCGCCCTCAGGTGGATTAAAGCTACGTTGATTAAGTAGCCAATCGCTCAAACGATAAAGTTGATGGTAGTGCCAAATAAGGAGGGAAAAAGATCCTAAAAATAAAAGCAAAAATGGCGCGCCAACCAGCACACCAATTAATAGTAAGGGTAAAAAATAGATAAACAGGCGCTTTACTAACGCCTGCTTATTAACAACTCGATACATACACTCACTTTACCTTAGAGTAGTAATACATGCGTATTTCATACATTAGCTAAGCTTTAAGCTGATCACAGCTTACTTGAAAAACGATATCCAGCACCACGTACAGTTTGCACCAAACGGTCATGTCCAAGTGGGCCAATTGCTTTACGCAGACGACGAATGTGCACATCAACCGTGCGATCTTCTACGTAAACATTAGTTCCCCATACATGATCAAGCAGCTGTTCACGGCTATAAACACGCTCTGGGTGAGTCATAAAAAAGTGCAGTAATCTAAATTCGGTTGGCCCCATATCAAGCTCGTTACCTTCTGAGGTAACACGATGCGAAATAGGGTCTAAACGCAGGCCATGTACTTCAATAGCTTCTTCTAATGAGGTTGGCGATACACGGCGAATAACCGCTTTAATACGCGCCATAAGCTCTTTAGGAGAAAACGGCTTAGTTACGTAATCGTCAGCACCTACTTCAAGACCGCGTACTTTGTCTTCTTCTTCGCCACGGGCTGTAAGCATAATAATTGGGATTTGGCGGGTGTGTTCGTTTTGCTTAAACTTTTTAGCAATTTGAATACCGCTTCCACCTGGTAACATCCAATCAAGTAAAACCATATCTGGGTAAGGTTCAACCATAGCTGCAATAGCAGAGTCGTAATCTTCTGCTTCAATTGCTTGAAATCCATTTTGCTCTAAAACAAAAACCAACATCTCCCTGATAGGAGCTTCGTCATCTACGACTAGTACTTTACGTGACATTCCAATTTATCTCTTACGCTATCGAATTAGTTTTCATTATTATGACTAAGTATGACATTTTTATGAAAGTGTAACGTGTAAATTAAAATGGTGGTAAAAAAAACACAAATTAGTGACAAAAAACCTCATTAACGTCATATTTTTAAAACCTTTTTAATATTTAACGTAATAAAAAGAGATTTACGATAAATTTATAAAATAGCTAATTTTTGAAATTATCTGCTTTTTGTCGCTAGTTGAATCATTAAATAATACAAAATTAACTGGGATCATTGTTTTACTAACCAAGACTTTTTTACAGATCGATCGCTTAAAAGTAACTTTAAAGCTATTTTAAAATTAACAAACCCGCCTGTGTAACAATCAATACGTTTAAAAATAGATCTAAATTTTACTAAGCCCCAAATAAAGGATCAGATTTTTACCAAGCCGATCCACTCTCAGATCAGAGTTGTACCTAGTCAAAGCCATAAGTTGTTGATTGTTTATACAAATAAATAACGATCAAATTATCTCAGAGCCTAAAATAGCGAAAAAGTGTATTTGGCTTAGTAAAGTAATGATCCGAAAAGGCTGTGTTAGTAAATGCGTGATCCCAAAGTACGGAGTTGATAGTACAGCGATCTGATCAATAGAAGCCGTAACCTGCAATATAAAAAGGGCTGACATTAAAAAAGCCAGCAACAAAGTTACTGGCTTAATAATGATCAATTATAAATTGATCTATTATCTAATTTTAGGGTCTAGCTCGCCGCTTAAGTATTTAAGGTGCATTTCATCAAGTGAAATTGGCTTAATTTTACTAGCCTGACCAGAAGTACCAAACGAGTTATAGCGTGCAACACAAATCTCTGTCATTGCTTTAGTTGCTTCAGCTAAGTATTTACGTGGATCGAAGTTAGATGGGTTAAGCGCCATATGACGGCGAATTGCACCGGTAGATGCTAAACGTAAATCGGTATCAATATTTACCTTACGAACACCAAACTTAATGCCTTCAACAATCTGTTCAACTGGCACACCATAAGTTTCTGGAATCTCGCCACCATACTGATTAATAATTTCTAACCATTCTTGAGGAACTGAAGATGAACCATGCATCACTAAATGCGTGTTAGGAATACGTGCATGAATCGCTTTAATGCGATCAATCGCTAAAATGTCATCTGTTGGTGGGCGAGTAAATTTATAAGCTCCATGCGAAGTACCACAGGCAATTGCAAGTGCATCAACATGTGTTTTATTTACAAAGTCAGCCGCTTCTTCAGGGTCTGTTAGCATTTGCTCAGTGGTTAGTAACCCTTCTGCGCCAACACCGTCTTCTTCGCCAGCTTCACCTGTTTCCAGTGAACCAAGTACACCTAGCTCGCCTTCAACAGATACGCCACAAGCATGAGCCATAGCAACAGTTTCGCGCGTTACTTCTACATTGTATTCGTAGCTTGAAGGAGTTTTACCGTCGCTCATTAACGAGCCATCCATCATTACTGATGAAAAACCAAGCTGAATTGAACGCTGACATACACCTGGCGATGTGCCGTGATCTTGGTGCATAACAACGGGGATATGTGGCCATTCTTCAACGGCTGCTAAAATCATATGACGAATAAATGGAGCACCAGCATAAGCACGTGCGCCAGCTGATCCCTGAACGATTACTGGGCTGTTTGTTTTGTCAGCCGCTTCCATTATTGCGCGCATTTGCTCTTGATTGTTAACGTTAAAAGCAGGTACGCCGTAACCATGCTCTGCTGCATGATCTAAAAGTTGTCGCATACTGATTAAAGCCATTGGGTATTCTCCAATTTATCGACAGTAGTTCCCTACCATCTAGTTTGAACGGATGTGTTAGTTTGGCGTTATAACAACGCCACGAAAAACCACTGCTTTGCAGTAATATTCCGTCTAAATTAACTATTAAATTAGGGTGAGAGGTATTTAATAATTAATTGTCGGTGAGGGCTATTACCCCCTCACCTTACGCTACTAAAATTACTTAGCGCGCGACTCTAGCATTTCAACTGCTGGAAGTTTTTTGCCTTCTAAAAACTCTAAGAACGCACCACCACCAGTAGAAATATAAGAAACTTTATCGGCAATGCCGTATTTATCAATTGCGGCTAAGGTATCACCACCACCAGCAATTGAAAACGCATTTGAGTTAGCAATTGCTTGTGCAATAGCACGTGTGCCATTACCAAATTGGTCAAACTCGAACACGCCAACAGGGCCATTCCATACAACAGTGCCCGCATTTGCAATAATTTTTGCAAGCTTGCTCGCTGTATCAGGACCAATATCAAAAATCATATCGTCGCTTGTTACTTCGCTTACATCTTTAAGCGTAGCTACAGCAGATTCAGAAAACTCATTACCAACAACTACGTCAGTCGGTACCGGAATTTCACCATTATTAGCAATCGCTGCTGCACATAAGCGGTTAGCTTCATCCATTAAATCTGGTTCGTAAAGCGATTTACCAACTGGGCTACCTGATGCAGCAATAAAGGTATTTGCAATACCGCCACCGGTAACTAATTGGTCAACAATTTTAGAAAGTGAATCTAAAACGGTTAGCTTAGTAGATACTTTAGAACCACCAACAATCGCCACTAATGGACGAGCTGGGTTATCAAGTGCTTTGCCTAACGCTTCTAGTTCAGCTGATAACAATGGACCTGCACATGCCACATCGGCAAATAAGCCAACGCCATGGGTAGATGCTTGTGCACGGTGAGCCGTACCAAATGCATCCATTACATATACATCACACAGTGCTGCAAGTTGCTTAGATAACGCTTCGTCGTTTTTCTTCTCGCCTTTGTTAAAGCGCACATTTTCAAAAACAACCACTTCGTTATCAGCAATATCAACACCGTTTAGATAATCTTTTTCTAAACGTACAGTTTGCTCAAGGGCATCGTTTAAGTAATCAGCGACAGGTGCTAGCGAAAACGCTTCATCATATTCCCCTTCCGTAGGACGGCCAAGGTGTGACATAACCATTACTTTAGCACCCATCTCAAGCGCTAATTTAATAGTAGGTAGTGCTGCACGAATACGCGCATCTGACGTCACTTTACCTGCTTTAACTGGTACATTTAAATCTTCACGAATTAATACGCGTTTGCCGTTTAAATCTAAATCTGCCATTTTTATGACCGACATGAACATCTCCTTAGTTAACGATACTGAACCTGAAAAATACGTTTAAAATTATTATATTAATAAATTACTTATTCACTGCCATCATAGCACGCGCTGTGTCGAGCATACGATTAGCAAAACCCCATTCGTTATCACACCATACTAATAACTTTATCAGTCGTTTGTGACTAACACGTGTTTGTGTGCCATCAATAATACAAGAATGTGGGTCGTGATTAAAATCAACCGACACAAGCGGCTCTTCGGTATAACTTAAAATACCTTCTAAGCGGTCTTTTGCTTGTGCTTTAAGTGCGTTATTTACTGCGTTTAAATCTACATCGGTATTAACCGTTACACTTAAATCCATTGCCGTGACATTTATAGTCGGTACACGTACGGCTATGGCTTCAAAACGGCCTTTAAATTTAGGTAAAATACGGTCTATACCACGGGCGAGCTTTGTATCAACTGGAATAATTGATTGGCTTGCAGCGCGAGTACGGCGTAAATCATGATGATAACCATCAATCACTTGTTGATCGTTCATCGACGCATGAATAGTTGTAATAGCGCCCGACTCAATACCAAATGCATCATCTAATACTTTAATAACCGGCACAACACAGTTAGTTGTACACGAGCCGTTAGAAACAATTGTGTGCTCGCTTTTAAGCTCATCGTCGTTAATGCCATACACAATCGTAGCATCAACATCGTTATCAGCCGGATGCGAAAACAACACCTTTTTAGCGCCTGCAGTAATATGTAACTGCGCATGTTCACGCGAGTGATAAACACCTGTACATTCAAGTACAACGTCTACATCGAGCGTTTGCCAAGGTAATTCAATTGGGTTTTCTTCACAAAAAAGTGCAATGGTATCGCCTGCAACACTAATGGTGTCTTCACCAAGTTTTACAGGAAAAGAAAAACGACCGTGGGATGTGTCGTATTTTAATAAATGAGCAATAGCTTCAGGATCAGCAAGTTCGTTAATCGCAACAATTTTTATATCGTCGCTCAAACCAGACTCGTATAACGCGCGGACAATATTTCGACCAATACGACCAAAACCATTAATTGCAAGTTTGATTGCCATGAAATATAAAATCCACTCTTTTAGCGTGCAGATAAAGGCAATACGCCTTTTAGATGGCTGTATTGTAATCGACCTTGAGCATTATTATAAGAGGGTAGCATTAGAAACTTTAAATTAAGGTTAAAGAGCTTACGCATTGCAAGCTCTTCGATGGTTCTGACTTTTTAAATTAAGTTTTTTATACTAAATTTTTCAATGCGTTAATTATATCTTCTGGCTCAGAACGAGTACGATAATCAACGTCAACATAACGCCAAGTCACTTTACCTTGTTTATCTAAAACAAAGGTGGCAGGGATCGGTAAAACACGACTATTGCCATTGTTAACCGACTCTAAATCTAGGCCTCGGTCTACTCGCATATGCTCTAGTAAAAATGTGGGTACTTGCCATGCTACGCCGTAGCTTGCTGCTACATCGGCATTTTGATCACTCAGCACTAAAAAATCCATTTTACTTATTTCATCATCACTAAGTGAGCCATCGGGTACTTGTGGGCTAATAGCCACCAATTGTGCGCCTAATGCGTGAATTTCAGGTAAACGTGCTTGAAGCGCTTTGAGCTGTAAATTGCAGTACGGACACCAACTTCCACGATAAAAAGTAACAACCACAGGCCCTTTAGCAAGTAACTCGGTTAACTGCACCGATTGACCATGTTGATTTGGTAACTCAAAACTTGGTGCGCTTTGGTTTAAATCAAGTGCATTAGCACCTTGTTGAAACGCTTTTGCCTGTGCAATAGTTTCATCAACGCCTTTCATAAAATCAGGATTACCTTTACGCCCTGCCGCTATTTTTGCCTCAGTTTGTGCTTTTAACGTGTTATTTTCATCGCTCATTATATGGCTACCTTCAAATTAATCAAAAACTTAAAGCCAGCTTACATTATGAAAATGTATTTGAAATGAAAATTTTAGCTTATTCATCTAGCTCTAAATCAAACACCACGTTTATTGATGATTTAAAGCTTATCGTTTGTTGTAAATAATTTTTGCGAACTTTAGGAAATGAATCGCTCATTGGATTTACTCTATCTATTTTTTTAACCGCTGCACCAAAGCCACTGTAAACGCTTTTTTGAGTTGAGCTAATAGTGCGTACTTCACCCACTTTTGTACCAAAGGAGTTAGCAAGCACATTTGCTTTTTCTTTTGCGTTATTAAGTGCTTGTTGTGTAGCTTGTGCTTGTAACAGCTCAGCTTTTGAAGATAAAAATTCAGTATTTTGAATCGTATTTACTTTTAAATTCAATAAAAAATCACTTAAATCATTCACTCTTTCAATATTTTTTAGTGTTACTTCAAAGGTCCTTATAGCTGCGTATTCTGCGGGAGCCTGATGCCCTGTTTCAATGTAATCCATACCCGTTTTTTCAACTTTAACACTTGAGGCAACTACATCATCGGCAGTTATTTCAAATTGATTTAGCCCGTCAATTAGTAAATTAACTTTATTATCAAGATCGTTCTTAGCTGCTAAAGGTTCGTTTTTAATACTTATAATTTGAAATAGTATTTTAGCGATATCAGGATTGGCAAGCACCTCTGCAGTACCTTGAACTGCAATATGGCGATTTGTGGCTAAGCTTGAATTAGCAAAAGTGATGAGTGGGAATAAGGTTAAGAAAATACTAGTGATGAGTTTCATGATCGTTCCTTGAATAGCAATAATTTATTATCAAATCGCTTGTTGTTTAACGAGTGATAGGACTTCTGGTTTTTTTAATTCTTCTATTAAAAATTTACTCCAATACAATGAATACAAATAACCTTCAAAACCTTCTACAAAACCTGAAAATTCACCTTTAAAACCTCTTTGCTCACCACGTGGTCTTGCATCATAAAATTTCCAACATTTAGTATGTAAAGCTATATTAAAGAAAGGGATTTTTTTAGAAACAAGATCTACAACTTTACTTGGTCTTAACTTAAAAGGATTTTCGACCCCTTTGATAAATGCAACACCTTGTTCGTAGTTTTCTAACTCTTGCTCACTTAACTTATTTACGTTAATAAACTCTATAGCCATATCTGCTGACTTTGCATGATTTCCTAGTTTAGGAACCAAAAAGGCTCGAACCCTATATTTTTGACTTTGAACTACATCATCGTTTAGATCATTTCGATATGTTTCCATATATCGGCGAACAGCTTTGTAATTATCTTTTTGAAGCTGTTTCAAAGCATCTATCTGAGCTTGTTCGGAAATTCTTGTTAATTGCATTGCAATCGCAAGACTTGCAGTTAAAGCATGCTCATCTCCAAACTCTTCAACTAGTATTGTTTCGAAATTACTTAATGCTGACTGACATTCACCACTCACGGCTAAATCAATAGCAGGTAAGCTTCGATGTTCTATTTTATTTCTTAACCCGATCAGAAATTTTATATTCGCTTTTTCTGGAGCTTCAAATCCCTGCCAATACCCATCGATGCAATCTCTCAATTCCCATGACTTTTCTTCACCATCGATAAAAATCGTTCTTCCATTTGCATCTTTATGGAAATAATCAATTCCTTTCTTCTCAAATATGGCATGCATAAGTGATGTGTAAGCAATTACTATATTGACTATAAACCCATAAGTTTTAAATTCAGTATAGGGATTGTTATAAGTTGATACGGCAAGCAACGCGAACTCTTTAGCCTTGTGAAGTAATATTCCTTTTACTGAATGATCAATTACTTGTTGTAACTTTTGGCTATGAACCGCTCTAAATTCATTTTTACTTAAAAAAGCTATTCCGGAACTTGAATACTGCTCTCCATCTTTTTCTAGATATTGATACCAGCGTTTAGATAAATATGTTCTACATGTGTCAGCCTTCCACTCCGTTGCTTCCATTAATTGAAGTACAGTAAACGCTTCACTCTCTTTTTCTTTTTCAACAAGAAAATTATAAGCTAAATCAACTTTTTCGTATTTATTCATCTTCGCTATTCCATCTGCGTTTTCTATTTATGAAATTTATATTTTTAATATTAAATAATAAATATACAAGTACCTATAATCATACGAATAACAATAAAAGTAAACTGCCTATCATTAGCCTCGGTGTTAGCCGATAAGGCATTTTATCGTTGGGTTTCGCTGTCCTCTATCCAACCTACATCAACTCGGCTACTTTTAACTCTTTGCCACGGCTTATTTGATGACACTGGGCTAGCAGTAGCTCGGCGGTGGCTTGTGCATCGGTCAGTGCATGATGGCAATGATAGCTTGGTAACTCATAACGTGTGCGGCAAGCATTAAGGGTTAAATCATCTTGTTTTATTTCAGTTGAATGATGGAGTAAGCGCTTTTGTTCAATATGGAGTGTGTCGAGTATGAGTTTAGGACGTATAGTTATATTGGCATTTTTAAGCGCTATTTTTAAAAATCCCCAATCGAGCATGGCATTATGAAACACTAAAATACAGTCGCTAAAATGGCAGCTCAATTGCGTTAATATACTGCACAAGCTCTGTCCATTTGTTATAGCATCGTCGTTAATCCCATGAAAAACAGGACTTTGCTCAAGGCTTTTTACGTCTTTATTTATAAGGTGCTGCGACTCGCTCATTTTTATACATTGGTTATCTATTATCACCCACGCTAGTGATACAATTTCGTGCTGTTTTGCATCAAGGCCAGTGAGCTCTAAATCAATCACCAAATAACGTTGTTGTAAGGCATTTTTGCCTAGTAATTTACGGCGCTTTAAATACCGAGTGAGCAGCTTTTTTACCATGTTAGTAATCCATCATTATAAACTGCCGCGAGCAAACTTAAACGCGGCGGCTTGCTGCGCTTGTTTAACAAGGTAAAACGCTTCTTTTAGTTGATGGCGCTCTAATGAGTTTAATTTATTAGGGTTAATACAATTACTCGGTAAACCCTCTTCGTTTATTTGTGTACTCAAGCGAAGCTGCGTTAAGAACCGCCAGCAGTCTTTTAGGTTGTATATATCTTCTTTGCTGATCAGTTTATGTTTTAGTAGTGCGTCCAACCGCTCTTGTGTGTTGGCGCGCCTAATACCCGCTTTTAAAGCGTATAACCGCACTATGTCATTTATAATTACGACACCGCGTTTTTTTAAATCTATATATTTATTATTTTGATCTGTTTTTTCAGTTTTAAATTTATTAAATAAACCAATTGGCACGCTGTTGCTGCTTATGTCGGTTGCCATTGCGGCATAGAATAAGTCGTTACGCGATATACGAATTAGTTGCTCGCAAAAAGCGGTGTATAAAGTATTTGAGCCTTCAATAAATCGCAGGTCAAAAAATATTTTACAGTTAAGCATTGCATCAGGCGTTGGGCTTTTTATCCATTTAAAAAATCGCTCGCTCCAGTCGTTTACGCTCATACGGCACTCATCGCTGCTTGCCATAATATTACCTGGGCAACGCCTAATGCCGCATTCAACTAAGTTTTCACATACAAACTTCCCCATGCTTTTAAAGTAAGCGTGCTGCTCGGGAGTTAAGTCGTTTGGAAGTAATAAGCCGTTATCTTGATCTGAATGCAGAGTTTGCTCTTCGCGTGCTTGCGAGCCAAAGCAAATAAAACTAAAGCTGGTTGGCGCTGCGCCATGCTCTTCTTGAAATAAGTGAATAAGGCGCGATGTAAGCGCATCAGTTAAACCACTCAGTAATTTACCAATTAGCGATATGTCGTCAATGTTGTACGAAAAACCACGCAAAAGTTCGGGGATTTCTTTTGCGTAGCGTTTTAAATCAGTAACAGTATGCGCTTTGTATATGCGCCCAATAAGCTGTACGGGGTCACTTTTTTGTTGGCGCAGTAAATCGGTGCTGGTTATCATTCCTATCG
This sequence comes from Pseudoalteromonas arctica A 37-1-2, assembly GCF_000238395.3. Lineage (GTDB taxonomy): Bacteria > Pseudomonadota > Gammaproteobacteria > Enterobacterales > Alteromonadaceae > Pseudoalteromonas > Pseudoalteromonas arctica. Next base: position 3,123,652 of record NZ_CP011025.1, read on the forward strand.
GGTTATGGTTTTCGTCGAGCACCGGCAAATGATGAATATTGTATTTAAGCATTAAGTGCAGCGCCGAAAACACCCGGTTATTTTCAAATATAAACTTAGGTTTGGCTGTCATAATACTGCTTACTGCGTCTTGTGGATCTACTTCGTCGGCAAGTACTCGATTACGTAAGTCGCGGTCGGTTACCACCCCTACTAAGTGCGCGTGCTGCGTTATCATTATTGACGATACGCCATGCTCTTTCATTTTTTTAGCACTTTGCCTAATACTTGCATCGGGCGTAAGCGTAATGGCGGTGCGGGTCATCAGCTCTGATATTTTACGTTCAGACCAACTATCGTTTTTACTTTTATAATGCGATGACAACAACCGGTTAGCATGAGCGCGTACAAAGTATTGCTCAAACGATTTGTATTCTCGGCGTAAATAATCAAAATGCGTTTGAGAGAGCATATACACTATGCCTTCTTTTTGTACCTCTAACCTATTTTGAATTGCTTCGCCGGTTAACAGCGACGGAAAACCAAAATAATCACCTTGCGCTAAGCGTGTAACAACATCCCCCTTGCCATCAACTAGGTCGTACAAACCAGAGCGAATTAAAAATAGTTTAGGGTTTTCACTTTGTAACCACTGCGTTTGGTTTTCGCGGGTGAGGTAAATAATATCAAGATGATTTACAAAATATTCGTATGCGCTGCTATCAAGCAGTGTAAAAGGCGCTTGCAAACAAACGTATTGGGCTATTTCCTGTTGTTCTACACTCATTGTTGTACTCATTAAAAAGTATACACAACACCAATGTACTTATTTATTAAACAAATAAAAAGCCCGACTAAAGTCGGGCTTTTGGTGCTTTATGTTTTGTAAACTATATCTATAAATGTTGCCTAGTGGTCGTGCGCTTCTGCTGATCCTTTAGGGTTACGAATACCTTCAACCATTAGTTGAATTTCAACTGGTGTAGGTTTAGTAAACTTAAGAACAATTGCAGCTACTGCAAAGTTAATAATCATACCAATTAAGCCAATACCTTCAGGTGAAATACCTAAGAACCAGTTTTCAGGGCTGTTTAGCTCTGGGCTAACAAACTTGAAGAAAATGATATACGCAGCGGTAAAGCCAATACCCGTTACCATGCCTGCAATTGCGCCTTCGCGGTTCATTGTTTTAGAGAATATACCCATAATAATTGCTGGGAAGAAACTCGCTGCCGCCAGGCCGAATGCAAATGCCACTACCGATGCCACAAACCCAGGCGGGTTAATACCAAAGTACGCGGAGATAACAATAGCGACCATGGCTGCCAACCTCGCTGCAAGTAACTCTTGCTTGTCGGTAATATCGGGCTTGAGAGTTCGCTTGAGTAAATCGTGCGAAACGGAGGTCGAAATAACCAGTAGTAAACCTGCTGTTGTAGAAAGTGCAGCGGCAATACCACCAGCAGCTACAAGTGCGATTACCCATGCTGGTAAGTTAGCAATCTCTGGATTTGCTAATACCATAATGTCGCGGTCTACGTTTACTTCGTTAGCACTGTTCGGATCGGTTATTTTACCCGCCGTGTAGAACATTTTGCCATCGCCGTTTTTATCATTAAATGTAATTAAACCTGTGCGTTCCCAGTTTTTAATCCATCCTGGTGCTTCTGCGTAAGCTGTACCGCTACCGTCTTTACCATTAATAGTATCAACCATGTTTACGCGAGCAAAGGCTGCAACCGCAGGTGCTGTAGTATAAACAATCGCGATGAACACAAGTGTCCATGCTGCAGAAATACGCGTGTCTTTTACACGAGGTACAGTGAAAAAGCGAACAATTACATGTGGTAAACCAGCAGTACCTACCATTAACGCGCCAGTAATAGCGAACACGTCAATCATGCTCTTAGAGCCTTCGGTATATTGCGCAAAACCAAGTTCAGCGCTTAAGCCGTCTAGTTTATCAAGTACGTACACGCCATCGCTGCCAATTAATGTGGCACCAAAACCGGTTTGTGGGAAAAAGTGACCCGTCATCATCATCGAGATAAAAATGGCTGGTACAAGGTAGGCAAATACAAGTACACAATACTGCGCTACTTGTGTGTAGGTAATGCCTTTCATGCCGCCAAGTACCGCATAAAAGAATACAATCACCATACCAATGTAAACACCGGTTTCAATTTCTACTTCTAAAAAGCGTGAAAATACGACGCCTACACCACGCATTTGCCCTGCAATGTAAGTAAAACAAATGAATATGGCACATACAATTGCCACTAAACGCGCGGTGCGTGAATAGTAACGGTCGCCAATAAAGTCAGGAACAGTAAACTTGCCGAATTTACGTAAGTAAGGCGCTAAACACATGGCTAATAGTACATAACCACCTGTCCACCCCATTAAGTAAACGCTGCCATCGTAACCTGCAAACGAAATAATACCCGCCATTGAAATAAACGACGCGGCACTCATCCAATCGGCAGCCGTTGCCATACCATTAGCAAGAGGAGGTACGCCGCCGCCTGCTACATAAAACTCTTTAGTTGAACCCGCACGGGCCCAAATTGCTATGCCGATATAAAGCGCAAAGCTTAAACCAACAATTATAAACGTGAGTGTTTGAACATCCATTGCTTAGCTCCTATTCGTCTACGCCGTATTTTTTATCTAACGTATTCATTTTGAAAACGTACACAAAAATCAAAGCAACAAAGGTATAAATCGCGCCTTGCTGGGCGAACCAGAAGCCAAGTTTAAACCCAAAAAAACGCACTTCATTAAGTACATCAACCAGTAATATGCCAAAGCCGAAAGACACGATAAACCACACTGCTAATAGTTTAAATAACAGCGAAATGTTTTCTGCCCAATAAGCTTTTGCTTGTTCTTCATCTTTAAAAGCCATTTTTGTTTTCCCCTTTAAGCACCGCAATATCGCGATGAGTGGTTTTTTATCTTCGCTTACCAATTTAGCAACGCTGGTTACATATTGAATTGAGACCATAGTCGTAACAGCTTATTAACGTTTACGTAAACTGTATTTATCATTCAAACGTATTTTATACATTTTCATTTTATTTCAATTGGTTAGCTTAATTTTTTGAATTGGCTTTACTATTAAATTGGTAAGTTGTTTATTAATGCGACATTAGTCTAATGCTTGAGATGATTTTATTTTTGTTATTAATATTCAATAAGATAGAAATAAAATGAAAGTTTTATTTTAAATTCAAGCCTCACACTTAACCTCAGTTCTGGTATTGTGTTAATCCCTCATAGGGTTGAGGGACTATTTAAAATAATAAGGTTTAATAACAACATGACTGCCGTACTCATTATTGTTGCTTTAAGTTATATAGGTGTGCTGTTTTGGCTCGCCAATTGGGGCGATAAAACAACCCCTTTGGCAAAGCGTATTAGCCATCACCCTTTTGTGTATTCACTCTCACTTGGGATTTACTGTACCTCTTGGACTTACTACGGCTCAGTGGGTACAGCCGCCACCAGCAGTTGGAGTTATTTGCCAATATTATTGGGCCCTGCGCTGCTGTTTTTATTCGGCCAAGGGTTTTTACGTAAGCTGGTACTGGTAAGCAAAAAACAAAACATAACCACTATTGCTGACTTTATTTCAGCTCGTTACGGCAAACGCCAAACTACCGCGATTATGGTTACTGTTATTGCGCTGCTGGCGACTATTCCCTACATTGCACTGCAATTAAAAGCGCTTAGTACCAGCTTTTTACTTTTGCAAAACAGTAATAAAATATCAGGCGATATGCTCGCGCTTTCTGCCACATTAATTATGGCCTTATTTGCAATATTTTTTGGTACCCGCAAAGTGGACGTAACAGAGTATCGCTCTGGGTTAATGCTTGCTGTCGCGTTTGAATCAATGATTAAACTTATTGCACTTATTGCTGTAGCAGGACTTGCTGTTTACACCTTATTTAATATGCCAGAGCCTACTTCAAATAAAGTAACCGAGTCGATTTGGGCCCATTGGAGCGACTTTAACTTTTTTAGTTTTAACTTTATTGGCCAGTCTTTAATGGCTGCGGCGGCTATTATATGTTTACCACGCCAGTTTCATGTAACCGTGGTCGACAATCAAAACAAACGCCACTTACTTACCGCTCGCTGGGCTTTCCCGCTATATTTACTATTAACTGCCGCAATGATTTTACCTATTGCGACTGCGGCTATTCATCCTGAAATTGGCAGCGGCTATTCACCCGACAGCTTTGTACTTGCCCTACCGTTAATTAACGACAACGCCTTTTTAACCACCTTTGTATTTATAGGTGGTTTATCGGCCGCCACCGCAATGATAGTGGTAGCAACGCTTACATTAAGCACGATGATTTCAAACGATGTGGTATTACCCCTAATGCTACGTCGTAAATTTAAACGCAACTTAATTACCACCAGTTATAAGTCTCGCATTTTACTTGTAAGGCGCTTTGCTATTGCAGGCATATTAATTTTGGCCTATTTCTATCAGCAATGGTTTGGCCATAGCAGCGCACTGGCAAGTATGGGCTTAGTTGCTTTTTCACTTGTTACTCAATTATTACCCGCTATTGTGGGCGGCTTATACTGGCGAAAAGGCCATGCTTATGGGGTTTATGCAGGTTTAGTTGCGGGCTTTATTTGCTGGGTACTATTTTTAATGCTGCCAATACTCGATGCCGGAGCAACGCTTGATAGCGAGCTACAACAAACGCTTATAACACGCGGAACCTTGATAGCTTTGTTTGCCAATATTGGGTGTTATATTAGTTTTTCACTTGGGGCTGAGGAGCGCTTAATTGATAAGATTCAGGCAGCTGCTTTTGTTAACCCTAAAGATCAGGCTATTTTATCAAGGCGCTTAAATAAAGACGTAAAAGCCACTGTTTACGACTTTAAAATACTACTGCAAACCTTTTTAGGTATTCAGCGCAGCCAACAAGTATTGGCGCATTACGCACTCGCCCATCACTTAAGCGATAACAACGCACACCCAGAGCCTGAATTTATAGCCTACTGCGAACGCGCGTTAACAGGCGTGCTTGGCGCATCTTCCGCGCAAGCATTAATACATACGGTATCGTCGGGTAAGCGTATGGCGTTTGAAGAAGTTGTAAACTTTTTTGACGAAACCACACAAGCGCTGCAATTTAATCAAAATCTGTTATTTACCTCACTCGAAAATTTAAGCCATGGTATTTCAGTTGTCGATAAAGATTTAAAGCTAGTAGCTTGGAATAAACGCTACAGCGAAATGTTCGGCTACCCTGAAGGATTTTTAGAAGTAGGCCAACCCATAGAAGATATTATTAGATACAACGCTAACCGTGGTGAATGTGGCCCTGGCGAAATAGAACGCCAAGTAGAAAAACGTGTGCAGCATTTAAAATACGGCAGCTCGCATCACTTTATTCGCCACCGTCGTAATGGCCAAGTATACGAAATGATTGGTAATCCGCTGCCCGATGGCGGATTTGTTACCAGCTTTTCGGATATTACCAATCACATAAGTACGCAAAATGCACTTGAAGAAGTAAACATGGATCTTGAAAACCGCATAGAAGCGCGAACTCAAGAAGTACAAACCATTAATAGAGACTTACAAGCTCAAATAGATAGCCGTGTACAAACCGAGCAAGCACTTACTTTAGCCAAACGAGAAGCAGAGCAAGCCAACGACAGTAAAACGCGCTTTTTAGCACTGGCGAGCCACGACATTTTACAGCCGTTAAACGCAGCACGTTTATACCTTGCTGCCATTGACGAAAAGCAACTCGACAGCACTAACCAAAACAGCTTTGAAAAATTAGGCGACAGTCTTGATTCAACCGTGCACTTAATGTCGGCACTACTTGAAATAGCCAAGCTAGAACAAGGCGCTATGACCCCAACCCCTCGCCACTTTTATATTGAAGATATTTTAGCGCCACTGCAAAGTGAATACGCTATTTTATCAAGTGATAAAGGCCTTAAGCTTAGTGTGCGTTCACACCAACAAATTGTGCACAGCGATATAACCTATTTACGCCGAATTATTCAAAACTTGGTCTCTAATGCAGTTAAATACACCGATAATGGCCGTGTATTAATTGCCTGTAGGAACCGAAAGCACAATTTACGAATAGAAGTATGGGATACAGGCCCTGGTATTAGCGAAGTAGAGCAAGCTAAAATATTTAATGACTTTTACCGTGTTGAGTCGGGCGATAACAAAGGCGTAGGCTTAGGCTTAGGTGTTGTAAAACGTATGGCTGACTTATTAAGTTTGCCGCTTGATGTGCATTCTGAGCCAAATAAAGGTAGCCGTTTTAGCATTGAAGTACCTTATGGCGACGAGCAGTTTGTACAACAAAAAAGTACTACAAACAGCCCAATAGAAAACCGTGCAGCAATTAATATTGTTGCCGTAGACGACGACCCTGAAAACCTAGCTGCAATGGCAAGCTTACTTAAAAAGTGGCAAGCTAATTACACGCTATTTGATAATGTAAATAATGTACTGGCGCACGCTAAAGAAAACGGTGCACCCGATGTTATTTTAATGGACTACCAATTAGGCAATGACTGCGATGGCATAACGCTAATTAAAACCCTGCGCGAAATTTGGCAAAGCCAAGTACCCGCTATTTTAATTACCGCAGTACGCGACACCGAGCTTAAACAAGAAACCAAAGCCGCTAATATTCATTATTTAAGTAAGCCAATTAAACCGGGCAAACTAAAAGCACTGCTTAATCACAGTACATAATAAGCGAGTAAAAAGTGTTCTTGTTAAAAGCTATCAAGTAATAGCGTAAAACAAAAAGCCCAGAATCTTCACTGGGCTTTGCTTTATAAAGTGTTCAAAAGTTAAACTGGATTTACTCGGCTTCTAAGCTTTTGGAATAACCAACTTAACCCCACCAACGAAAGTCCTAATCCAATAAACGAAAGCGCTTTAAGTAAGCCCTCCAAGTTAGCCATATCAATTAAAAACACTTTAACAATAACTGCAGCTAGTAAGCCTAAGCCGATTTTTTGTATTAATAACTGGTTTTTTAAATGACCAAAAATAACAGTACCCGCCCCCATTACTAACCAAATAACAGAGTAGCTATAAAGCTCTGCATTACTTGTGCCTTTTGATAAGTAAATATAAGGCCCTTGCCAGTATTGGCGAATAAAGCTGTTTATTGCCAATAATATAAACCCACCCGCAACGGCCAATATAAATGGCGTAGCTTTAGCGTTTATTGGTTTTACAAGCTTGGCCAGCCAAAGCGTTAATCCTGCAGGTACTAACCACAATAGTAATAACCAGTTAAATATTGGCAGCTCACCTATGTAAAGTGATTCAAATAATGGGTTGTCGTCAAGCAGTGTTTTAATAGCAAAAAGCCCTGCTAACCCTACAAGTGCAAAGCCCGCCACTTGGTATAACTTAGCTAAAGTACCGGCAAGTTTTGCTCTGTGTAAATACACACACCCTAATGCCAGCCAGTTACAGGTAAGGAGTATTTGTTCGTAAAAGTTAAGTGAATCAAATTGCGGATAATGCCCTACTAACTGATAACTTGTTTCGGTGGTAATAAAAAGTGCTAAACAATGAAGCGCTGCACCTTCGAGCCATATTTTCAGTTTTGATGAGTCAAAGCACTTAGCTGCGGCAAAAAATAACGCAATACATAACGGATAAACCACAATGCTCCAATGCAAACCAAATACCGTGAGTGCATCGTAACTTGGCGTCCAAGGTGAAAGCGTAAGGCGCAGTAATAACGCAGCAACCAAGGCTTTTATAGGCCAATGTGGCATAGGCACGCTATAGCGTTTAATAAGTACGCTTATAAGTAATACTTGTACAGCAAGAGCAATGGTTAGGCCGCTGTCACTTAGTAGCATGGTAATTGCTAACGTAATATTGGCATTAGCGCCTACCCAATAAGTAAAACGCTGAAATAGCGTTGTATTATGTTGCGCGAGCTTTATTAAAATAGCGGCGACTACAAACAATACAACGGCCCAAAGTGGATATGCAGTACTTAACGCGGAATTAGGAATAAGCGTATATAAAGTCGCTATCATTACAAATACACTAAATGCCCCCGAAATATGAAACGCTAAACGCTTAATCTGTTTTTTACCGTAATAAAGCCCAAAAGCGGTAAGTAACAATCCGAGTAATAAACCCAAACCATACTCATTTTTGAATATAAAGAGTGCGTCATCAAATAGGTTTGGCGAAAGATGCGTGCGCTGAGCGCCTATCACTAATAGTGTTGAAATAACTAACGCTACACCCTGCCAAATATCCCAACGGCTATTTTTAAGGACTAAAAACAACACCAATACAATACACAACACGCCGATTGTTTGCCACTGCATATCAAAGTGACTTATTAGCATGGTAAATATTAAGGGCGCCATAAAGGCGAGTAATAATGCATGATCTGGAAGCACTTTAATTAAGCGTTTTAAACTGTGCGGGCGATGTTCAATAACATTCAGTTTTAGACCTAAGCGCGGTATAGCAATTAACCCAATAATACTAAGTAAAGCAAATGCCCCCATTAACCAAACGGTATTAATTTTAAGTAATGTAAAACCAACTAAATACCAACCAATATGCCCTGCCCATAATAAATACCACAACCAAGCTCGCTGTACTTTATGTGCAACTAACGCAGCCGACAAACTTACAAAGCCAACATACATAAATAATGCAAACAAGTTACCACTGCCAGTGCTAACCCATATTGGTACACTATAAGCGCCAATAATACCTAATACCGCTAATAATGGGCCTAACCTAAGTGCCATCGCACTTGCGCTAATTGCTATAATAGCTAACGCAAAAAATGCCACGGTAGGGCTAAGCATATCGTAGCTACTGTAAGCTAAAAGCGTTAAAGCAAAACAGGTAATAAACCCGCCGCTTGCAAGCGCTGCGGGTATGTAATTATTAAAGCCTTCAAATACAATGCGTTTATGGTGTAAATAAGCTGCGGCTGCAATTAGGCCAAGCCCAAATAAGCCACCTAAACTCAACCTCATTACAGGCGATAATAATCCAGCTTCTAGGCTGTATTTAGCTAAAAATATGCCCCCAAACGCAAGCGCTATTGCGCCTATCCAGGTCATCCAGTTCTCTTCAAACCCTGCGCGTAATTTATTAAATAGTAATTCTATGGCTGATGCTTCAGCTGGTTTGGCTTTTTTAGGAGGCGCTGATAGCTGATTTATTACAGGTGGCGACAAGTTTTGGGGCGTTAAGTTTGGCTGTGCTTTATGAGCAATTGGCTCTGATCTTGAAAGCGCTGCCTGAGCCGTAGATGCTTCACTTTGAGGTTCACTTTGCGATATCGATTTATGTGTTTGTAGATGTGTTATTTTGGCCCTTAAAACAGCAACTTCTTGTTTTAATCCATTTAACTGCACTAGCGCTATTAAGCCGCAAATAGCACCGGCAACTACAACCAGTATTACTATGACGGCTAACCCAACTAAATCATCCATGGCACACTCTTATTAATTATTATGCCCTGAGTGTACCTAATTATTAATGAGTAGGTAAATTTTGTTCAATAAAAAAGCCTAAGTACTTAAAGTGCTTAGGCTTTATGCTACTTAATATGTTTAGATTTATTCAACACTATCGGTAATAGTGCGCTCTAGGGTCATTTTATAACCTGAGCTTGTTGTTTCATCATGCTCTAAAATCAATATGTAGTTACCCTCTTGTGTAAAGTCCATATCGCTTTGCTGAATAAGCACAATTTGCTGGCCATTATCTTCGTAAACAACATAAACCGTGTAAATTTCGTTATCTACAACCTGTTCTTCTTGGTCATACTTATCTAGGCCATCGACTACGTTACTGGTGTCGTCTACCGTTTCGCCGTTAAGTGTAAAGTACACATCAACATCTGAAACCGACTGCCCTGCGTAGCTTTCAATTAGGTTTACAACCGATACCGTATGGCTGTAACTACTTGGTGTTAGGTTTTCTTCAACGCTCATCATACGTAAACCGTTATCAACGTCGTTATAAAAAATACCCACCGCACTTTGCTCACGCTCTAGCGTCATTAAAAAGTTATCAGCTAGTTTTGTACCTTCTTCGTCGTACATCGCTACGCTGTAACTATTGGGCGAAAGTTCAACATAATCGGTATAAGAGTCACTAGCGACTGTATTTGTTGTGTTTACAGTTGTACCGCGTGTAGCAGAAAAGCTCACTGGTGAGTAGTCATCGACCGTATTTATAAAGCGTAATTGCCCCAGTGCAGATTGATGTTTAAGCTCAGTAACGTAGTTATTATCGGTTACTACATCAAGCGTAATACCGCCTTCTTCTGTAGCATAACTTGGGCGGATCATTGCTACATAACTTGCTTCATCGTATAAATAAACAGATGACGACTCGTACACAACATCACTGCTGCCCGCTTCTGTTATGTAAATAGTGTAATAGCCTTCATCAATGCTTTGCAGATCTAACTCACTTAAATATTGAGCCGATGAAAAAAGTGTCGCGCTTTCAAATACGCCATCATCAGTTGCTAAATAAATATCGTAGTTAGTGTCCTCCCCTGCAATATTGTAAAACCCTAAGTTAAACTCACCCGTATCGCTTGTAATAGGTACGCTAAGCTCTGTAAATGTAGGCTCATCAAAGTTGCCGCTCATTACTACTAACTGTGTTTTGTCACCTTTAATAGAAATTTCTTGGTCGCTAATTGTTATATAGCTGTCGTTAGCATCTAGGTATTCAAAACTTACATCATAAGTGCCTGTGCTGTAGTTATGGCGAGTAGTTACATCGGCAAAATCAGCGCCTGAGCGCTCTGTTTCTTCAACAAACAAACGTGTGTATGGGCTATTGTAAGAGCCGTTATACAATTGGATGTAACCTGTAGAGCTTGAGCTATCATCAGAGCCGCAGCCCGACAAAATAGTAATTAGACTTAAGGGTAATGCAGCTTTTAAAAGGGAGTTGGTCATTAAGGTTATTCCTTATTATTAATATCCCCATTATGACCCAAACATTCTATTTTAATTTCATGATTTACAAAGCATTACCCTCACTGACATTTCCTTACGAAAACGTTAAAAAGTGTAGTAAATGTGCAAACAATAAGGACGTGTTTTTATATAATTAAAAACGCTTACGGGGCAATTTCAAAACGATCTCGGCCACTCTTCTTAGCTAAATATAAAGCTTGATCAGCGCGCTTCATTACTTTATCTAAAGGCTCATTAGGCGTTTGCATTGCAACACCTATACTTACTGTTAAGTGGCGAGAATTTTGAACATTTATGGTGTGCGCAAGATCAATTAATTGCTGCGAAAAATCACATGCTTGCGTCATATTATTTGTAGGCAAGTATCCACCAAATTCTTCACCACCGAGGCGAGCAAATTTGTTTTGGTGCGTAAAAGCATTGTCGTATTTAGTTGCTAGTTCTTTAAGCACTACATCACCAACATCATGACCAAATTCATCATTAATTGCTTTAAAGTGGTCTATATCTACAATTAAAATAACGTAAGGTGAGTGCTGAGCATCTTTAGCGTGCTGATAAAAATAACGTCTGTTATGTACCTTGGTTAAATCATCAATAATTAGCTCACGCGCTAATCGATTATTAATACTTTGTATAAAGCGCATCGTTTTAAATAAACCATAGGAAGTTAAAAGCATGCCGCTGGTTCTGCATAAATCTTCAAAATAAATACTTACCCAGTAAGGCTGTATCACTATCTCATCGATTAAATCAGCTGTATTACCCATGGACCAGAGCATTAATCCGAGAGTCGAAAATGTATATGCAAGCTTTGAAAGTTTGGAGCACTGAACCATCCAAAATAAAAAAATAAGAACAATTAAATTAATAAAATCAGTTGTAAAACCGTAAACATTATTTTGAACTTGTAAGGGAGGAAAGTTAGTTAGGGAGTAGGCTGAAAAAATAACAATATAAGCTAATAAAAATAGGCTTACAGTTTTATTTTTCCAGCTCATTTTAAAAAAATTAGAAAGCCTGATAGTGAGTTTTACAGTTTCAATCATATTAACCCTAAGCTTTTCGATACTATATTAAAAAACTATAGCACATTACCAAAAAGGCTTATTAGAATAAGGTGGTTAATAACCTTTAATAATGAGCTTAAATCACCAAGCTTAATCCCCAAACTCCTAACACAAGTAACGTTATTAAAACCATTGCCTTAGTTTTGTGTTTACTAATGATTCGCTCAGCTTCATTACCTGCATAATAAACAATAATAGCCAAACCAAAGTAACGAATAGAACGCGCAATACCTGAGGCCAATAAAAATAGCCAAATAGAGTACTTAGTCGCGCCTGCAGCAAGCATCGCTATTTGAAACGGAATAGGCACTATGCCTAGTGTTATTACAAACCAAAAACCTTGATCTTGCATTTGCTGTTTAACGTTTTCAAATTGCTCAGGGCTCGAAAACGTATTAATAATCCAATCGCCAACCGCATCAAATAAATAATAACCCAACGCATAACCAAACAATGCGCCCACTATGCAGCCCAAGGTCGCCATTAATGCTATAAGCCATAGCTTTTCTCGACGAGCCTGCATAAGAGGCACAAGCACTGCTTCAAGTGGAATAGGAACTATGGTTGACTCTAAAAACGACGCCACTGTAATACCGCTAAGCATATGCTTAGAGTCAATAAAATTACGCGTTTTTTCTTTTAGCTTTTTTTGAATGGCCATAGTAAATCCTTTTCACTTATAAATAAGAACAAGAGTATTCAATAAGCCAATAATTACACATTTAGGTTAATACACGCTGAAAACAGTGTACTAAATTTATCAGGTCCTACTGCATTAACAAATTAGTAATATCCATAAGAATATTTTATTATGTGCCCATGCAGTTAGATTCCCTATCACAGTAGTTATTAATTTATGCAAAGTGCGCGTTTTATTCCCTTTAGAAAGCAAGATATTGTTGATATGTGTAGCGAAGAGCTTAAAAGCAGTACACAAAAAACATCGTTTAAACAATTTTGCGATTTACTAGCAAGCCTTATTCATTACGATTACCACTCAACACTTGAGTCACTTAAAAACAACTACGCCCCTTTTGATCCCAACAGTGACACGCGATCGTTAGCGCCAGTATCGGCGGATCAAAAAGCGCAGTGCCAACATGAGTTTGCTAAAGATTTTGCTAAGGTGCTTAATGCCGCTAATTTTGAAGTGATCACCAATGAAGACTTACAAGATGCATTAAATGAAGAGTCATTATTTAAGGTGCGCCTTGAAGTTGAATTTGACGACTTTGAAGAAGTGGTATTTTATCGCCGTGGCGAGTCGCAACTCACTGAAACTATTACCAGCTTTTGGGGCTTGCGTAAAAAGCCGCTGCACTTTACTAATTACGACCGTGTTGCCGTGTTTATTCGCTTTAAAGATAGCGCTTATTTTGAAGCTAAAAATAAAACGCCAATGGGATTTGAGCCAAGCTCAACCATAGTAAAGCTGTTTCAAAATGTGCCAAAGGCCGATCTCGAAATGCTATTTCCTAATAGCGAAGTACGCATGCGCCCTATTGATAAAGCAATTATTGGCTCATCGGCTTTAGTTGGCGGTGCAGTGGTACTTATAACTAAACTTGGCGCATCAATCGTATTATTGCTTGCTCTGTTTGCTTTTTGGGGTGGTTTTAGAAGTGAAGCTGTAGAAATGACCCAACAACATTTTATTACCTTTGCTATTGGCATGGGAGTATTTGGCAGCTTTATTTTTAAAGAATGGAGTAAGTTTAAAAACCGTAAAATTAAATTTATGAAAGCGCTTAGCGATAACCTCTACTTTAAAAACCTTGATAATAACGCGGGTGTTTTTCACACGCTTATTGACGCTGCCGAAGAAGAAGACATAAAAGAAGCGCTGCTTGCGTATACCTTTTTACTAAAATCAGAAAGCGGCTTAACCGCCCAAACGCTTGATGAACAAATAGAGCATTGGTTTAAAAGCAAATACCAGTGCGATCTTGATTTTGAAATTAGCGACGCACTTGAAAAGCTGGTACGTATGCGTTTGGTAACGTGCACTAGTGATGTGTATAGCGCAATAAATTTAGAACACGCAAAAACGATATTAGATGAGCGTTGGGATAATCTGTTTCAATATAATTAATGTAGTATTTTTGCTAAATAATACCCAAATAAAAAAGCAGCTGTAAGTACAGCTGCTTTTTTTATTACATTATCAATAGCTAATATTTAAGCTAATTCAGCTTCTGCTTTTTTAGTAAATTTAGAATGTACTAACTTATAAAGCGCGGGCAATATTAATAGTGTCAGTAGAGTTGATGAAATAATCCCGCCAACCACTACTGTCGCGAGAGGTTTTTGCATTTCAGAACCTGTTCCCGAATTAAGCGCCATAGGTATAAAGCCTAAACTTGCCACCAGCGCTGTCATCAGTACTGGGCGCAGGCGCTGTAGTGCACCACTGTGAATTGCATCAAACAAACTTAAACCATCGCTTCGTAACTGCTTTATAAACGACAGCATAACTACGCCGTTTAATACCGCTACACCACTTAGGGCAATAAAGCCAACACCTGCTGATATTGAAAGCGGCATATCGCGCAGCAATAACGCAAGCACACCACCCGTTAATGCCAGTGGCACACCACTAAATATAATCAATGAATCGCGAAGCGATCCAAAGGCGCTATACAGTAAGCCAAATATAAGCAATAAAGTGACCGGCACAACTAATGATAATCGCTTACTTGCCGATTGTAGCTGCTCAAACGTGCCTCCGTATTCAAGCCAATAGCCACTTGGTAAGTTAAGTGATTCATTCATGCTCGCTTGCGCATCACTTACAAAGCTTGCTAAATCGCGCCCCTCTACATTGGCAGTTACTACTACATTGCGCTTACCACTTTCGCGGTTTATTTGATTAGGCCCTTTTTCAATGCTGATTGTTGCTACTTCGCCAAGCGGTACAAATGCAAGTTCTGGGTTACTATCTTTAGGTAAAGCAACTGGCAAACGAGCAAGTGCTGATACATCGCTAGACCAACGTTTATCAAGGCGCACTAATAACGAAAAACGTTTATCGCCTTCGTAAATTAGTCCGGTTTGCACACCACCAACAGCGGCGGCAAGTGTTTGTTGAATATCGTTTACGCTTAAACCCAATAACGCCATATGGTCGCGCATTGGTGTTACCGAGAGTGTTGGCAATCCTTCCATTTGCTCCAAACGTACATCGGTAGCGCCTGCAATATTACGCATTAGCCCTGTGGCTTTTTCGCCAAACTCTTTAAGTACGCTTAAGTCGTCACCATAAATACGCAGTGCCACATCGGCGCGCACGCCAGCAATTAACTCGTTAAAGCGCATTTCTATTGGTTGTGTAAATTCGTAATTATTACCAGGGACATCGTTAACACGGGTACGAATTTGTTGAACCAACTCTGCTTTAGTGAGTGCTGGATTAGGCCACTCATCTTGCGGTTTGAGTATTAAAAAAGTATCGGCAACATTGGGCGGCATAGGATCGCTTGCTACATCGGCAGTACCAATTTTTGAAAATACGTTAGCAACTTCAGGCTGATCTAATATGGCTTGCTCAAGCTCTTTTTGCATTTGCACAGATTGCTCAATACCGGTGCCAGTAATGCGCAGCGCGTGCATGGCAATATCGCCTTCATCAAGTTTCGGTAAAAATTCTGCGCCCATGTTTTTAACTTTAAAACCAAGCACCAATACTAATGCCGTGGCAATACCCACCATCAACCACGGTAATTTAAGCGATATACCAAGTAATGGCTTATACACTTTTTTAACGCCGCGCATGACTGCATTTTCGGTTTCATCAACCTTACCGCGAACAAACACTGCAATAGCAGCAGGTACAAAGGTAACGCCAAATATAAGCGCGCCAATTAACGCCGCAACTACAGTAAATGCCATTGGCTGAAACATTTTGCCTTCAACGCCGCTTAGTGCAAATAAAGGTAAGTAAACCAGCATAATAATAACAATGCCAAACACAGCCGGTGTAAATACTTCTTTGGTGGCTGCGGTCACTACATTTAAACGCTCGTTTAAAGTAAGTAGCCTGCCATGTTTATGCTGAGCTACACCGAGTTGGCGCAGGCAGTTTTCAACAACAATTACAGCGCCATCAACAATTAAACCAAAGTCGATTGCGCCTAGGCTCATTAGGTTACCCGATACGCGATTACCTACCATACCTGTAACGGCAAACAACATACTCAACGGAATAACCATTGCCGTAATAAGCGCGCCCGTTACATTACCCAGCAGTAATAGCAAAATTACTATCACTAAAATGGCACCTTCAAATAAGTTGGTTTGCACGGTTGCTATGGTTTTATCAACAAGAGTAGTACGGTCGTAAACTGCCTCAACAATAACGCCAGCGGGTAAGCTTTTTTGCACATCAATTAACTTATCAGCCATAGCTTTTGCCACTACGCGGCTGTTTTCGCCAATTAGCATCATGGCGGTGCCGAGCACGGTTTCTTCGCCGTTATAAGTGGCCGCGCCGGTTCTAAGCTCTTTGCCTAAAAGCACGTTAGCCACATCTTTAATGCGTACAGGTGCATCGTCGCGCTTAGCTATAACGGTATTGGCTATGTCTTCTAGCGTTTTAAGCTGCCCAGGCGAGCGTACTAAATATTGCCCGTCAAAGCGCTCAATATAACCTGCGCCTCGGTTACTGTTATTAACCTCAAGTGCACTAATTACATCGCTAATAGTAAGCTTATAGGCAATGAGTTTTTCGGGCATTGGCGCTACTTGGTATTGGCGCTCAAAACCACCTTGGCTGTTTATTTCGGTAACGCCTTTTACTTTTAAAAGCTGCGGACGAATAACCCAATCTTGCAAAGTGCGTAAGTCTTCGGCGTTGTAAGCAGTGCCATCTTCTTTTAACGCATTAGGCGCGGCGTGCACACTATAAGTAAATATTTCGCCTAAACCACTGGCAATAGGACCCAAGTTTGGCTCTACGTTATTAGGTAAGTCGGAGCGAATACTTTGAATACGCTCACCAATTTGCTGACGCGCCCAATAAATATCGGTGCCTTCATTAAAAATAACCGTTACTTGCGAAAGCCCATAACGCGAAAGCGAACGGGTGTAATCAAGCTTAGGTATGCCCGCCATGGCGGTTTCTACTAAGTAGGTAATGCGTTGCTCTACCTCTAATGGCGTAAAGCCCTGCGCTTTGGTATTAATTTGCACTTGTACGTTGGTTATATCGGGTACTGCGTCTACCGCTAAATTTTGAATGTTGTATACACCAAATCCAGCAAATAAAAATGTAAGCGCAAGCACCAGCATGCGGCGTTTAACCGCAAAAGAAACTATCCAATTAATCATGGTGCCTCCTAGTGAGCGTGGCTTGCGCCGCTTTTTAAAATATCAGCTTTAATGACATAACTATTGTCTGTTACGTATTCGCTACCTGCGTTTAAGCCTGTAAGTACTTCTACCCACTCGCTATTTTTTGCACCTAAGGTAACGGGGCGCACTTCAAATACATTATTTTTACGAACAAACACACTGGGTTGACCGTTAAATTCTTGAATTGCTTGTGGCTTTACACGCACGCTGGCATTTATTTTAGCCACACTTACATCGCTATTTATATGCATGCCTGGGCGCCAATGCCCGTCTGGGTTATTAAGCTCTATACGGGCACGCGCTATGTGCCCGCCAGTCATCATTGGAGCTATAAAAAACACTTTGCCTTGCGTATTTAAATGGTGATGTAGGTCGTACACTTTAGCGCTTTGACCAATGGCTAGTTTTTCAATGTTTTCAGGAAAAGCCGATAACTCAACCCATACTTTATCAAGGTTAACTACCTGCATCAGTGCGCTGGTGCTTGCAAGCTCGCCACGCTTTAAGTATTGCTCGGTTACAACACCGCTAATTGGACTTTTAATGGGGTAATTTTGCAGTGTTTCACGGTTGGTTACGCTGGCAAGTACTTCGCCTTTTTTAACGTTTTGACCAATGCTTACAAAAATATCGCTGATCAATCCTGTATACGGCGCCATTACTTCTACCGTGCCGTGCTGCGTTGGTGCAATAACGCCAAAAAGCGTATCGGTAATATCCACTTCACCACTTTGCGCTATCTCGGTTTTAATACCTGCGCGCTCAATAGCTCGCTCTGTTAGCGTGGTTTGCCCTTCGTGTTGATCGTACTCATAGCTAATGCTCTCGCCTTTATAATTAGCAGTAACGGCAAGTGCAAACGAATGCGGTTCGTTAATTGATTGCGTACTCACAAGGTAGTCGCCCTCAGCTGTAAACTGTATATTTTGCGACCCTTCAACTAAACGTTTTAAACTCATTGTTATGTTTAAGTCGTTTATATTAATTGGCTTATTTTGTTTATAGCCGTATACACGTAGCTCAACATTACCTGCAAATTCTTGCAATTTAAGCTCAAGTGTTAATTTATGGTCAGTTAATAAAAAGCCGCCGTGTGGACCTTGCTTTTGCTCGTGTTGTTCTGTTTCTTTATGACCTGACTCGCCATGCTCAGCAGAGGCAAATACATCTGTGCTTACAAAGCTGCTGGCAAACGAAAGTGATACTAGTAATGCGATTATATTTTTATTCATGATTGATGAGTCTCAATTAAAGATTGGCCTGTTAAACGCTCAAGAGTAAGTAGCACTTGGTACAGCTCTGCGTGAGTTGTAATAAGTGTGCGTTTAGAATCAAAAAGTGCTTGTTGAGCATCAAGCAATTGCAACACCGAAATTTGTCCGCGTTGATAACTTTTTAAGCTTTGCTCGATCAATGTTTGTGCCTGAGGAATAATTTGATCAGATAATAGCTTCGCCTGATTAGCTCGACCTTGATAATAAGCGTACAAAGTACGTACTTGCTGGCGTAGTTGGATGCGCAATTGCCCTTGCTGCTCATTTAAAAGCATGAGCTGACTATTTGCAGCTGCAATATTTCCGCTATTTGAATTACTTAATTGCAGTGGCATAGAAAACGAAAACACTAATGAGCTGGAGTCGCTTTGTTGGTTATAGCGCACGCCTCCCCCTACATTAATATCGGTTTGTCCGTTTGCTTTTTGCAGTGTTAAGTTAGCTGTTTGCTGTAAATATTGCTGCTGTAATAATGCAAATTCAGGGGCTTGGTTAACCGCATCTAAAAGTGCTTGCGCTGATTTAAGCGCAGTAATTGCATTAATATTGCCAGCAAAAGTATCGTAGGGTTGCTCCTCACTCCACAGCTCGTTAAGCGATAAACTGGCTCGCTCAAATTCACTATTAAGCATGGCTTTATCAAGCTCTACTTGGCTAAGTGCATAACGCATGCGCGTTACATCGGCTTGCGACGCAGCACCCGCATTAGCTCTTTGTTCAATCGCTTTAAGTGCTTGGGTTACGACCTGTTTACGCTCGTTGTTTAAACTTAATAATGTTTGAAATTTAAGCCCTTGGTAGTATCGCTCAGCAGTGGTTGCCAATAACGCTAAACGGGTATTTTGATACTGTATTGCTTGGGCTTTTATATTGGCGGTTGCGTAATTAATACGGCTTTGGCGCTTATCGCCCAGCTCTATTAATTGGCTAAGCCCAAGCGTTATTTCAGCGCCTTGAATGCCACGCGCCTTGTTTGTACCCAGTAAGTTTTCAGCTTCAACATTCAATACAGGATTAGGCGAAAGAGCAGCTTGAGATTTAAGCGCACTCAATATTTTTTGATGATAAGGGTAGCGTTTTAATACCGGGTTTTGTTGTTCGGTATTACTCAGTGCCTGCTTAAGGGTTAATGTTTTAACATTCGCCAAAGTACTAAAAGCAGATAGCGCGCACATTAGCGCCACCAGCATAATTGGTTTTTTATTCATATAGCGTGTCCGTTTTTTAACAAACAGAGTTAACTTAATCACTACGCCTATTTTAAAAACAAGCGCGATCAAGCAACCTAAATATGTAAATAACTAGCCTAATAGCGCACAAGCGCAGGCAGCTTTTTACAAAGTATTTAAAATTAAATTAAAAACTAACTAAGTGAATTGGGTGGCGGTACATCTGGCGGGTAATTTAACCCGTTATAGCAAGCAGGCGAAGTTGCTTTACTTTGCTCTGGGCTTATTGAATGGCTAGAGGTACTGTTGTAGCCACAATGGCAATGTTGGTGGGCATGAATTTCGGTAGTTGATGTTTTATCGCTTTGGTTATCATCGGCTGTGGAGTCGCCTTGCGATAACGAACTGGTTACGTGATCAACGTCTTCTTGCAAATGATACGCAGCGCCATCACAGCTAATAAAGCTGTGTACAAGCACTAATAATATCACTATTAAAAAACGGTTTGAGCGCATTACCTACCTACAAAATTCAAAAAAGGAGTTCCTCAAGTTACTTGAACATAAAGGGAACAAACAGCATAATAAACCTTCTAGTCACTGGAAGGTCAATATGCAAATTAAACAACTTTCGCAATTAGTAAATTTAAACGAAAAAACAATTCGTTATTACGAGCAAATTGGTCTTACACCACCAGCGCAGCGCGCAAATAATGGTTACAGAATTTACCTTCAAGATGATGTTGAACGACTTGTGTTTATTCGCCGTTGTCGAGACTTACAAATACCGATTGATGATATTAAAGTGATAATTGCTGCACAAAATCAAGGCGATGAGTCATGTATTGAAGTTGACGGTATTATTGAAAAGCAGTTAATAAAAGTACGTGCCGCACAAAAAGAGCTAAAAAAACTCGAACGTTCACTATCAAACTTACTTGATGGCTGTAGTGAGCACAGCATTAATAATTGCAATATAATAAAAAAGCTAAAAAGCTAACTTTTCTGTTCATCAATACAGCATTCGCTTTGCAAAAATGCGAGTACATCATCTAAGCGCTGATACGTCGCTACGCAATATAGTGTTCGACCTTCGCGTCGCTGGCTAATTAGCCCTGCAGATACTAAACCCGATATATGATGCGAGAGTGTTGAGCCTGCCATATTTAGTTCTTCTTGAATACTTCCTACGCTAATACCAGAGTGACCTGCTTTAACTACACGTTTGTATATCGTTAAGCGTGTTGGATGACCTAATTCTTTCAATGCTTTTGCAACGTCTGTAATTTCCATTACAACCTCGTAATTTCTAAGTTATTGGAAATAATATCAAGTTACTGCTTTAAATAAAGCTTTATTAGCTACACCTTTCATTTACTAAAAGTACTTCTGCATTTCTAGAAATAAAGTATTGACGTTTTTATTATGAAGAATATAATTCCATTAAATTCGAAATATAATTTAATGGATTAAGTTATCAATCTGTACTTTGGAGTGTGTAATGAGTAATGAAATGCTAGCAATGGCAAAAGAGGCGTTAGGCATGTTTGTCTTTTTAGCCACAGAATTAACTATTTTATTTATTGTTATTAGTTATTTAGTAGGTGTTTTACAGCTATTTATAACGCCTGAAAAAATCCAATCAATTTTAAGTTCAAAAAATGGTAAGGGTTACGTTGTCGCCGCTTTATTAGGTGCCATAACGCCATTTTGTTCGTGCTCAACTATTCCATTTTTAAAGGGATTACTGAGAGCTAGAGCGGGCTTTGGCCCAATGATGGTGTTTTTATTTGGCAGCCCACTACTCAACCCTGTCATCATTGGGTTATTTGTGATTACCTTTGGCTGGCAAGTCGCTTTATTTTACTTTTTAGTGGCTCTGGTGGTATCGGTTATAGCGGGTTATACCCTTGAAAAACTAGGCTTTGAAAGGTACGTAAAGCCAGAAGCTTACAGCATTAAGGCCGTTAGTAGCTGCGCAGAGTCGAGCTGTAGCGAACCTAAGGCATTAGAGCCTAAAAAAACACAGCCAAACCGCTGGATTAAAGTGTGGCGCGCCACCTTTAAAGATTTTAAACAGGTGTTCCCGTACTTAATGCTAGGGGTAGCAATAGGCTCGTTTATTTATGGCTTTATTCCTACCGAGCTAATTGCTAAATATGCGGGCGATGGTATGTGGTACGCCATTCCTATTGCAGCCATTATTGGTATTCCACTTTATATTAGAGCCGAAGCCGTTATTCCGCTAAGTGCCGCATTGGTTAAAAAAGGCATGGCGCTTGGCTCGGTAATGGCATTAATAATTGGCAGCGCGGGCGCAAGCTTAACAGAAGTTATTTTGCTTAAATCTATTTTTAAAAACCAAATGATAGCAGCTTTTTTGTTTGTCATTATTACTATGGCTATTGGTGCAGGCTTTTTATACAAAGCTATTTTTTAAACACTCATTTTTCTAAACTCAGTGGGTGACACGCCCACTGATTTTTTAAACCGTTTTGAAAAATTAAATATATTAGGATACCCCACATAAGCGGCAATATGGGCAACAGGCCAGCGGGTATTTAAAAGCAAGTTTTTGGCCCGTTTAATACGTAAATAAATAAGCTGCTGCATTGGGCTTTTACCAAATTGCGCTTGGCATAACCTATGTAAATGCGGTGCTGAGTAATGCACGTGCTCGCACATGACCTCTATAGTCCAATCAAACTGTAAGCGCTCTTCTACCTCTAAAAACAAGCTGGTTAATCTGTTGTGCCCGCCTATTTGCGGCTCGCTTTGCAACGTAATGTTTAAATAATGACTTAAAATAGGCATAACTCCTTCGCGCAAAGTAGCGTTACTTTCGCTATATAAAAGCTCCATAGCTAAATGTAATGGCGCTAATTGCTGATTAGTTAATACCTTAGCCTGCGCTAAATTTAAATGTTGCCAGCGTTTAGTGTTTGCAAGATTCAGCCAAATTACATCCCACTTCTCGCTTGCTATTTTAACTTCAAAACTTTGCCGTGCAGGCAATATAGCTAAGCTATTTTCAGCCAGTGCATATTCGTTATTTACGGTTTTAAGCGTGCCCTGACCACCCAAAGTATAAAAAAGAGTGTGTTCAAGCGAGTTAGTACGTGCAACACAATAGTCACCCAATAAATTAGAGCAACCTGCCAGCTCTATTTCAAGGTTTGCCATTTGCGAAAGCGTGGTTAAATCAATAAACCGTTCTGTACACTCTGGGCCAATATCGAGTACATCTACAATAGTGTTACGCATAATTTAAAATGATAGTTTTGGATAAATAAAAGAGAGCTTTAAGCATAACCTCAACGCATTATTTTAGCTATATTTAAGCCACTATAATTGCCATACATGCAATAGGACACTAATGAACTCACTACAACACATAATTAATCGCCGCGATTGGGAAAACCCAATTTCAGTACAAGTTAATCAAGTAAAAGCGCACAGCCCACTCAATGGTTTTAAAAGCGTTGAACATGCTCGCACCAATACACAGCCACAAAAACAGTGTTTAAATGGGCAATGGGACTTTAAATTATTTGATAAACCCGAAGCGGTTGATGAGTCATTGCTAAGTGAAACACTAAACAGCAACTGGCAAAGTATTACAGTGCCTTCTAACTGGCAATTACACGGCTTTGATAAACCTATTTACTGTAATGTTAAGTACCCATTTGCAGTTAACCCGCCTTTTGTACCAAGCGATAACCCTACAGGCTGTTACCGCACTGAATTTAATATAAGCGAAAGTCAGCTAACTCAGCGTAATCATATTATTTTTGAAGGCGTTAACTCGGCGTTTCACCTGTGGTGTAACGGACAGTGGGTGGGTTATTCACAAGATAGCCGTTTACCGAGCGAGTTTGATTTAAGCGAACTGTTAGTTGCAGGCACTAACCGTATTGCCGTTATGGTTATTCGTTGGAGCGATGGCAGTTATTTAGAAGATCAGGACATGTGGTGGCTAAGCGGTATTTTTCGCGATGTTAACTTACTTACAAAACCACAAAACCAAATACGTGATGTGTTTATAACCCCCGATTTAGACGCTTGCTATCGCGATGCAACGCTACATATAAAAACGGCGATTAATGCGCCAAATAACTATCAAATAGCAGTGCAAGTTTTTGATGGCGAACAGGCATTATGTGAGCCGCAGATTCAAAATACTAACAATAAACGTGTTGATGAAAAAGGTGGCTGGAGCGATGTTGTATTTCAAACAATTGATATACAAAGCCCTAAAAAATGGACCGCCGAAACCCCGTACTTATACCGCTGCGTTGTAAGTCTGCTTGATGATCAAGGCAATACCATCGACGTTGAAGCTTATAACATTGGCTTTAGAAAAGTAGAAATGCTTAACGGGCAGCTTTGCTTAAACGGCAAACCGCTACTTATTCGCGGTGTTAACCGCCACGAACACCACCCAGAAAACGGCCATACAGTTACTACCGCCGATATGATTGAAGATATTAAGCTGATGAAGCAAAATAACTTTAACGCCGTGCGTACTGCTCACTACCCTAACCATCCACGCTTTTACGAGTTATGTGACGAACTAGGTTTATACGTAGTAGATGAAGCCAACATAGAAACCCACGGCATGTTTCCTATGGGGCGTTTAGCTAGCGATCCGCAGTGGGCTGGTGCATTTATGTCGCGTTATACACAAATGGTTGAGCGCGATAAAAACCACGCCTCAATTATTATTTGGTCACTAGGAAACGAATGCGGACACGGCGCAAATCATGATGCGATGTACGGCTGGTCAAAAAGCTTTGACCCCTCTCGCCCAGTGCAATACGAAGGCGGCGGCGCAAACACAACGGCTACCGACATTATTTGCCCAATGTACGCCCGTGTAGATACCGATATTAAAGACGATGCGGTACCTAAATACTCTATTAAAAAGTGGCTAAGCCTACCAGGTGAAACTCGCCCGCTTATTTTATGTGAATACGCCCATGCAATGGGTAACAGCCTAGGTAGCTTTGACGATTACTGGCAAGCATTTAGAGAATACCCACGCCTACAAGGCGGCTTTATTTGGGATTGGGTAGACCAAGGTTTATCTAAAACAGACGAAAACGGCAAGCATTATTGGGCTTACGGCGGCGACTTTGGTGATGAACTAAATGACCGTCAATTTTGTATAAACGGGTTATTGTTCCCAGACCGCACGCCGCACCCTAGCCTGTTTGAGGCTAAGTACAGCCAGCAACATTTACAATTTACATTGCGTGAGCTAAATCAAAACCAATATACCATTGATGTATTTAGCGATTACGTATTTAGACACACCGATAACGAAAAACTGGTTTGGCAACTAATGCAAAATGGCATCTGTGTTGAGCAAGGCGAGCATGTACTTAATATTGCTCCGCAAAGTACGCACACGTTAACTATTAAAACTAAAACAGCGTTTGAGCAAGGTGCGCAATATTACCTTAATTTAGATGTAGCATTAGTTAACGACTCACACTTTGCAAACGCTAATCACGTTATGGATTCAGAGCAGTTTAAGCTTATAAATAGTAACAATTTAAGCAGTAAGTTATTTGTATCATCATCTGAGCAAAACGCTATAAGTGTTAGCGAAACCGACTCTCAACTAAGTATTGAAAACGATAAATTTAAACTTGTTTTTAGCAAGCAATCAGGGCTTATAGAACAGTGGTTACAAAACGATACTCCGGTTATTAGTAGCCCACTGGTTGATAACTTTTATCGTGCCCCACTTGATAACGACATTGGTGTAAGCGAAGTAGACAATCTAGACCCCAATGCATGGGAGGCTCGTTGGTTGCGTGCAGGTATAGGGCAATGGCAGCGCACATGCAGCTCAATTCACGCAGTGCAATCAAGCGTTGATGTACGTATTACTTGTGTATTTAATTACGAGTTTAATGGCGTGCTACAGGCTCAAACACAGTGGCTATATACACTAAATGATACCGGCAATATTAGCTTAAATATTGACGTGCACTTAAACGACACTCTGCCGCCAATGCCGCGTATAGGGCTAAGTACAACAGTTAGCAAGCAAAGCGATACAAAAATAAACTGGCTAGGTTTAGGGCCTTTTGAAAACTACCCAGATCGCAAAGCCGCAGCACGTTTAGGTTATTACAGCTTGAGCTTAAATGAGTTACATACACCGTATATATTCCCAACTGATAATGGCCTGCGTAGCGATTGCCAATTGCTGAGTATTAATAACTTAACTGTAACTGGTGCGTTTTTGTTTGCAGCCAGCGAGTATTCGCAAAGTACGCTAACGCAAGCAAAACACACTAACGAACTCATTGCTGATGATTGCGTACATGTACACATTGATCATCAACATATGGGTGTAGGTGGCGATGATTCATGGAGCCCAAGTACTCATAAAGAGTATTTACTTGAGCAAAAGCAGTACAGCTATTCTTTAACTTTTTCAGCTAAATAATTTAGTAGTTAACCTACAAAAATAGCGGCCAAATTGGCCGCTATTCTTCAATTAATAAACTCTATTTATTAGCTAGTTTTTTAGCTAATACGTTATCAAGCGAAAAGCTTCCCGCTCCTTGAATTGCTAAAACTGTAGTTACTACAAGTAACGTTAATGCGTATTCATAGCCATTGTTTGCCATAAATAAGCCATTACTAATATGTACGCTAAAAATAGCAATCAGCATAGTAAAGCCGGCAACTACAGCAGCTGGGCGAGTTAACAAACCAATTGCTAATGCAATGCCACCAAAAAACTCAGCGCTACCTGCCATCATTGCTAACCAATAGCCAGGCTCTAAACCAATACTCGCCATCCATTGGCCTGTACCTTCAAGCCCGTAATCGCCAAACCAAGCAAATAGTTTTTGTGCACCATGCGCCGCTAAAATAAGGCCAACTGGTACTCGTAAAATTAATGCTGCTACGCCTGCTTTTGAGCTAAGTAATGTGTTTAGTAATTTCATGAGTTTAGTCCTGTTTTAATTTATTTAATCGTTAGATTTTTCCTAACCGTTGAGCACAGTTTACTATCATCATTAAAAAACATTAATACAGACTTTATTGGTTAATTAGCAACGCAGTATTTATAATAAACCATAAAAAAACCGCCCACCTAAAGGTTGACGGTTTTTTATTAACGCTAAAACTTAGTATATTTAAGTAAGCGCTTAGCTTTGAAAATTAAGCAACTGCTTGCTCTAAAATTTCGCGGCTTTCTTTAAGCGTAATAGCTTGGTTTTCACCAAGTGCTAGCATGCCGTGTGCTTCAAGTTTGCCAATAATATTGTCAATAGCAGCGGCTTTATCATCGCCATGTTCAGTAAGCTGGGTCGCTACGTCAAGGCTGTGGTAAAACGCTTCGATTGCTAAAATTGTTTTCTCAGCTAAATCGTCAGATTGCTCAAGACCAAATACGTTTTTACCCATTTGCTCTAGTTTTGCTTTTTTAACTGCAAATTGGTTGCGTAGTAAAGAAGGCTGAACAATAGCAAGTGAACGAGCATGATCAACGCCGTAAGCAGCTGTAAGCTCGTGGCCAATCATGTGTGTTGCCCAATCTTGCGATACACCAGAACCAATTAAACCATTAAGTGCTTGGTTAGCTGCCCACATAAGGTTTGCACGCCATGCATCGTCTTGGTTTTCAAAGTTATCGCCCAGTGTTTTAAGCGTTCTTAAAAGTGCCTCTGCGTAACCTTCTTGAACCAATGCTGTTTCAGGGAATGTTAGGTACTGCTCACAGGTATGAACCCACGCGTCTACTAAACCATTTACAAGTTGGCGCTGTGGTAATGTTTTCATTACATCAGGGTCCATAATCGCAAATTTAGGAAGTACTTCTGGTGATGCAAACGGTAGTTTTTGCTTTGTTGCTTCTTTGCTCACAACTGAGTTTTGGTTAGACTCTGAACCCGTTGCAGGCAATGTTAATATTGCACCAATTGGTAATGCGCTAGTAATAGTGTGCTTACCAGTAGGAATATCCCAACCTTCTCCATCATAAACTGCAGATGCTGCAATGTATTTAACGCCGTCGATTACTGAACCGCCGCCTACACCTAGTACAAAGTCGATGCCTTGTTCTTTACAAATTTTTACTGCTTGGTCTAGTACTTCTATAGTTGGGTTAGCGCCTACACCCGAAAATTCAACCCAGTCAAAGCCTTCAAGTGCTGCTGCAACTTGGTCGTACACGCCGTTCTTTTTAATTGAACCGCCGCCGTACACTACAAGTACTTTTTGATCCTTTGCGATCAAATCAGTTAGTGAGGCAATTTGTTCTTGGCCGAACTGGATAAGTGTTGGGTTTACGTAGCTAAATTTCATTATTTTGCTCCTAGGTGACGGTTAAATACTAAATATAATGCTTAGTTACTAACTAAGCTAAACTTCAACGAGTGCATATTAGTGGCAAAATAAACATAAAAAAAGCCCAATAACTCGCAAAAGCTTGCCTAAAACTGTCAAGATTGATATTTTACGCAAAATTCGTACGATAGTAGAAGTTTTAATGTCCTCAATAGCCAACATGATGCAAAAATTTGCAGAGCACAATAATTTACTTAACTTTGAAGGCAACATGGAAACCATTATTCCAGGTGTGTATTTTCATCGTGCAAGTAAAAGCTCGCCGCGCCAGCCACTTATATATAACTCAGGTATTATTATTGTTGGGCAAGGACATAAGATAATTCATTTCCCTGATCATCAAATAAAATATGGTGAAGGCGACTACCTTGTTTTAGGTGTACCAGTGCCACTTGAATGCGAAGCTTTTACCGATAACAACCAGCCTGTTATGGGTATTGTTATAGATATAAACCCGGTAATGTTACATAAATTAGTAAACCAAATTGGTACACATAAGCCATTCACCACTGGGCAAATGAGTGGCGTTCAATCGGCTAAAATAGATGGCGCAATGGAGCAAGTAACCCACCGTTTACTTAGCGTGCTTAATAACCCCATTGAGGCTGACGTTTTTGGCGAAGATATAGTAAAAGAATTGGTATATCGTGTACTTTGTGGTCCACAAGGACATACTTTAATAGGGCTTGCTATGCATGATGGGCATTATGCGCGTATCGCCTGTACGCTCTCAACTATGCACAGTAGTTATGCCAATCAAATTACAGTTGAGGGGTTGGCTGAAGATGTAAACATGAGCGTATCGTCGTTCCATCGTGCTTTTAGGCAAGTAACATTTGAGTCACCTTTGCAGTATTTAAAAAAAGTACGCTTAGCTAAAGCTAAAGAGCTTATAACCAGTAGTGGAAGCAAAGCCAACGAAGCTGCATTAAAGGTTGGCTATACCAGCCCATCGCAATTTAGCCGCGAATTTAAACGCCACTTTAATAAAACCCCCAGTGAAATGTTAATTCAACTACATAACTAGGTAATGGCTTTAGATATGTAAGTTAACCGAGCGAGTCAATCTTAAGCACTGCTTTTTTGGTGTTTAGCATAGCTTGCTTGGTAAATTGGCGATTAATAAATTGGCTAAAAATAATAGTAAATAACGTTGAGAAAATGGCAGCTGTTGCGTACACCTGCCAAATCATAAAGTTATGTTTTAACATAAACGCAATCACCGCAAAAAATACACATCCACCTAATGAACCAATAATACCGCCATTAAGAATTTTAAACGTTGAGGCTTGTTTGTCACTAAAATGGGCAACACTGCCCATTACCGCCAAAATAACCGGAAAGGTAGATATTAACCCGCTCCATGCAGACCCTATATGCTGCGATATAAACGTAACAAGCACGATAAAGCTCGTCACTAATATCATTTTTACCGGAAGCTCCCAGCGAGCATTTAATGGTTTTGCATCAACTGATATATTTAGCTTTGTAGAGATAATAGTTAAACCGAGTAAAATACAAAGTGAAACCACACTCGCCACAATAATATTCACTGGTAAAAATAAAGTAATAACGCTAAATACGCACCAAATACTCAACGCTGTAAAAAGCGATTTAAGCATTCCAAATCTTCGTGATACAACCAAGTAACTAAAACAAAATAAGCCTATACCGCTCATACCATAAAGAGAGGCCACCGCTGAGTTAGCTGCAAATAATTTACCTTGCTCTAATGCTATAAAATAAGAAATAGGCCCAGAGGTAATAGGCAAGCCAGGAATTATGCCGCTAACAAAACTACCAAAGCGTTTTTGGGCGAATGTTATTAGTAAAATAAGCAAAGGTGCAATTATGAGTTTAAGCAGCATAAATAACAATAAAGTATGAGAATTGAAATTAAGTCTACGTGTCTATACCTACATTGTAGAGTGAATAAAAATCATGTATGTAGCGTAATTTTTTTTACCTGTAAATATTAACTAATTTATCAAAACACTGATTAATAGTTATAAAAAAACCACTTATTAAAGTGGTTTTTTTAGCTTAACTTAAACAACAGCATTTATACTTTTTTAAATAAAACCTCTGGATTTACCATGGTTTTCATTTCAAGCACATTGCCATTTGGATCTTCAATAAAAAACGTTTCTTGCTCAAACTCATCACCAATAAATCGGCGATATGGTTTATCTAGGTATTCAATACCCGCATCTTCAATACGTGTTTTTAACCCGTTAAATTCATCTTCAGATAAGTGAATCCCAAAGTGAGGTACTGCCACAGCTCCCATATCTACATCATGGCGAACTGTTGGTAGGCGCTCAACACTTTGGTGCAAGGTAAGTTCATTACCCCAAAAATCTATATCTACCCAGCGACCTTCTTCACTGTTACCCGTTTTACAGCCTAATACGTCACAATAAAACGCTTTAGCCACTTTTAAATCGCCAGCCGGAATAGCCAGATGTAAACAGTTAGACATAAATAACCCTTGGTTAACACTTTAATACATTAAATTATCGCCATTATACATAACTTGTGATTTATAGAACATTAACAGCGGCACTATTAAGCATATTTAATACCTAAAAGCCGTTTAAAAAACACGCTTTTAAAGTTTGTAATTACTTATAACATTTATTTGTTAGAGAGTATTAGAAAGCGCAAAAGGATTAGTTTAAAATGCGCCGCTATGATTAAATTCTTATTTTTAAAATTCATCACTTTCTTTTTAGGCTTTGTAGCTTGCTTTGCTATGCACACTACTTTTGCATTACCTTTAGTGATTTCTGCTGCGCTAACGGGGCTTATTGGCTCGTTTATTCCTTTTCCTGCACATTATAAAAACCATCCGTATGCTGCAATTTATGCTGGTAGCTTCGCAGGTATGTGTTCAACTCATTTAATTACCAGTTACTGGGAAATTGCTATTATTTCGCTTATTGGCTCAAGTTTGTATGTGCTTACTATGAATATGTTTACAGGTTTTGGTGGCAAGCTTGGTAGTGTTGCCTTTGCAAGTGTGGCACTTTTTGTATTAGCCAGAGGAATAGTATTATGAGTATTGAATATCCATTACTTGTACTGCTTGGGGCTTTTTTAACATTTTATTTAGCTAAGCATAGTCGCTTTGACGGGGTTAGAGCGTCGTCTTCACTTTCTATTATTGCTTATTTAATTTTTAGCGCTTTAAATTTGAACCCCGATTTATACGCAATTGTATTTTTTGGCGGTACATTTATAGGTATGAGCGCCCCACATCGATTTGGTATTTATACTGTAGCAAGCTCATCTATTTTATTTTCAATCTTATTTGAATTTCTTGTACCAAAACTTGACGGCTATGGCGGTGCATTGGGTATTAGTGCATTTTTATCTGTCTGCATTTGCCATACTTGCATTTTATTAGGTGCCCCAAGAAGTAAAAAACCACAATAACTTACTTACGTTTAATGCTACTTGTAGGGTAGCCAAATAGCACTCTACATTTAGCTTTTATTCCCGATGCCTTATAAACACTTTTCAATAAGTGCTCCCACTGATGAAACGTAATAACGACTGGGTTATTGCTATTAAGCTGCCCTATAATGCCGTATTTACAAGGCTTTGATTTATCTTCTTCTACAAAGGTGCCAAATAACTTATCCCAAATAATAAGTACACCTGCAAAGTTTTTATCAAGGTAACCTGCATTTATTGCGTGATGAACTCGGTGATGCGAAGGCGTATTAAATACTTTTTCAAACCAGCCTAACTTACCTACTATTTGAGTATGTACAAAAAATTGATACGCCAAATTTAATGCAACCACGCTAAATACTGTTAGCGGTTCAAATCCAATTAAAATCATAGGTAGCCAAAACACCCACATACCGGCTACGGGGTACATTAAGCTTTGCCTAAATGCGGTGGTGAAATTCATTTTAGTTGAGCTATGGTGCACCACATGTGCAGCCCACAACCAATGAATATGATGCGATGCTTTATGAAACCAATAATATAAAAAATCTTGCAGTAAAAATGCAAATGCAATACTTAATACACTCACTTCAATATCAAACAATCTATAGTCATACAACCAATTTAATAAAGGCATTAACAGCAGTAACGCAATAGCATCTGCGCCTTGGTGTAATAGCGCTAACACTGTATTTGCTAGGCTATCTTTTATGTCGTAATAGCGCTTAAACTTAATAAACTCACAGCAAACAAATATCAAAAATATTGGGCTAAGAGCGAGCAAAATAATTTCTGAGTTCATACTTTACCCGCCAAAAAATAATTATTTAAATTGTTTAACGCTTGGGTTATATCTTTTGTAATAACATATTTAAGTAATGCATTTGGCATCCACCATGGAGCTGAGCAGCTTATGCAATAGTTAAGTTCGGTAACTAAAGTATTGATGTCTTTATTTGCAGTGAGGTATATATCGCCTCGATGATTAGCTACTGGTTTATCGCCTACTATTTGGTAACTGATCTGATTTTGATCGGCACTGATTATTTGCTCTGAAAACGTTATTTTACCTATTTTCACTTGCCTAACAGATCCTTTTCCGCCTTCTATTTGCCCTTCGTTTTGTGCTTGTAGCAGCGTAAATTTGGCATTAAAAAATCGATGCAACTGTTGATGATCCAATAGTGTGCTTATTATTTGCTTTGGCTGTGCATTAAGCGTTTGTTTAATTGTTATAAGTATCATTTTTACAGCAAGAGGTTATTAGGCATTCAACTAGCATATAAAAATTTAACGTGGCAAACTTGCTAATACATGACTATTTTTTAGCTTTAGATGACAAATGCACACATTAGCTGATCATTACTTTTCAAGTATTCTTGATTACTTACAAGCGCAAGGCATTAGTACTAAAACGGCTTTGCACGCTATTAGCTTTGACGAATTTAGTAATCAGCGTACCCATCAATTAGCGCCGCGTATTAGTTTAAATAGTTACAATGCTTTATTAGTTTATGGCAAGAAAACACTTAACGATCCTCTTTTTGGTTTTACCCTAGGTCAGCAAATTCGCACTGCTGACTACGGCGTTTTAGGTTACTTAATTGAATCAAGCGATAACTTAAGCAGTGCCATTAAAGCATTGTTAAGCTACGACAGCTTGGTGGCTGATATTGGTAAAGCCAAGTTTGAACTAAATACTGATACAGCAACTATTCGTTGGATTGCTCACCAAAGTTGTAATGAGCATGTTGTTTTACGAAACATGACCGCGTGGGTAAGTGTAATTCGCCAGTTAATAAATTTAACGCTTTCGCCAAGTAGTATTAGTTTCACTTATAATTGGTTGCCATCGCAAAGGCGCGCCCTTGAATCATGGTTTAAATGCCCTGTAAAAAGCAGTGCTGAATATAATCAAATTAGCTTTCCGAGCGATTATTTGACGCTGCCCTTTAAAACCGATAACGCCATTATTAATTCTACTTTTAAGCAATTGTCAGAGCAGCAACTCTCTAACTTTAAAAGCCAGCAGTGTATTGACGATAAAGTTAATCAGTTACTTACAGCTAAAACTACCTTGCAAAACTGCAACCTAATAGGCATAGCTGATGCGCTTAATTTAACACCCCGAACGCTACAACGACGCTTAAAACAACAAAACTTAACCTTTGCTCAGCTACTTGAAAAAGAACGAAAAAAACGTGCAGATACATTAATAGCCAGCATGCCACTTGCTGATTTATCTAATATTTTAGGATTTAAAGATCAAAGCTCTTTTAATCGAGCTTTTTTACGCTGGCATAAATGCTCGCCATTACAATTTATAAAATACAAAACAGCAAGCACAGCCAAGTAAATGCAAATTATTTACGTTATATAAACATAATATATATATGTTTTAGTTAATACTCTCTACACTAGGTGTATTATTGCTTTAAAAGATTTTTTATGTTTTTGCGTGTTTTATTAAGTGCTTTTGTATTTATTTTATATAGCCCCCTGTGTAACGCCGATTCGGTTACTTTTATAGCTGAAGACCTTCCTCCTTATCACTTTAAAAATCAGCAAGGTGAAGTAAGCGGCGCTTTAGTCGACATTGCCAAAGCAGTTGTGAAGCAAACAAACTTAACCGCTAATTTTGAAATAATGCCTATGGCCCGCGTTTTTAAAGAGCATAAAACAAATACCAACGCCATAATGTTGTCTTTGTTAAAAACCCCAGAGCGGATTAATAAATATACATGGTTAGGCGAAGTGTATTTTGCAGATGCTTATTTAATTAGCTTAAAAAGCCATGTAGATGAAGTTGTTCACTTAAATTTTGCTAAAGAGTATAAAGTAGCAACCATTCGTGGCTACCTGAGCGAAGCCTACTTAAAACAAAAAGGCTTTACCGAAAATAACAATTTAATACTGGTCAGTTACTATAATCAACTTTGGCAAATGCTTTATAAAAACCGGATCGACTTTGTAGTAACTAATACACTTACACTTAATAACGAGCTAAAAAGCCTAGGACTCGATCCTAGCCTAATAACAAAACGAATTCATTTAAGCGATCTTCCCTCCTCACTTAATTTTGCAGCAAGTAATCAACTTAATCCTAAAACAGCTAAAGCACTCTCTGACGCATTAAGTAACATTAAAGAAAATGGTGAATATCATGCCATTTTAAACAAGTGGAAACTTTTATTACCAAACACGACTAACTTGCAGCACTAACCATAGTTAAAGCCCGACATTAGTTATTGGCAGTGGTTATTTAGTTATTTGCTAAACGCGGCAAAGCAAACTACAAAATTAAAAATCTCCTCCCCTCCAAA
This sequence comes from Pseudoalteromonas arctica A 37-1-2, assembly GCF_000238395.3. GTDB lineage: Bacteria > Pseudomonadota > Gammaproteobacteria > Enterobacterales > Alteromonadaceae > Pseudoalteromonas > Pseudoalteromonas arctica. The sequence goes on from NZ_CP011025.1 coordinate 3,158,669, forward strand.
ATAGACTACACCTTAGCGTCAAAATCTACGTTAAACATCACTAAGTAAATAGCTAAGCACATAAAAAGTACATACCGCAAACACTTCCATAAAAGCCGTTAAAAAACACCCAAACCAAATTGGTATAACAAAAAATCATTTAAAAAATATTTAATTTCACTAATTGGTAAGTTTTAATTGTTAAATTGGTATGCTAGATTGAGATTAAGCGATGCCTGTACCGCACAATTTTTACTTCATCACACAGAGACAATAATGATAAAAAATACATCCACATTTAAACTTACGGCTTTAGCCGTTATCACCCCTTTACTTTTTACCGCTTGTTCAAGTACCCAAAGCACTAATCAGCAAAGCGATGCGCCGGTACCTGCAACAAAGTTTGATTTATCACACTGGAAAATAAATGTACCAGTAGATTTAAACAACGACGGTAAAATTGATGAAATAGATGTAGAAGAAATTCAGACTTACGCACACCCTGATTTTTTCTACCTTGATGAAAAAGGCTACATGGTATTTACCTCTCCTAATAAAGCACTTACAAGCGCTAACTCTACCAATACCCGTAGCGAACTGAGACAAATGATCCGGGGATCAAATACTAAAATTAAAACAAATAACCCGGGTAATAACTTTGCGTTGGCTGCTCATCCTTTAGCTGAAAAGTTTGGTGCTGAAGGCGGAAAAATGCAGGCTACATTAAAAGTAGACCATGTTGCATTAAGAGCTAAAAACTCAGATAGAGATGCTGCATTTTCTGTTGTAGTTGGGCAAATACATGCAGAAAAGAACAAAGCTCTTGTCGCAGAAAATTCTGGATTTGGCTGGGGTAATGAACCACTTAAAATATACTATAAGAAATGGCCAAACCATAAAACAGGCTCTGTATTTTGGAACTACGAGCGAAACTTACCAAAAGCAGATCCTGACCGTACAGACATTGCTTACCCTGTATGGGGTAACACATGGGAAAATCCTAATGAACCTGGTTCTGAAGGTATTGCGTTAGGTGAAGATTTTAGCTACACAATAAATGTATATAAAAATACAATGTATTTAACGTTCACTGCAGAAGGTAAGCCAGACGTAAATTACTCGATAAATCTTGCTAATAACGTTGATGCTTATGGCAAAGTAGACAAAAAAGATCATCCCCTTGGTTATGCTGGTGATTCTAATTACTTCAAAGCCGGTGCATACAATCAATGTAGTACCAAAGACGCTCCAGGTCGTTGGTATGCCGCATGTTTAGGTACTGGCGATTGGACTACAGATAAACAAAATGGCGATTACGCTCAAGTAAGCTTTAGTAAACTAGAGTTAAGCCCAGCGACACCGCCAACAAAATAACTAGGCTAGTACAGCCTCAGATAAGTAATTTTTTAGTGATGTAAACAATGGCGTTGGTAGATTATTAATATCGCACCAGCGCCACTTTAAACATTTATTAGGCTCTTTAAGCTCAGGCTCTCCGCCTTCAAAGTCAGCTTTTACATACAACGTAATATAGTGCTTGTTCTCTGCTGTAAAAATATCATTGGTAAAATCAAGCTTAGTAATTTTACTTACCTTTAAACCTGTTTCTTCAAACACTTCTCGTATTGCACATTGCTCAACACTTTCACCAAACTCTAAATGTCCACCAGGTGTTGCCCATGTATTAGCACCATGCGCGCCAATGCGCTCACCTAGTAAAATTGTGTTTTGATGCTTTATGATAACCGCCACACCAACTCTTACTACGTTACTCATATCGTATTTTCTCTTATTTTTACTGCCTGCCATGCTGAACCACACGCTTTGTATTGTCAATTTTGTATTTTTAAAACCAGTATATTGATTAACTTTTAGCCGACCAAGGTCGAATAGCTTGCTTGCTAAAAAAAGCCTACATTTTGTAAGGTCTCTCACACACAAATTTAGCTTTAGGAGCCTTACATGTCAGGCAAATATAAACAGCAATATAATGCCTTTAAGCAAAACCCAGCCCAATTTTGGCTCGAACAAAGTAAAAATATTCCGTGGTATAAAACCCCCACAAAAGCATACACACAAGACGACGACGGGCTTTATCATTGGTTTAGCGACGGGCAATTAAACACCAGTTTTTTAGCGCTAGACCAACACGTTATTGCCGGATTTGGCGAGCAAACTGCACTGATTTACGACTCCCCAGTCACTAATACAAAGCAAACTTATAGCTACTCACAACTACAACAAGAAGTTGCTAAATTTGCAGGCGTCATACAATCGTTAGGTGTTACAAAAGGCGACCGCGTTGTTATTTATATGCCAATGATCCCACAGGCGGTTATTGGTATGTTGGCGTGCGCTCGTCTTGGTGCTATTCATTCGGTGGTATTTGGTGGTTTTGCTGCACACGAATTGGCTGTACGCATTGATGATGCCAAGCCTAAACTTATACTGAGCGCCTCATGCGGTGTTGAAGTAAACAGCGTTATTGAATACAAACCACTTATTGATAACGCAATAGAGCTTGCTGCGCACAAAGTAGAGCACTGCGTTATTTATCAGCGTCCACAAGTCAGGGCCACTCTTGAGCCTAAACGAGACATAGATTGGACTCAGGCAATGCAAACGGCTGCAAGCGCAGATCCGGTGCCTGTAAATGGTGACGATCCGCTTTATATTTTATATACCTCAGGCACGACAGGCACACCCAAAGGCGTAGTACGCGAAAATGGCGGTCACGCGGTGGCAATGCAATACAGCATGGCAACCGTTTATGGTATGAAGCCCGGCGACGTATTTTGGGCAGCGTCTGACATTGGCTGGGTAGTTGGGCACTCTTATATAGTTTACGCACCGCTAATGTATCGCTGCGCGACCGTATTATATGAAGGTAAACCGGTTAAAACGCCCGATGCCAGTGCATTTTGGCGCGTGGTTGAAGAATATAAAGTAAATGCATTATTTAGTGCCCCCACTGCATTTAGAGCGATTAAAAAAGAAGACCCAAATGCCGATGGTTTTAATCAATACGATACCTCTAGCTTAAAACGTTTGTTTTTAGCAGGCGAGCGGTTAGATCCTCCCACTTACGAGTGGCTTAAAGAAAAAACCAAACTGCCAGTGCTCGATCATTGGTGGCAAACCGAAACCGGCTGGGCTATTGCTTGTAACCCTGTAGGGCTTGAGTACTTAGCAACAAAACCTGGTAGTTCTACCGTCCCTACTCCAGGTTTTGACGTGCGAATATTAGATATGGATGGCAATGAATGCGCAGCTAACGAGCAAGGCGCCGTGGTAATTAAACTGCCACTTCCACCAGGTTGCCTACCAACAATTTGGCAAGATACCTCGCGTTTTAAAGCAAGCTACCTAAATGAATACGAAGGTTATTATTTATCTGGCGATGGTGGTTATATTGATGAAGACGGCTACCTATTTATTATGGGCAGAACCGACGACGTTATAAATGTAGCAGGGCATAGGCTTTCTACCGGCGAAATGGAAGAGATAGTAGCCGCGCACCCTGCTGTTGCTGAATGCGCTGTTTTTGGCGTGAACGATCCCCTAAAAGGGCAACTCCCTATGGGAATGATCGTGCTTAAAAATGATTTTATGGGCTCAAGTACCGACGTAGAACAAGCGCTTGTTTTAAGTGTTCGTAATCAGATTGGCGCTATTGCGTGCCTTAAAAATATAGTTAGCGTAGATAGGTTGCCCAAAACACGCTCGGGTAAAATACTGCGTAAAAATTTACGTCAACTAGTTGATGGCGAAGAGCTACAAATACCTTCAACCATAGATGATGCCAGTATCTTTGAAGAAATAAACCAACAACTAACACAAAGATAAACCCAACCAACCTATCTAAAGCCATTTTTATAATGGCTTTTTATTTCATCCTTATATTTGATCCTTTTACTTAGGTTTAGGTTTAGGCTTAAGTTTTAAGTTTTAAGTTTTAATTTAACTAGCAACTGAAATTTTTTACAGCTTTATGCTTTCTTCTTTTAATAGCGTTATTAATTTAATCAATTTTAAAAGGAATGGTGTATGCCCCGCTTGCTACAAAAACTATTAACTACAGCCCTATTATTTATAGGCTTTGCCACACAAGCCTATGAAATAGAAGACTTAGGGGACGGCTTACACCGCTTTATAGACGACAGACACCGCTCAGTATTTTTAATCACTCCTGAGGGCGCAATTGTTACCGACCCACTTAATAAAAAAGCCGCCACATGGTTAAACGAGCAAATTAAAACTCGCTTTAACGTGCCTGTAAAATATGTAATTTATAGCCATAATCATAGCGATCATATTTACGGCGCCGAGGTATTTAAAAGCCCGCACACCACTTTTATAGCGAATAAACTCGCTGCGCAAGATATTAAAAACACACAAATGAAAACAGTAACGCCCAGCCTTACTTTTGATGATGAGCTACTACTTACCCTTGGTGATTCCACAGTAAAGCTTAACTACCACGGTCCAAACGATGGTCGTGGTTCGGTTAGTATATTATTCGAAAAGCAAAAAACGTTATTTGTAGTTGATTGGATTGTTATTGGCAGAATGCCGTGGCAAAAACTGTGGAGTTACGATATTCAAGGCATGATTAACTCAACCCAAGCGGTACTCAAATATGACTTTGATACTTTTGTAGGTGGTCATGCCGATATCGGCAGTAAAGCAGATGTAGCGCGTTACTTAAGTTATTTAGAGCTTTTGTATAGCCAAGTAACCGCAGGCGTTTTAGCCGGTAATACACTTGACGAAATTAAACAAAATGTAAAATTAGACCAATTTAGTGACTTTAAACAGTTTGATGCATGGTTACCGCTTAACATAGAAGGCGTGTACGAGCGTTTAATGGAAGAGTCTGGTATGGGTTGGCGCAGCGATTTATAAGTTTGAACTCAGCGGACTAAGCTCTGAGCTCTAAACTCAATATTATAAGCATTGGTATTGGCGTATTTAACGCAGTACCAATGTACCTATTAATTAGTTAAATAGACGTCAAACGCCATATAAACCACCTTTACAATGTCCTAGCGCGGTTTTTATATTTCAAATCTAAGTAACCAGAGTTCATATATGGTCTCCTCCAGTATTGCAAGGTGTCATTCAACGATAGCAGGGACAGGTTTGCTGTCATATATACGGTCTTTTAGTGAAGATTATTACTTCTGACCTTGATGTAATCCGCGCATATTGTCCTGATCAGGTTATCGGTATTTACTACCACTGAACTCTATAGGTTTTCAATATGCAGGTTTGACCTGTTATGTCATCGTTTTAGCCACTTACGCAATTCTTTGAAGAGTATTTATACGGGTGAGTAACTCTCACCTGAAGCGCTAATAGCCCAAGCCATTCTCGCCATCTTGTTGGCATAAGCTACACATGCTCGATTATGCCCTCGAGTTTGAACCAGTCGGTTTATCCATTGACTTAATTTATCATTCTTCGTTTTTGCTCTTGAGACAACAGCTTTTGCTCCTTGGATCAACAGGCACCTTAAGTAGCTATTTCCTCGCTTACTTATCCCAAGTAAAGTATCTTTTCCGCCACTACTGTGTTGACGCGGAACGATACCTAAAGACGCTGAAACATCGCGGCCTCTTTTATAGTTACTGCCATTTCCAACTTCATTGAAATAGGCGCTTGATACCATAGGACCAAATCCAGGTATTGTTTGGATCCGTTGGCAAATATCATTATTTTTTGCTGTTTCAACTATTAATGTACTGTAAGTTTCAATGCAGCTGTCTAAGTTACTCAATTGTGTTTCTAACTGCTTTAGTACCGCTTTAAATGCGCCTGATAATCCGGTATTTTCATCTTCTAAAATTAGGGGGATACTTTTGCGTATTGTGTTTACACCCTGATTTAAAATAATTCCGTATTCAGCAGTTAAGCCTCGGATTTGATTGCATAGTGCCGTTCTTTGTCTGACCGCTAACTCTCTCGCTTTGTGCTGTGCTTGGTTATCTTGTTGCTCAACTGATTTTATACAGACACTCTTAATATGATGTTGTTTTGAAGCAACGCTAATTGCTAAAGCATCGTTATAATCATTTTTATTGCCAACTAAGAAGGCTTTTACATGCTGAGGTGGAATAAGCTTTATCTCATGACCACATTTTCTGATTTCTCGAGCCCAAAAATGAGAAGTTGCACAGGCCTCTAAAGCAACTAAACACGTAGTGTGTTGTTGGAAAAAAGATAACACTTGCGCACGCTTTAACATTTTCTTTTTAACTAAGCGCCCTTGTTCATTGCAGCACACCACATGGAAAAATCTTTTTGCTATGTCTAAACCAATTGTTGTAATCTTCATTTTGGTCTTCTCCCTTTGATTATTGTAACCACTTTAATCATGGCACATAGATGCCGTATAGGGAGGAGACCATTACATCAGGTTAAGTATTAAAAAAAAGCATATTAACTAAAATCGACCACCACTTCATAACGCCCTAGCATGTCGTTTACTTCGTATACCCAACCGTGTTGTTTTATTATTTTTTCGCTTAACTCCCCCCCTAAACCGTAGCCAATATTGGCGGGCTTATTTGTGTTATTAGCAGTGTGTGGCGTATCCGTTTGTACGCTGCTATTTACTTATAGAGATCTCGCTGTGCAATATGCCATTACCTTGATAGCTTGGCTGACTACTACACGCAGCAAGCGTGCAACTAAGTGCAAATAAAAAACCGGTTGAGTGCTTTTTAAAATAAACCATTTAACTATGCCTAATTCATACCATTACGAGCAGTTTATTAGGGCGAGGGTTAAGGAGGGGTTAAATGATTTAATCTAAATGTTGGGTTATTAATTTAACAGTAAAAAGTAATCACTTTAGATGTTTTACATCGTTATAAATTTTGTAATTGCTCTATCAACCATTTATGAATTGGGCTGTTATTGGTACGCGGATGCCATGCGGCTATTACTTTAAATGTAGGAGGCAGAGCTTCTATTTTTAGCTGTTTAACTTTGCTATTTGGTAATAATCTTGATGGGTAAAACGCTAACATATCGGTTGTATGTAAAATGTCGGGCACTGCTGAAAAACTCGGTACCGACATTACGATATTACGTTTTAGCCCCTGGCTTTCAAACCACTGATCGTGCGATCCGCGCAAATTAGCGCGCGATGGCGACACCACTAGCTGTGAATGCTTTGCAAATTGCGCCAAACTCAAAGGCTCAGTGTAAGTAGTGTTACCTATACCGGTAATACACAAATGCTGTTCTTCAAACAAAGTGATATAAGAAAGATTATCGGGTATAAATTCTGGAAAGCTTATCAGCAAATCAAGCTCACCGGCCGTTATAAGTTGATTAACGTTGTCGGATGCAAAGTCGCGCACTATCAGCTTTAAACCTGGCGCTTCGCGGCGGGGAATATTAAATAATTGCGGTAGTAAAGCCTGCGTGGCGTAGTCGGTTGCGCTTATGGTAAACACACCTTTATAAGTTTGCGGACTAAAAAGCTCGGGCTCTAGTAACGATTCTAATTGCTTTAAAATATGATTAACAGGTGCCTTGAGTCCTTGCGCTTTAGGAGTAGCAACCATGTTATTGCCTTGGCGAATAAACAAGCGATCGTCAAATAAGTCTCGTAGTTTTCGTAGTTGCTCACTAATAGCTTGTTGCGTTAACCCCATTTTTTTGGCTACTTGCGAAAGATTTCGCAATTCTAATAAGCTACTGAGTACTCTCAACTGTTTTATATCGAGCCGACTAATACCATTCATAATTGTATGCTGCACAAAAAAGTGTTGTTTCAAATTGTATCTTTAAATCTCTATGCTGCCAATGTTGCTTAACCACTATTTAAGCCTTTGTTTGCTTTATAAGAGAATTTAAAATGAAATCAGAATTAGTTAATACCGCCCCTTTATTCTCATCAATTGAGCTTGGCCCTTTTACACTTAAAAACCGTATTGTGATGCCACCTCTTACTCGCTCTCGCAGCACTCAGCCTGGTAATATTCCTAATGAATTAATGGCTGAGTATTATGCGCAGCGAGCATCGGCTGGTTTTATGGTTACCGAAGGCACGCAAATAGAGCCTCGTGGTCAAGGCTACGCTTGGACCCCAGGTATTCACTCGCAAGCACAAATTGAAGGCTGGAAAAAAGTAACAAAAGCCGTACACGCTAAAGGCGGCGTTATTTTTGCTCAGCTTTGGCATGTAGGGCGCGTATCGCACACCACGCTACAACCAAATTCAGGTAAACCGGTTGGTCCTTCAGATATTATGGCTGACAATGTAAAAGTATTTATTGAAACCGCACCTGGTGAAGGCGCATTGGCTGACCCAAGTGAGCCTCGTGCACTAACAACAACTGAAGTTGGCGAACTGGTAAACATGTATGCGCAAGCTGCACGTAATGCTCTAGAAGCAGGCTTTGATGGCGTAGAGCTTCATTGTGCTAACGGGTATTTAGTTAATCAGTTTATTTCTGAACATACTAATAACCGTGACGATCAATACGGTGGAACGCTTAGTAATCGCCTGCGCTTTTTAAAAGAGATAGTTGAAGCGGTAAGTGACGTTGTAGGCTCTGATCGTTTAGGTGTTCGCTTTGCTCCTTTATTTGAAAGTACAGATGAAACACGAGTGTATCTAGGACTTGTTGAATCAAACCCTCATCATACTTATGTACAAGCCGTTAAAGTGCTTGAGCAAGCAGGTATTGCTTACTTATCAATAGCGGAAGCTGATTGGGAAAATGCTCCTGATTTACCACAAGAATTTTATAAAGCAGTACGAGCTGAATTTTCAGGTCGCATCATTTATGCTGGTAAATACACAGTAGAAAAAGCGGTACGTATTTTAGGTGAAGGTTACGGTGACTTATTTGCGTTTGGTCGCCCATTTATAGCTAACCCTGATTTACCAGAGCGTATAGCGAATAATTGGACGTTTAACGAGGCCGATGCAGCCACTATGTATGGCGGTACTGAAGTCGGTTATAGCGATTATCCTTTTTATCAAAAGTAGCCAACCTAAACTCTAAACGATATATGGGATAAGGATTGGTATTGGTATAGAACCGATACGGTTTTATAACAGGTAGCTTAATTAAGCTACCTGTTCTGAGGTAAGAAAACGGTGTTGATAACACTGCTGAATTTGTTATTAGTTGTTCTCGACAATTGCTCTTTCATTGCCCTACCTTCTGCATTTATGCAGCCATATATCAGTCATTTTTTAATAGAGTGAGCGTTAGATTGAATCTCTCAAATTGATTAAGTATTACTGCGGATTGGTATTAGCGTCAAGAATAGTAAAGATAAGTAAAGGGGTGTAAAGCCTCCCTACAGTTGCCCTGCATGCAGTTGGCATTCAGTTTCAAACGTCAATACTAGCCATGTTAACCACAAACGAGGCAATATTATGAAACTTACATTTATACTACCTGCACTATTAGTTATTGGCACTTTATCTAGTTCTGCATTTGCAGCACCACATGATAGATATACAAAGCAAGAATATAAAAAGGTTCAGCTAAAACGAGAACTGAAAAAAATTAACCAAACTAAGGTAATCAAGTACGTTCCCGTTAAAGTTGTTAAAAGAAACGTTAATAACACAGCATTTGTTAAAGTTAATGTCATAACGTATCACCCTAGCCTTAAATTTATTAAAAGATAAATGCGTACTTTAAAATATAAAGTCATGTTTGCGGCAATAAACAACGCGCCGCAAACTTAGCTTTTTACACCATTTAAGCTCTATTATTGGTATTTTCCCATCTAAAATGCACGAAAATAACGTTTTCTAAACACAACAAAAAAGTCCAAATATATAATTTAATAGCAGTATTATTAAAATATCTCTCGTAATACCCCCCCTTAAAAAGAACAGAATTACCCTTAAAAATCGTCAAAAACTAGAGATTATGTCAAGAACCGTCAGTAAAATGTAAAAAGCTGTAAGCATAGCTCCGTTTGCTGTTGTATGTCAGTTAACATTCAGTTTGAACCGCTAGTATTGAACCCAGTTATGTAAAAACATAAACGAGGCAATACTATGAAACTTACTTTTTTACTACCTGCACTGCTCGCCATTGGCGCAGTATCAGGCTCTGCGCTTGGAGCACAAAACGAGCGAGAGAATGATAAAAGCTTTAAACGTGACCACTACAAACGTGTTGAATATAAACGCGATGAACGCCGCCATGAAAAAAAGCAGCGTATTGAGCATAAAAAAGAAAAACGAGAAGACCGTAAACAAGAAAAACGTAAACTTGCTAAGTACAAGCAGGAAAAGCGTGAACAATACCGCTACAACCAGCGCAAATATAACTACTTAACAAACCATAATAATTCAGTCGCTTACAGACAAAATCGATTTATAAACCATTTACCACGCAATAGCGCATCGATTAGATTTAATGGTATTTCGTTTACGTTTAACGACGGCCTTTACTACCGTAAAGCTAAAAGAGGCTACCATGTAGTTACGCCACCTAGAGGCCTGCGTATAAATACGCTACCAAGAAATTACAGGCATTTTAAGCATCACAATACCACCTACTACACATATCAAAACGTGTATTACGTCGCAAATAATGACGGTTATACAGTGGTTGATGAGCCACCAACCCGTCTTAATCAGGCAATAAAAGTGGGTAATGTGAATGATTATAGCTTGGGCCAAACTTACGATTCATTGCCTCAGGCAGCACAGGCCGTAATAATTAACTCGCAGCAGTATTTTAAATACGGCGATATTTATTTTTTACCGCAAATAAGTGGTGACGACATAAAATACCTTGCTATAAAGCTAGGTTAAATCCGCTATAAATTAAAAGACCTTGCTACCAATAGCAGGGTCTTTTTCATTTCCCCTGTAGGTAGTAACTTAAAGCAATAAAATCAATTCCCTCTCTAAGCATTAACATGTCTTAGTATTTGTAAGCTTTTTTGCTAAACTAGCTCGCATATTAATAGTGAGAGTGTATTTATGTCGGGTGAGTTTCCACGTGCTGGTTTTTGGCGCCGTTTTGCGTCGTTAGTTTACGATACGTTAGCCATTATTGCGTTTGCGATGTTAACTGTAGTGCTGTATTTATTTGCAGTACAAGGGCTTATTTCTCTCGATGTAATTAGTTTAAATGGCGCAGAGGATGTATCTGCCTTTATTCAAAATTCAAATCTTCTTTCGGGTATTCGTACCGCTCTTTTAATTATTGTTACCTTAGTATTTTTTGGCTACTTTTGGACTAAAAGCGGGCAAACCATTGGCATGCGTGCATGGCGTTTAAAAGTACAAACTCTTGAGGGTAATTTAATTAGCTGGCCGCAATCAATTATCCGCAGCGTTAGCGCTTTACTCGGTTTAGGTAATTTGGTGGTGTTAGTAGATTTTAAAAACAAAAAAGCACTGCAAGATTACATCTCTAAAACAGAAGTTATTGCACTTACTAAAGAAGAAAACAGACGTATTTATAGTGAGCTTGATTAATACCAACTTTTCGAATCGTGAGTTAAGCGGTAATTAAGCAGTAATTAAAAAGCAAAAAGGGTGACCAGTGGTCACCCTTTTTAATACTTTGAATAGGTAAATCTATACCCGTTTATTCATCAAATATGTCGCAAAGCCTATAAATATAATACTGGGCAATACCGCCCCTATAATGGCAGGTATTTGGTAAACCATAACGACAGGGCCAAATATTTCATTAGTTAAGTGAAACACGATCCCCGTTACAACACCCATAATAATACGTGCGCCCATAGTAACGGTACGCAGCGGGCCAAATATAAACGAGAGCGCCACCAGCAGCATTACCGCAACAGATACTGGCTGCATCAACTTACGCCATAGAGCAAGCTCGTAGGTACTTGTGTCTTGTTCGTTTTGCTCTAAGTAACTTAAATACGACCAAAGCCCAGTAAATGAAAGTGACTCCGGTTTTACCGAAACAACCCCTAACTTTTCAGCTGTGAGTTGCGAAGGGTAAAACTCTTCTGGTAATTGCTCTGTTGTGGTTTTTTCGCTAGTAATAATAACCTTATTTACGTCACGAAGTAGCCAGCCTTCTTTTCGGCTTAGTGCATCTCTTGCTTTAGTAATTTGGGTAAGCTCTAACGATTTATCAAAGTGGTACATGTGTACCCCGTTGAGCCTGCCGTTTTCATCAACATCTTCAATATTAATAAAATTATTGCCGTCTTTAGCCCATACACCTTTTTGTGTATTAAACACATCGCCGCCATGTATTGCTTGGTTTCGCATTTCTTTAGCGTGTAATTGCGCTTCAGGTGCACCCCATTCGCCAAGTGCCATCATGCATACAGCCATAAATATGGCCGTTTTCATCACTGAACCAATTATTTGTAAGCGCGACATACCAGCGGCTTGCATCACTACCAGCTCACTGTTTGAGGCAAGTGCCCCCAAACCCGTTAAGCCACCAATTAGCGCAGCCATCGGAAAAAACACCACTAAATCGCCAGGTATTGTGTAAAGCGTGTAAAGCATTGCAGTCATTAAGTCGTAACTGCCGCGCCCTACCGACTTTAACTGGTCGATAAATTTAATTAAGGTGCTAATACCAACAAGTACCAACAATGCAAAGCCGGTAGTTTGTAAAATACTGCGGCCTAAATACCAATCAAGCGTTTTCATCATGAGCCTAACTCCCGCTTAGTTACTACGGCTTTAAGCCAAGCGCCCAGTGGTCGCCCTTTTATAATTAATAACCCACCTATAAACAAGGCACTTAGATGAATCCACCACAAGCCGATTGAAGGCGGGATTTTGCCATCTTCAACTGCAAATTTAGCGGCATTTAGTAAAATAAAGTAGCCTAAGTACAAGCTAATAGCAGGCACTAGTTTTGCAAATTTACCTTGGCGAGGATTAACCACACTTAGTGGCACTGCCAGTAAGGTAAGTAGCGGGATTGATAACGGAATAGCGAGTCGCCATTGCCATTGAGCAATAGATTCAGGAGTGTTTATAGCCAATAATTGGTTAGTTGGCACAGCCTCTAATTTACGGCGTTGATGCTCTATTTCTTGTTCTCGTATTTGTACGCTGTAACCATCAAATTCTGTTAAATTAAGTGCAGGCGTTGTGCCGTCTGTTTCGTAACGTTTACCGTCTGTTAGTACTAGCTGTTGCTCACCATTTACGGCTTCAACCACAACACCTTGCTGTGCATATACTAAGCGCGCTAGATTGCCTTTTTCGCTATCAGGTAACTGTGCAACAAATACCTTATTAAGCTCTTTGCCGCCTTTTTCAATATTATGAATAAACACCACGGCTTTTTCGTTACCGGTTTCTTGGAACCGCCCAGCTCTGAGTGCAGATAACCCCGCATCGGCTTTGGCTTGTTCTTTTAATTGATACTCTTGCTCGCTTGCCCACGGCGCTATATACATAGTCAATGCAGCGGCTAATATGGCAAGCCCAACGCTTGATATAAGCGTTACGCGCACAACATACCATTCACTTACGCCACAGGCTTTAAGGACGGTCATTTCGCTATCGGCGTAAATACGGCTGTAAGCCAAAATAATGCCTAAAAATATACTCAGCGGAAGTATTAGCGAGGCCAGTTGTGGAAGCTTTAGTGCAATCATCGATAGCACTAATTTAGCAGGAATGCTGCCCTCAGAGGCATCACCTAAAATACCAACTAACTTTTGTGACAAAAATATTGTCATTAAAGTTAAAAATACGGCGACCTGCGATTTTAAAACCTCAGCGGTCAAATAACGGAAAATTAGCAATGCTCGCCCCTGTTAAACATGGAATTTCACTACGATAGTGAGAATTGAATAGTTAAATAGCTATTTTACCCAATTAATACCGGCAAATAGGCTATTATTATAAGCCATCAAATTTAATTATCCTACCTAAGTGCACGATATAATGTTGCATTAGTAGCCCTTAAGCATATAAAGTTCAATTACACAGTAAGAGTCTAGCAAAATCAGCTAAAATAAGAATTATCCTTACATAAGTTACGTAGATAAGACTAGAAAATACTTTTTTAGCCCCAACTTACTAACTTAAATGACTCAAAATCAGGAGTGACAATGGAATTTAACGTAAAAAGTGGTAGCCCAGAAAAACAGCGCAGCGCATGTATTGTGGTTGGCGTTTACGAGCCACGTAGGTTATCCCCCATTGGTGAACAACTCGATAAAATTAGTGATGGCTATATCTCTAATTTACTTCGCCGTGGCGACTTAGAAGGTAAGCCAGGCCAAGTTTTATTATTGCATCATGTACCCAATGTATTAAGCGAGCGCATATTGCTTGTAGGTTGTGGTAAAGAGCGCGAGCTTGATGATAAGCAATATAAACAAATTATTTCTAAAACTATTAATACTTTAAACGAAACAGGCTCTATGGAAGCAGTCTGCTTTTTAACAGAGCAACACGTTAAAGGTCGCGACACTTACTGGAAAGTTCGTCAAGCAGTAGAAACAACGCAAGATTGCTTATATACGTTTAACCAATTAAAAAGTAAAAAAGTAGACCCTCGTCGTCCACTTCGTAAAATGGTGTTTAACGTACCAACACGACGCGAACTAACTATTGGCGAAAGTGCCATTGAGCATGGTTTAGCCATTGCTGCAGGTAGTAAGCTGTGTAAAGACGTGGCTAATATGCCACCAAATATTTGTAACCCAGTGTACTTAGGCGAGCAAGCACAAGAGTTGGCAACTAATTTTGACAACATCACTGTTGATATTATTGGCGAAAAGCAAATGGCAGAACTAGGTATGAATTCTTATCTAGCTGTTGGCCGAGGTAGTGATAACGAATCAATTATGTCGATTATTAACTACAAAGGCGCCGCTGACGACCAAGCCCCTATTGTACTTGTTGGTAAAGGCTTAACGTTTGACTCAGGCGGTATTTCATTAAAACCAGGCGAAGGCATGGACGAAATGAAATACGACATGGGCGGCGCTGCAGGTGTTATTGGTGCAATGCGTGCACTTGCACAAATGCAATTGCCAATTAACGTTATTGGTGTTTTAGCTGGTTGTGAAAACATGCCTGGCTCAAACGCGTATCGCCCGGGTGATATTTTAACAACAATGTCAGGGCAAACAGTTGAAGTGTTAAACACCGACGCTGAAGGTCGTTTAGTGTTGTGCGACGCACTAACGTACGTTGAACGCTTTAACCCGGATACGGTTATTGACGTAGCAACACTTACTGGCGCTTGTATTGTAGCCCTTGGCGCGCATGCGACTGGTTTACTATCAAACCATAACCCACTTGCACACGATTTATTAAAAGCGTCTGAGCAAAGTGGCGACCGTGCATGGCAGTTACCGTTATGGGATGACTATCAAGATCAGCTAGAGAGCCCATTTGCTGACTTTACAAACTTAGGTGGACGCTCTGCGGGTACTATTACTGCGGCATGTTTCTTGTCTAAATTTACTAAAAAGTATCATTGGGCCCATTTAGATGTTGCCGGTACAGCGTGGCGCAGTGGCGCTAAAAAAGGCGCAACGGGCCGTCCTGTTCCAATGCTTACTCAGTATTTATTAAATAGAGCTGGCGTAAGTGAAGCCGCTCAAGATTAAACACACTGTTTAACTACTTATAAGGCGCCGTTTGGCGCCTTATTTATTTGTGTATTAATTGAAGCAAACCCCGTTATATGGCAAAATCTGCCTCTTAATTTATGTATATCAATTTGGTATGCATTCAATGTCATGGGAAACCCCGATACAATGAACATGAACGCTAAATTTTTCGTTCTAAAGCAACAAGATGAGTCTAAAGCCCAGGCTGACGATCATTTTGCTTTGGCTGCTCAAATTGCGGCCGATCAGTATCGAAATGGGCAGCGTGTGTTTATTTGTGTTAACGATAACGAAGCAGCCTGTGCCATTGATGAAATAATTTGGGCATTCGATCCAGATAGTTTTGTGCCACATAATTTACAAGGTGAAGGCCCTAAAGGCGGCGCACCTGTAGAAATTGGTATTACGCCACCTGTTGGCAATCGTAAAGTTTTAATTAACTTGGCTACTCAATTACCGGATTACATTCGTCGGTTTAACCAAGTTTTTGATTTTGTACCCGTAGAACCAGCTGCTAAACAAGCAGCCCGCGAGCGTTTTAAAAAGCTACGCCAACTCGGTGCCAATCTCACCACGCAAGATATTAATAGCTAGCCAATCAGGCAAACTAACCAACTAATTTAAGTACTTATTTAAGGTTCTGTGTAATGGATAAAACCTACAATCCGCAAGATATTGAACAGTCTCTATATCAAGACTGGGAACAAAAAGGCTACTTTAAGCCATCTGGCAAAGGCGTACCATATTCAATTATGATCCCGCCGCCAAATGTCACTGGTAGCTTACACATGGGCCACGCCTTCCAAGATACAATAATGGATACCCTAACGCGTTTTAAACGTATGCAAGGTAACAACACATTATGGCAAGTAGGTACTGACCACGCAGGTATTGCAACGCAAATGTTAGTTGAGCGCAAACTGCATGCCGAAGAAGGCAAAACACGCCACGATTTGGGCCGCGAAGATTTTATTAATAAAATCTGGGAATGGAAAAAAGAATCGGGCGGCACTATTACCAAGCAGCTTCGTCGCCTTGGCGCATCGGTTGATTGGGATCGTGAACGCTTTACCATGGATGATGGTTTATCTGAAGCTGTTAAAGAAGTGTTTGTACGCCTTCACAAAGAAAACCTAATTTACCGTGGTAAACGCCTAGTAAACTGGGATCCTAAATTACACACTGCTATTTCTGATCTTGAAGTTGAAAACAAAGACAAAAAAGGCCACATGTGGAACTTACGTTACCCACTAGCTGATGGCGTTACAACGCAAGACGGAAAAGACTACATAGTAGTAGCAACAACTCGTCCAGAAACCATGCTTGGCGACTCGGGTGTTGCAGTAAACCCTGATGACGAACGCTACATAGATTTAATCGGTAAAGAGATTTTATTACCTATCGTTAATCGTCGTATTAAAATTGTTGCTGACGAACATGCCGATAAAGATAAAGGCACGGGCTGTGTAAAAATAACCCCAGCGCACGACTTTAACGATAACGAAGTGGGCAAGCGTCATCAAATGCCGATGATAAACATTTTCGATAAAGACGCCGCTATTTTAAACCAAGGTGAAACATACACCTTTGACGGTAAAGAGCTTGAGTTTGATGCGCCAATTCCTGAGCGCTTGCGCGGGCTTGATCGTTTTGCAGCGCGTAAAGCGATTGTGGCTGAATTTGAAGAACTAGGCCTACTTGAAAAAATTGAAGACCATGGTTTAACGGTTCCTTACGGCGATCGCTCTGGTGTTGTAATTGAGCCACTACTTACCGATCAATGGTATGTACGTGTTGCACCACTTGCTGAACCGGCAAAAGACGCTGTTAAAAACGGCGATATTCAATTTGTACCTAAGCAATACGAAAACATGTACTTCTCGTGGATGAACGACGTACAAGATTGGTGTATTTCACGCCAGCTTTGGTGGGGTCATCGTATCCCAGCTTGGTACGACAATGAAGGTAACGTATTTGTTGGTCGCGACGAAGCTGAAGTACGCCGTGAAAACAACATTGCAGATAACGTAACGCTAAGCCAAGACGAAGACGTACTTGATACGTGGTTCTCATCAGCGCTTTGGACTTTCTCTACACAAGGTTGGCCAGAAAATACCGATGATTTAAAAACCTTCCACCCGTCTGACGTGTTGGTAACTGGTTTTGATATTATTTTCTTCTGGGTTGCACGCATGATTATGATGACGCTGCACTTTGTAAAAGACGAAAATGGCAAACCACAAGTTCCGTTTAAAACCGTATATGTAACTGGCTTAATACGTGACGACAATGGCGATAAAATGTCTAAGTCAAAAGGTAACGTACTTGACCCACTAGACATGATTGACGGCATTGAACTTGAAGACCTAGTACAAAAACGTACTGGTAACATGATGCAGCCAAAACTTGCCGCTAAAATCGAAAAAGATACGCGTAAAGTATTTGCAGGCGGTATTGAAGCACACGGCACCGACGCCCTTCGCTTTACCCTTGCTGCAATGGCATCTACCGGTCGTGATATTAACTGGGATATGAACCGCCTTGAAGGTTACCGTAACTTCTGTAACAAATTATGGAACGCGAGCCGTTACGTATTAATGAATACAGAAGAGCAAGACTGTGGTTTTGCAAACGGTGCTCAAACGGAGCTTTCATTAGCTGACCGCTGGATTTTAGGTCAATATGAAGCAACCGTTAAAACCTACACAGAGCATTTAGATAACTACCGTTTTGACTTAGCTGCTAACACGCTTTACGAATTCACTTGGAACCAGTTTTGTGATTGGTACTTAGAGCTAACTAAGCCGGTATTATTTAAAGGTAATGAAGCGCAGCAACGTGGTACACGTAATACACTTATTACCGTGCTTGAAAGCTTACTGCGTTTAATGCACCCAATGATGCCATACATCACTGAAACTATTTGGCAGCGTGTTGCACCACTTGCAGGCCTTGAAACAGCAAACACCAGCATTATGGTTCAGCCGTTCCCTGTATATAATGAAGCAAGCGTTGATGCTAAAGCGATGGATGACTTGGAGTGGGTTAAACAATTCATTTTAGCTATTCGTAATATTCGTGGTGAAATGGATATTAGTCCAAGTAAACCACTTAGCGTATTACTTGCTAATGCATCGAGCGACGACGTGCGACGCATTGAAGAAAACAAATCATTTTTAGCATCACTTGCAAAAATTGAAGAGTTTACAATGCTTGAAAACAAAGACGGGGCACCTGCATGTGCCACGTCTTATGTTGGCAACCTTGAGATCATGATCCCAATGGCGGGCTTAATTGATGTGGAAGCCGAGCTTTCGCGTATTAATAAGCAACTCGAAAAAGCAGAAAAAGGCCTAGCACAAGTGCAAAACAAACTTGCTAACGAAAAGTTTGTAAACAACGCACCTGAAGCGGTACTTGCTAAAGAAAATGCAAAACTGGCTGAATTTAGCGATGCTAAAACTAAGCTACTTGAGCAAAAAACTAAAATAGAAAGCTTATAATTTTAGTTATTATGCCTATTAACACTATTTAATAGGCATTAAAAAAGCCGCTCACTTTAATTAAAGTGAGCGGCTTTTTTGTGCCCTGTGATTAACCACAAGACACTTCTACATTAAAACTTGTAGTTGTACTGAGCGCCAAGTAATACCGCGTGGCCTTTAGATTCGAAGCCCCACTGGCTGCCCGAGTCATCAGCTTCTGTGAACGTTTGTGTTTTACCACGGATGATACTTACACCAAGATCAACGTTAGAGTTTTGATCAATTGTGTAGTTACCGCCAAACGAGAACCAAAAGCGATCTGTATCTGGAATAGAGATAGAAAGGTGTGTTTGCGATACTGGAGACTCATCAAATGCAACACCGGCACGAAGTAGTAAATCTTCGTTGTATTGGTAATCAGCACCTACAGAGTATCTGAAAGAGTCATCAAACTGCTCTTGCTTTTCAAACGCAACAAACTTATCACCTGTTGGTAACGTTACTTGTGCTTCTAGTGATTCAAAGCTGCTCCAGCCTGTCCATAATACACTATAGTGAAGACCTGTTTTCTCGTCTAACTGATGCGAGCCAGAAAACTCAGCAATAGCTGGTAGTGTAATATCTACAGAGCCTGGTAATTCAGATTGCCCTTTGCGACCACCAATAAATTCTGGTAACTCATTAGAGTACTCACCATCAAATGTAATATCAGTTTCGCTGCGGTAGTTAAAACCAAAACGACTGTTTTCATCAAGTTGATACATTAAGCCTATATTTAATCCATAGCCCACGTCATCACCTTCAAGATTAACAGCATCAGCTGAAGCAGAAATGCTATAATCCTCAGGAAGAATACCAGCTTGAGTTAATTGATCTATTCCAGCTTGAATATTTGCAGGTGTATGACCACCAAATTTACGTATGATTTTAGCCTCTGCATAAATAGCGTTTAAACCAATACCAAAGCTGAATTGCTCAGTTACTTTATAAGCAACGCTTGCATTAAGGTTAACAGTAAAGATTTCTGTTTCGCCAGCAATTTGGCCAGCAACGTATTCATCGTTAAACTCTGTAGATAAACCAAAGTTAGAAAATGCACCAAAACCAATCGATACTTTATCGTTGTAAGGCATAGTATAGTAAATAGCAGGTACTACAGCACTTGGTGCAATGCTGTCGTCGTCTAATGCACTTGGGTCAATACCGTTATTAGTACTTTCGCCTTCAATACTTACATCTGGAATTACACCAATAGCTGCAACACTTAGTTGCTTGTCTTTAAATAAAGTCATTAGTGCAGGGTTACGAGCAACTACAGACGCGTCGTCTGCGATAGAAGCTTCACCAGCGTATGCACGGCCTAAACCCGATGCATTTTGCTCTGATAATTGAAACGCAGCTGAAAAGCTATCAGCTGAAACAAATGCAAGCGAAGCTGCAATAAGGGTTTTAGAAAATTTCATTGTTGAGTCCTTAACCAAACTGACTGTCTGGGTACTATGTGTGTTGTTATTAGGATTTAAAACGTGATTACACTACCTTAATTTTTTGTAAAAAACTCTATGAATACGTCAAAAGACAGTAAAAAACATGTTTTTTAACGACATTTTAACAACTATTTAAAACTCATCGGATGAGAAGTGTGTTATTAGAGTAAACACTCTAAATGTAATTAATTATCATTTAGATTGACTTGAAATTAGTAGCAACTTACACTATTATAAAATCGCAATGGAAGTAAAACTGTGATCATTTTATTTATTATTACAGGGCTAATATTTTGTGGGGCGAGTGTGTTTTGCTTTTACAAAGCAAACTACTGCGCATGTACTCAAGCAGGACAATGTGATAACCCCGTAAACCATTATTGGTTAGGGGCAATGTTAAATGCGTTGATCTCTTTAGCGCTGTGCTGTTTTGCATTGCACGTAGAGCTAGGCACTTTGTTATGGTTAACACTGATGGGAAATTGCTTTTTGGGTGCGTTTATTTCTGCAAAACAAACTAAAAAAAGGCAATGCAGTAAGGCTAGTTCAACAAATGCTCTTTTAGCAGGCGAGACAAATTAATCTGATAATCTAAGGGCTTAACACTTGATAGTATTTTAAGCTCTTGGGTGTGCTCACTTAAATCGATGTCTTTCGGTGTAACATGATGATTGTGCTTAGCATTATAAAATAGCTTAACTTTAGGTTTAATAGGATTTAATACGTTCCCTTCAAGCACTAAGGCTAAACGTTCATTCGTTAATTTTACAATAGTTCCTACCGGATGAACCCCTAAACACTTTATAAAACGCTGTACTAACTCACCATCAAACAATTGCTTATTGGCTAATAAGTAGCGTAATGCGTTGATTGGTTCATCACCATCTTGATGCATTCTATCGGCAGTCATTGCATCGTACACATCTACAATTGCCATTATACGCGCTGGACGACTTAACTTCTCTGCCTGTAGGCCTCGCGGATAACCAGAGCCATCTAAGCGCTCATGATGATTTACTATCATATCAAGCATAAGGGGTGTTATACCCTTCTCGCCTTTAACTAAACCCAAACCTTGCGCTACATGCTTTTTAATCGCTAAGAGCTCATTATTAGTAACCTTAGTTGGCTTTGAAAATATACCCTGCGGTAATTTAGCTTGGCCTAAATCATGAAGTAACGCGCCCATGGCAAGCTCTTGCACAACAGCCATTTTGTACCCTAAATATTTAGCAAATACAGCGGTAAAAATGGCGCAGTTGATCATATGCCGCCAGTTATAGCTGTGTTTATCTTTTATACGAGTAAGAATAGTCATGGCGTTGGCGTTACGAAAAACTGAGCTGACTATTTCGCTGGCTATTTCATCAAGCACTTTTATATTAACACTCAGGCCAGATGTTAAGTCACCGTATAACGACTGTAGCTTTCGGCCATGCTGATCGTAATTGACACTCGCTTTAGCAAATTCTTGTTCAATTGAGATTGCTATAGGTGTTTTTTCGGCTTTTTGCTGGCTATTAGATGTTTTAGGTTTGCTTTGAGGCTTATATTTGGCAGGAACTGGGGCATCACCTTTAGTAAAATCTATAAGCAGCTCAAGCACCCCTTCAGAGACTAAACGCTTAATAATAGATCTATCGCGTACTAAGCCACTGGTCTTAATTTTTATGCTATTAATCCCTTCATGTTGCTTAGTAACGCTATCAACATACATACCAGGAGTAAGCTCAGACACGGGCAAAGTAATTAGCATAAAGGCGGGATTTTTCTATTAAGGAATATGTACCTTAAATAGCATTAATTAAGCCTAAAAGTCTAGTTTTTGAGTTGTAAGTAGTTATATATAACTAAAACCATTATTTACAGCCCTATTAGAGCTGCACTGTAATTCTGATTATTTTACTTTTTAATAATTAAACGCTTTCATCTCAACTACACTAAATTGCTTATCACTAAAAAGCAGGTGATTTAGCTATAAAATTTATCTAATCATTATAAAAAAGCGAACTTTATTAACCTTTCTTGAACATAATATTGTTTTGCCTCGGTCTCAATATACACAGCACTTAATAACAACTGCTTTAAATTCTTAAGAGTACTAATATATGACAAAACTAAACCCCCCCGTATCAAACCTAAGTGTGGCTGCAATAAACACAGCCTCGCCTTTGGGTCATATATTAAAAGTAGCCGCTCCACTGCTCGATAGCTTATTAGGTATAAATAAACTGCGTGATATATACCTCTCTAATAATTTATCGGGTTTAGATAAGCAGGAGTTTAGTGAAAAGCTTTTAAATGTTTTGGGTATTAATGTACTTGGCGCACAAGGTGTTATTAACAAAATACCTAAACAAGGCCCTTGCATAGTAGTATGTAACCACCCTTATGGCATGATTGAGGGCGTAATAATTGCCAAGTTACTCACCCATTATCGTAGCGATACTAAAGTAATGGCTAACGTTGGTTTAAAAATATTTACAGAAATTAAAGACTATTTTATATTTGCCAATCCGCTAAAACCAAAAGCAGCTATTAATACCAGTGCAATTAAACAGTGTTTTAAACATGTAAATAACGATGGTTTACTTGTGGTTTTTCCTGCTGGCAGGGTTTCGTTTTTTCAATCAAAAAAACAACGTGTAACCGACGGTCAATGGAATCGCTTAGCGGCTCAACTAGCCTTAAAAACACAAGCCCCTTTATTACCTGTGTTTATTAGTGGTCAAAATAGCCCTATGTTTTACAATTTGGGACGTATTTACTACCGATTTAGATTATTAATGCTAATACGTGAATTACTTAAAATTCAAAAAAGGTCCATTAATTTAGGTGCTGGTAATTTACTTACACCCAAGTTATTAAATAAGTTTGAGAAAACTGACGACATTAACGATATTGCGCGCCTGCTTTGCTATTTAAACGATGAACGCTTTGTAACACCTTGGCAAGAAGATGCCCAGTCAATGCAACTAAAAGCGATTATGCAGGATGTTGATAAAACAAAAATGACGAGTGAACTTGCTAGCTTACCAAGCGAGCAGCACTTATTAGACTTTAAAAGTTACTCCGTTTATTACGGTTATCAAGATCAAATACCTAATTGTGTTGCTGAAATAACACGCCTTAGAGAAATAACCTTTCGTACATTAAACGAAGGAAGCGGCGAGCCATGTGATACCGATAAGTTTGACGCAAGCTACATGCATTTATTTATTTTTGATCATAAAAATGAAGAGATTATTGGAGCTTATCGAATTGGAGAAACTGATTTATTACAAAAAAATAGCGACGTGAGCGCCCTTTATTTATCGCAAATGTTTAATTTTGAACCCTCTTTTATTAATCAACAACAGCCGTGCTTGGAAATGGGTCGCTCGTTTATAGTTCAAAAACATCAAGGCAGTTACCATGGCTTATTACTGCTATTTAAAGGGATCGGTGCGTTTATGGCGCAAAACCCACGTTATAGGACTTTATATGGCACGGTTTCATTAAGTAAGCTTTACGACCCTCGTTCTGTCGCAATTATTGACCATGCTATGGTTAATAATAAACAAGGTGTTAGCGCCAATACGCCTTTTAATAATAAAATTCATCCAGAGTTTGAAGACTTCATTAATGATCACACGTTAAACATAGATCATGTATCAACATTGGTTATGGGAATAGAAGAAGATAAAAAAGACATACCGATTTTATTAAAGCAATATCATAAGCTAGGCGCTCAATTTCATTGTATGGGAATTGACAGTAACTTTAATCACACCCCAGGATTACTTTTAAGTGTGCACCTACCAAGCGCGCCTGAAAAGCTACTTAAGCTCTATCTTGGCGATAAAAAAGATGGTTATATAAATCACTTATAATTTTTATCGCTGTATTAATACAGCAGATGAAAATAGAGCAACAAAAAAGTCGACGCAATTAATTGCGTCGACTTTTTTAGTTATGTAACAGCTATAAAAATATTTAGTTAAGCTGCAGCCACTTTTAAACAACTAATGCTGCTAATGAGCTGAGACTGCTTATCAAAATAATTAAAGCGTATAGTGTTACCAACTTTAATATGGCTAATACTGACTGTCATTGCATCTTCTCTTTGCATATTTACACCATATTGACCCTGCTCGGCTTTGCTGTAATGAAATGCTAAAAACTGCTCACTTGCAGGATATCTTAAGTCAATAAATTGCTTAAATTGTTGTTTACGCTTTTGTGTAACTGTTTCTAGCTCAACGCCAGATGACGTTGCAAGCGATTCAACTTGGCAATCGATTAATTGTTTTGAGTCCCATCGAACAAAAGCGATATGACCATTATTTAGCGATAATTTATCCGGAAAAATACACAATTTAAAAGGCGCGTAACCCGATAAATCCATATTTTTTAATTGAGACAATGCAGGGGTATTATTGCTTAGTAAATGCGGGATTAAGAGGCCTCTGCTGTGCTTTACGGCAGTTATATCAAATGCACTTTGATAATCGTTTAATAAAGCTAATGTTTGCCCCCAATGCGATACACCAAGCCAAGTACCACCGCCTTGCGGATCGATAGGGTAAATTGCGTTATCTGTGTGCTTACTCGGGGCGATTGCCATTTCTCGCGTTTTTTGTTCATCACGATTAAAAAACAACTCGTAGCCATCATCAGTTAGGAAGTAACTTAAAGTGCACATATTAACTTTGCAGTGATTTTAATTGGCTTTGTTGGCTTTTTTCTCTCAAAAAAGTGGCTGTACTTGGTGCTAACCCAAAGTTCTGGTCGAATGATGCTTTTTGTGCAAAGGTAATTTGTGAAATCATCGCATAGTGATGTACTGCATGGCTTCCTACAAATATAAGCTCTCGTGCTAATGAGGTTGTTACAGTTTGTACATTTTTACTTTTAATTGATACTTCGCTTGAAAGTAACAGCGGTTTATTAAAATCATCTGTACTTAGCTGTTCAATCCACGATGCTATCTCTGCAATTTTTTTCATAGCTTCACAGGGGTTACTTTCAATATTACTGCCGCGTAGGCGACTATCGTAATCAATATTATTTATACCAAAGCCCGTCATTAAAGATTGGTAATGATCGATAATGTGGCGCATATGTGACCCAGCTGAACTAATGAAATTAGGAGCAACGATTTGCGAATAATCCTCTTTAGTTACACTTTCAAGATAAGCATGTCCTTGAGCGAGTATTTCTAACTGACTATTTAACATTGAATCGGTTTTCCTCATTTATAATTTCGTCGTATATGCATACATAACGTTAGATAACATTTTGAATAATGCAATTTTGCATTGTATAAATAACTAGAAAGCTGTTCTTACAATAAAATTTCAAAATTTATGCAGTAATACATTTTTAAATATAAAAGTAATTAATGAGAAGCTAGATAATATAGAGGGGAATATTAGTAGATGTAAAAGCAAATGGCGCTCTCGGTAGGGATCGAACCTACAACTCAGCCTCCGGAGGGCCACGTGATATCCATTTCACCACGAGAGCACATTTGTTGCCGCCACACCAACTCGCGATATCAGTGCTTTAGCACCGGCAATGATAAAGATATATTTTAATAAATACCAGTAACATCAGCTTATATGCTTATTAATTAAGCTCTTTTAAATAAAACACTTCACAATGTCTTAAAAACACGCTATTTATTCTTATTGAATAAGAAACAGTAACGGTTTAGCAACATTGAAACTATGATTGTCGCTGTGAAAATGGATTTAATACGAGGAAATAATGATGAGTTTAATGTCTACTGAGCAAGTTGCTGAGTTTTTAGGTGTAAAAGTAGAGCGTGTAAAACGCCTAGCTAGAGAAAGTTTATTAATTGCTAAATCAGAAGATGAAAATGGTGAACCACAATTTGATACAGCCGAAGTAACAAAATACAAAGAGCTCGCCGAGCGCTTTGGTGGTCTTTAACATCTATAAAAAAGTATTATTAACGAGTTTAGTTAGCTGCGCGCGTAACATTACAGATTCATTGGTTATGCTGCGCTCTTCATACCAACCAATACATAACACTAAAAAAAACAGCTTATAGTAATTCAGCTTATCCATTGAAGGATTAAACGTTTTTGTTTTATCAACGCTATTTTTATAGCTATTTAATAACGCTGTTTCACTGCTCTTATTAAGATTAAAGCTCACTGCAAGGGCTGCCAAATCAAAATACACATCATTAGTTTGTGCATATTCAAAGTCAATTAAATACATGCCTGAAGCATTTACAATAATGTTATCTTTTACTAAGTCGTTATGACAAAAGCCTCCATTAAATGACATAGCTGCAACGGCTTTGAGTGCCTTCTCTATTTGAGGTTTATATTGCGTATAGACGTCGGTGCTTTGATAAAAATGAAGCTCTTTAGCTATATCCATTGGCGCGGTAGATACTTTGTAATTGTGCACTTGAGCAAGTTTATTAATAAAGCTAAGCGTTATATCCGATTGCGCGCTCTTGCCTTCAATATAATTAAATACCGCACGACCGTTTTCTTTATCAAGCCAAATAGGCGCAGGACATATATTAAAGTCACTTAAAAAGCGCTGCGCTTCAAGGCCGTCACTTGGCCAATGGCTTTTATAACACTTTAACAAATACCCTTGTTGCTCGGTACGTATTAAAAAATTATCGTTACTAAAGCCATTAAGTAATCGCTCGCTTGAAACAATGCTTGTAGGCTCTATAAACGCACTACACATTTTTACTAACTGAGTATGCTCAATCATTGATTAAAGCTGTGCTAGAGGCTTAGCTTGGCTTTGTTCGTACTCTTCGTACCAGGTTTTAAAGCCCCACGCTGCCATAATGGTATAAAATATAAAGAGTGCTAGCGTTGGGTAATAGCCTTTTTCGTAATATAAATACATAGAAGCGGCATCTATTACAATCCAGTACAACCAGTTTTCGAGGACTTTTTTAGCCACTAAGTAAGTAGTTACTACGGCAAAACATGTTGTAAAACTATCAAGATAAGCAAAATCGGCATGAGTATAGTTTTGCATAACGTAACCAATAATTATTGCAGCTACGGTTGTTAAACTAATTAAAACAGCATGACGGTTTATCGACCACGATGTAATATTTAAATTTGCAGCTTTGCCTTTACGCCATACAACCCAGCCAAACACAGCCATATACATATAATAAAAATTAAGTAATGACTCCATAAGTAATGCGCCATTCCAGTACATTATTGTATAAATGAGCGTGCTAAAAAATGCCGCTGGCCAACACCATAAGCTTTCTTTTATTGCTAATAATAAATAAGCCATCGACAACCCTACCGCAATATATTCCCAATGCGACATTGCTGTAAAACCACTTAAGGTTTGTGTTAAAAAGTCCATATTACGCAGTTACCGTTTAGTTGTGCCGATTGTTATACCAATCTGCTTATATACGGGGTCTATTTAACGTTAAGAAAATTACGCTAGAACTAGGCAAAAATTTTTGTATCTAGTTGTTCTAAATAGAAAATTTTTAACGACGTAATAGTGCAATTTAATTCGTTAAATTGATCAAAGATTTATGCAGGTTGGTATTATAGGTTATTCAGGCGATAAATCGCCAGAGAGAAACTTACATACAAAAATAGCTTTACCAAATTCTTCATATGAACGTTTAATTTCGGTATTTAACACCTGCATTACTAAATCGTAATCACCAAAAATTTGCGTTGATAACGTGTTAGTAATCACTTTTAAATCATCGTATTCGTTTAAGCGGTCAATAAAGCCCTGAATAAACGGGATATAATCTTGGTGAAGTGGATATTTACTGATCTCTACTGATAATTTCATTTTTGACTCTTTATTTTAATTACCGATTACAACAAGTCATTCAATGCTAGAGCCGTTATTAAATACAGTGTAAAATCACTGTAACACTCAATTGAAATGAGCTTAATATGGCACGTAGAATAACCTACAAATATAAAAACGAACCGCGCGAGATTAATTTCGCTAAAGATAAATACCACGACATGTATCAAGCAATTGCTGCCGCCGAAGGTATTGATCTGACTAATTACTTAAGCATGGTACAGCAAATAGAAATGACCTCAAAAGGGTCTGCTTCTGTTCGTAACTTTCGCGACCAAGAATTTGCCCGTATGGGCTTTAGCGACGTTTACTTTATAAAAGAGTAAATATCGCTTTATAACTGTATTAACGCTGATACTCATAACTTACGCGCGGTGTAATATTACATAATAGCTCGTAAGGGATAGTATCAGCGCATAATGCTATTTCTTCAACTGGTAGCTCAGGGCCCCACATAGTGACTCTGTCGCCCACTTTAATATTGTGCTCATTAGCGCCTATATCTACGCTAATCATATCCATAGCAACACTGCCGACAATACCATAACGCTGCTTGCCAATTATAACTGGCGTGCCCTCTTTGGCGTGCCGAGGATAGCCATCGCCATAACCCACAGCCACAACAGCTAACTTGGTTGGTTTATTACTTTTCCAACGTCCGCCATACCCTACCGCCTCATTGGCTGGGACATTACGCACTGCAATTACGCGCGTAGTTAAGCGCATAACAGGCTTTAATTTGTGTTGTTGGCCAATACTATTTACCATTGGCGATACGCCATAGAGCATAAGCCCAGGGCGTACCCAATCACCATGACCGCTTGGCCATGCAATAATACCGGCTGAATTTGATAAACAATGTGCCTGGTCAATGCCATTCACTAAATTATCAAATAACGTGATTTGTTGAACCGTTTTAGCATTATCAACATCATCAGCACACGAAAAGTGGGTCATTAAATTAACGGTATTTTTAGCGTTAGGTGTTTTTTGCAAACGGTTATAAAACTCTTCAAACTGCTCTGGCGCAATACCTAATCGATGCATACCTGTATTTACTTTTAACCAGCATGTTATTGGCGCATCGAGCTTTGCTTTTTCAAGCGCGGCTAATTGGTATTCGTCATGAATAATAGTTTGAAAGTTATTAGCAAGTAAAATAGGTAAGTCGGCTTTGTTAAAAAAGCCTTCTAGTAAAACTATCGGCTTTGTTAAGCCCCCAGCTCGAAGGGCAAGTCCTTCATCTATACGCGCCACAGCAAATGCGTCAGCATTATTTAAATGCTGCGCAATCGTTACTAAACCATGCCCGTAAGCATTTGCTTTTAGCACCGCCATTACTTTGCTGTTAGGTGCAAAGCACTTAACTTGCGCTAAATTATGCGCAAGTGCAGCTAAATTAATTTCAGCAGTGGCTAAGCGCATTAGTAATCGTCATCTACCGCTGGTCCCGCGTAATTATCAAAGCGAGAAAATTGACCTTGGAATGTTAAACGCACTTTACCAATTGGGCCGTTACGTTGTTTACCTATGATAATTTCGGCAATACCTTTGTCAGTACTGTCTTCGTTATAAACTTCATCACGGTAAATAAACATGATTAAATCGGCATCCTGCTCTATCGACCCTGACTCACGTAAATCTGAGTTAATAGGACGTTTATCGGCACGTTGCTCTAGCGTACGGTTAAGCTGCGAAAGCGCAACAACCGGACATTTCAGCTCTTTTGCTAGTGCTTTAAGTGAACGTGAAATTTCAGCAATTTCGAGCGTTCGGTTATCAGCAAGGCTTGGTACACGCATTAACTGCAAGTAATCGACCATGATCATACTAATGCCACCGTGGTCGCGGGCTATACGCCTTGCACGTGAACGCACATCGGTAGGTGTTAAGCCCGACGCATCATCAACGTACATTTTACCTTTTTCCATCAACAAGCCCATTGTTGATGAAAGTCGTGCCCAATCGTCATCATCTAATTGACCAGTACGTACCTTAGTTTGGTTAATACGGCCAAGAGACGCTAACATCCTCATCATAATTTGTTCTGAAGGCATCTCTAGCGAGTAAATTAATACTGGTTTGTCTTGAGTCATTGCAGCATGTTCTGCAAGGTTCATCGCAAAAGTGGTTTTACCCATTGATGGACGCGCTGCAACAATAATTAAGTCAGATGGCTGTAAGCCCGTCGTCATTTTATCAAGATCGGCATAACCTGTACTCACACCCGTTACACCATCTTGTGGCGATTGATAAAGCTCTTCTATTTTATCAACGGTTTTTTCGAGGATGCTATGAATGCTTTGCGGGCCTTCATTATTTTTTGTTCGTTGCTCTGCTATTTTAAACACTTTGCTTTCGGCAAAATCGAGCAAGTCGTGACTGGTACGCCCTTCGGTGTTAAAACCTGCTTCTGCAATTTCGTTCGCTACGCCAATCATTTCACGTACAACAGCACGTTCGCGTACAATACTTGCGTAAGCGTCAATGTTAGCAGCACTTGGCGTGTTTTTGGCTATTTCTGCTAAATAAGCAAAGCCACCAATTCCTGCAAGTTTATTATTTTTTTCTAAACTTTCAGAAATCGTGATTAAATCTATCGGATCGCCAATCTCAGCAAGTGCCGTCATCGCTTCAAAAATTAACTTATGCGTGCGGGTATAAAAATCCTGTGATACAACAAGTTCAGCTACGCGGTCAAACGCTTGGTTATCAAGCATTAAGCCACCTAAAACAGATTGTTCAGCTTCTATTGAATGGGGAGGAACTTTAAGAGTGTCGACTTGCTTATCTGGTCTGGCCATAACTTCACAGTAGTAAAATTGAATGGCTCTATTCTATCGACTTGAAGGGGCTGTGCAAATAGAAAAGCAGGAAATCTTTTCCTGCTTTTTGTAATCGTGAAGGTGAATGAGCGTTATTTAATACGAAGCTCTATGCGCCCACTAATTGTATCCATTTCAACATTAGCATTACCGCCATTAATGTTAAATTCTAAATTACTGGCTGGGCCATATTTAGCTTTATTAACTTTATCGCTAGTAATTTTATTAATGATTTTGCCATTAGCGTGCGCTTTAATTTCAAAATTTGCAGATACGCTGTCAGGAAAGTAAAAATCACCATCGCCACTTACCGATTCAAAACGTACATCAGCGCCTTTTAAAAGCTCTTTAATATGTACTTCGGCTTCGCCATTCACCGTGTTAATACGTAGGCTTTTAATTGACGATAGCGTAAAGTCTATATCGCCATTTACATTTTCAAGGCGCACATCATTGGCGCTTGAGGTTGATTTAATATCGCCATTAACAGCGCTAAAACGTAGCTCACCACTTGATTCTCTATCGTTAATTTCGCCATTAACGGTTTCAAATTGAATATTACCACTTAGGTTTTCTGCATTTACATCACCATTTACGGTGGTGAGCTTAATGTTGCCAGTAATATCATCTACCGTAATTTCGCCATTAACCACGTCAACTTCAGCGCCATTTTTTAGCTCTTTCGCAGTCACCGATACATTAACTCCAGCAAACTCTAAACTACTGCTTTTAGGCATAAATATGGTTAGGCTTGAGCCATCGCCATTATTACTCCAATTTGATTTACGTGGCATTTTTACAATAAACTGAGTTTTATCGCCATTTGTTTTAAGCTCATAACCCTCGGCTTTGTCATCAAGCTCGCCAGATACTTTAAATTCGTTTTTATCCCAGCCTGTAATATGTATATCACCGCGTTGGTTTTCAATAAAAATAGTGCCGCCACTTGGTACGTCTATTTGCTTATCTATTTTTTCACCCGCTAATACCGCCAACGGAAATAAGCTCAGTCCTAATAAAATCGCTTTCATGTCGTACTCCTAAATGTGCTGCCAACGTGGCGCGTGCACCTTGTTAATTAAATCAAGTTGTTGTTGATATATTTGCGCTAACATTGTTAGTAGCGCTTGGTTTTGTGGCTCATTTTCAAGAACTTGCTTTATTGCTTGCTCTGCGTTTTCAAGCTCTTGTAGCTGCGTTTGCCAGTTAGTGGTCAATGCTTCTTTATTTTCATATTCAACCAACAAACTGTTTTTTTGCGCCGAAAAGTAATCACTTATAGCCACTACGGGTTGTGGCTCGGGCGCTATAACAAATAAATTTACAGCAATTAAAGCAGCTAATGTGCAGGCAGCTATTGCTGTTAGTTTTGGCCAAATAGCAGTGCCTTTTAGGTCCTGCTTATTACTAACCATTGCTCGCTCAATTCCCGCCCACAGGTCTTTTTGTGGCGTAATGTCTTTATCAAGCGTGTTTAATGACTCATTTAAATAGTCGTCAAAATTTGGTTTATTCATTTTCATACCACTCTTGTAGTAGCTGCCTAGCACGATGATATTGCGATTTACTTGAACCAACAGCCATACCTAACTGATCGGCTATTTCCTCGTGCCTGTAACCTTCGATTGCAAACAACACAAACACCATACGTGCGCGTTCAGGGAGCCTTACTATTAATTTATCGAGACCATTTAAGCCTTTGCAGTCATTAGCTGATTGCTCATCCATACCGCAGTGTTCAATGCTCACTACTTTTTGCAGCCAATTTTTTTGCTTGCGTAAGTAACTAATTGCTACATTACTGGCAACGCTGTAAAGCCAAGTAGAAAACTGCGAGCGACCGTCAAATTGCGCTATTTTACGCCATACCTGTACAAACACTTCTTGGGCTGCATCTTCAGCATGCGCTTGGTCCGCTAATAAGCGTAAACATAAACCGTAGACTCGTTTTATATGTAACTCATAAAGCGTTGTGTATGCGCCTTGATCACCTGATTTAATACGCTCAATGAGTTTAGCTTCGCATAAAGGCGTTTGTTCGGGTCTAACGTGTAACATCCGTGATGTCGCCTTTTAATTATTATTATTGAGTTAGTGTATTGATAAGTTAGACGTAATAACAGTTCGAAAAGGTTTAAAGGGAATGAAAAAATAATTGAATAAAAAAGGGGCTTATACGAGGTTGTATTTAACAGTGCCCTTAACTAATTAAAATTAGCCAAATTACAGACACAAAAAAGCCGTGCTAATAGCACGGCTTTTGTCGCTTAATTAAAAATTAAGCTTCAGCGATTACGATTACTTTAATAGTAGCCGTTACGTCTGAGTGAACTGAAATTGATACGTCAAATTCACCTGTCTCACGGATAGTACCTAGAGGCAAACGAACTTCTGACTTAGCAACTTCAACACCAACAGCTGAGATAGCGTCAGCGATGTCACGAGTACCGATTGAACCGAATAACTTACCTTCGTCACCAGCTTTAGATACTAATGTAACTTCTGCTAATGCTTCTAGTTTTTCAGCGCGTGCTTGTGCAGCAACTAACTGTTCAGCGATTTTCGCTTCAAGTTCTGCACGACGAGCGTCAAACGTTTCAATGTTAGCTTTAGTCGCAGGAACTGCCTTACCTTGAGGGAAAAGGAAGTTACGTGCGAAACCAGATTTAACTACAACCTGTTCACCTAGGCTACCTAGGTTAGCGATCTTATCTAGTAGAATAACTTGCATGTTTCTACACCTTTTAAAAACTGTTAATCCGCTGCTTACTTATGTAAGTCAGTGTATGGAAGAAGGGCTAAGTAGCGAGCACGCTTAATAGCAGTTGCTAGCTGGCGCTGAAATTTAGCGCTAGTACCTGTGATACGGCTAGGTACGATTTTGCCACTTTCTGTAACATAGTTTCTAAGAGTAGCTAGATCTTTGTAATCGATTTGTTTTACGCCTTCCGCTTTAAAGCGGCAGAACTTACGACGTCTGAAATAACGTGCCATGAGATTAATTCCTCAAATAATTCTTTCTATATGCTGAGCATGCAAAACCAATTGGCTAAGGCCGTTACGACCTTCGTGGCGATTTAAAAAACCACTCACTTGCAATGCCTGCCCAACGTGCAAATGTTGAGTCTGTTGTTGCATTTGCTTTCCACTGGCAACTACCTGAAGCCTCACGTAACTATTACGGTTAAGGTCTGCTTCGGTTTGCATCGATTTATGTTCTACAACAAAAATACAATGCGGGATGCCAGCAGGGCTTTGGCTAAACTTGGGAGTTTTACAAACTACCCCAGATATAACCAGCTGATTCATATATGGGCTAACCATTATAGTAACTGCTGATTACATGCCATGCTAGGACTCAAAACAATTAAGCAGCTGGTGCTTCTTTCTTCTCTTCTCTTGCAAGAGGAGACGCTTCAGTTTCAGCAGTTTTAGTGCGGATAACTAAGTTACGAAGCACTGCATCGTTGTAGCGGAAAGTAGTTTCTAGCTCGCTGATTACTTCAGTTGGTGCTTCAACGTTCATAAGAACATAGTGAGCTTTATGAAGCTTGTTAATTGGGTAAGCCAATTGACGACGGCCCCAATCTTCAAGACGGTGGATAACACCACCAGCTTCAGTGATAGAACCAGTATAACGTTCGATCATACCAGCAACTTGCTCACTCTGATCTGGGTGAACCATGAATACGATTTCGTAATGACGCATGGATATTCCTTACGGTTAATAGAGCCTTCTACCGTTTCGGCCGGTCGGTTTAAGGCAAGGAATTAATAGTTTAAAAGCCGAAATGAGTGCGCATTTTACGCTTAGACGGATAATTAAGCAAGCAGGTTTTTTAAGCTTTTATAGATAAGAGTTAAAAGGTAATTATTACGAGCTTCGCTCGTCGCGTCAGCAAGCTGCTCGCCTACCGAAAAAGTTAAGCACAGAGTGCAATGTCTCTTGTAGAAGCCGAGCTTACTCGCGTGAAAAGCGATAGCTTTTAATTGCTTAAGCTTTATGTTTACCCCGAAAATATAAACATTTACTCAAGCTTAAAGCCGTGCAATTATTAAGCAATACATTATTAAATAAGGATATTTATGAAGCTCTTACTATCGCTTGTATTAATACTTACTTTTAGTACACCATTTTTAGGCCACGCAAAAACCAATACAACTGACATAACCGTTGGTAAAAAAGTCATTCTGCAATCAAAAATACTTAACGAAGATAGGCCTATCAGAATTTTCATACCTGAAACTGTAAAAGACGATCAGCCACTTTATGTTATTTATTTACTTGATGGTGTTGAGCACTTTCATACAGCGTCTGGTGTTATTAAATCCCTTGTTGATTACGAGCAGATACCTAACGCAATGCTCGTTGGTATTGATACAACTAACCGTGTTCGCGATTATTTACCAAAAGTACAAGGTGAACCTAAAACAGAGTTTCAAACCTTTGTTAAAAATAAATGGCCTGACGCAGGGCAAACTGACGAGTTTTTGAAGTTTGTTTCTGACGAACTTATGCCATACATAAATTCTAACTACTCAACTAACGGCTACAACACCTTAATTGGCCACTCTAATGCTGGTACTTTGGCGCTTTATACTTTAGTTAATCAGCCTGAGTTATTTAATAACTATATAGCTATAAGCCCAAACAGTTGGTGGAGTGATGAAGAATTAAAAAATAATATTATAAAATACACTAAAAATCCTAAAGGTGATCAGGCGTTATTTATTAGTGTAGCAAGCGAAGGAGCACGCTTTTATACAGGCGTATTAAATACTTTGGTAAATTTAGAACAACAAACGCCCTCGCAGCTTAAATGGGAATATAAGCATTACCCCGCTTTTACTCATATGGGCACCATACTACCAGCGCTTAGCGATAGCCTAATTCACTTATTTAGCGACCTAATATTTAAGGTTACTGACGAGCACGGAAAGTTTGCTGATATATCGCTCATTACAGGTTATTACCAAGCACTTAGTGATAAGTACGGGTTTGAGCTTAAAGCTCCACAAGATGTATACGTAGAGTTTGCTCATAGCCAGCAAAAGTTTGGTAATACAGCTAAAGCTATTACAACGCTTAAACACTTTACTACCGATTACCCAAATGCAACTTATTCTCACATGCGTTTATCGCAAGGGTACACTGCAGACAAACAGTTTAAAGAGGCTGTTACCAGTATGAAATACGCATTAGAACTTGCTAAGCAAAACTCGCGAGATCCAATGTTAGTTGATGCGCTCAAAGATATGGTGAATGAAGCACAAGAGAATTTGTAACTGATTTAACGCAAAGCGCTTTTTAACTAACGATAGTAATTACGAGCTACGCTCGTCGCGTCAGCAAGCTAAACGCCTACAGGTAAAATTAAGCTCAGTGTTAAACTTTGCATGTAGACGCCGAACTTGCTCGCGTGAAAAGCGCGGCTTTAAATATCTGTATTACAAATAAAGTGCTGTAAAGTAAACTCTATAATATAAAACATTTAATAGCCTAGGTACTATATGCTCTTCTTTAGCAAGAAATGGATATTCCGCTCAGTTGTATTTGCTATACCGATTTTATTTGGCACTTACTCTATTTTAATTCAAAACGTGTCTATAGCTGATAAATGGAGCGCTATCGGAGGTTGGGCTGGAGGCTATACTGCCTTTATTACTTTAATATTTGCTATATACCAATATGAAAAGCTTTCAGTCACAGTTGATAAAGAAAAACTAGCTTTTCATACGATCCCCAAACTACTAAACAACTTAGATACTTTAAGAATACTGCCTATTACAGTTTTAGAAATTGATAAATGGGGTTTATATGATGAAGAGCGAGAAGATAAAGTCTCATTTATTAATAACCTCCATGAATTAAATAAAAAAAGAAGTGAAGAGCTACTTACTAAGGAAATTTTATTCGATGAATTAAACTCACAAGTTGATAAATTAAAGTTTAAAGGTTTTCGTTTTAAAAATGAATTTGAAGAAAATCTTATTAGTCTAAAGAATGACTTTGAGGACATGTTAAAAATTGAGCAAGGTATTAAAAACACTTTAAGTGGTATAAATATCAATACAGATATTCACACGTACCGTGATTCATCTTTATTCAACTTAGAAAATGACAATAAAACAAAGATAGGACATATTATCCTACAAGGTAAATATAAATCGCTAGATGAATATATAGCCAGCCTAAGAGAAAGGCTTGTACGACTAAAAAGTGAAATAAGGTATTGATGCTTTTTAAATCAAGCTGATCGCTTTACTTTATCCGTT
Organism: Pseudoalteromonas arctica A 37-1-2; assembly: GCF_000238395.3. GTDB lineage: Bacteria > Pseudomonadota > Gammaproteobacteria > Enterobacterales > Alteromonadaceae > Pseudoalteromonas > Pseudoalteromonas arctica. The sequence continues at coordinate 3,196,145 of NZ_CP011025.1, forward strand.
GGGTTTCGCTTCGCTCCACCCAACCTACTTATTTGCCTATCGCTTCTTTGGCGAACAGGTGCTTGATTGGCCCAAGATTATCAACTAATGATAGCCCTACTCCACGAATAAGTTTTTTAACTGAGTTTGCACCTTCAAATAACTCTTTTAACCCTTGCATCATAGCGATGTGCTTTTGTGCATCGAGCTTACGAGTGCGCTCGTAATCGCGCAGTGTGCGAGTGCTTGCAAACTCCTTGCTATCGCTTGTTAAAAGCTCAATTAAATAAGCCGCATCTTTTAGGCCTAGGTTCATACCAAGCCCTGCAAGTGGATGGATTGTATGTGCAGCGTCGCCAATGAGTACCACTTTGCCTGAAACCCATTGCTGGGCGTAGCGCATTTTAAGTGGGAAAGCAGTGCGCTTACTTTGCACTTCACACAAACCGCATTGACCATCTATTGCAGCCATTACGGCTTTATTAAAGGTGTTATCATCCATAGCAAGGAGCTCATCGCAGTGGTTTGGGCTGGTAGACCACACAATTGAATGGGTATTTGCATCGCTCAGAGGTAAAAATGCGAGTGGCCCTGTTGGTAAAAACACTTGACGTGCGGTGTTTGCATGTTGCTCTTTAGTCTTAACAGTGGCGACTAGCGCATGGTGATCGTAATCTTTAAAGCTAAGCGCCATATTAAATTGTTTACGTATAGCTGAATTTGCACCATCAGCCGCCACTAGCAGTTTTGCAATAATTGGCTCGCCGCTTTTAAGTGTTATAAATACATCAGATTCGCTTTGATGTATTTGCTGATACTGTGTATCAAATATTAGTGTTGCACTACTTTGTTGCTCTAGCTCTTTTATAAGCGCAAAGCGGATAATGTCGTTTTCAACAATATGGCCTAAATGTTCAAGCTCAAGTTGCTCGTTATTAAACGCTATTTTGCCAAAGCTGTCGGCATCACGTACGTCCATATGTGTATAAGCGCACGCTCGCTGTGCGATAATTTCGGGCCATACGTTTAATTGTTCAAGCAAGGTTTGACTTGCAATGCTTAACGCACTTACACGCAAACCATATTCGTCAGTTGGTAACGCTTGTGTTGGTGCGCTGTCGAGTACAACGACGCTTATATCGGCTTTTGCCAATCCAAGTGCTAGTGTTAGCCCTACACAGCCGCCACCTACAATACAAATCTGTGCTTGCTTCATAAACGCCTACCTTGTTTAACTTGCCCCATTAACTGCTTGGTTAATGGCGCTTTTAATGCGGGAAATAAATCCATCGAAAACAACCCAATACTGCGCCCCAATGCGAGCACTCGCGATGAGTTCGAAAAAAGCCTAACAAGTGCGTCGGTTAAACTCATTACGGTTTTTATATCATCACTGCGCTTTTTTGAATATTCACGTGTAAACGCATAGCTGCCTAAATCGTGTTGACTATTTGCTATTAAATTATTAAGTACTTGTACGTCGCGAAGACCTAAATTAAAACCTTGCCCTGCAATAGGATGAATAGCATGTGCAGCATTACCAATAACCACTGTACGGTGCGCAGTTAAAGACTCTACTTGCCCGTAAACGAGCGGGTAACTCGTGCGCATGCCCACTTTAGTAAATTGACCACCGCGATAACCAAACGCGCTTTGCAGGGCACTTAAAAAGCCTTGTTCACTGAGTGCCATGTGCTGTTCAACCTGATCTTGGCGCATACACCACACTAACGAATAACGGTTATTGCTCATGGGTAATAACGCCATAGGCCCGTTTTGTGTAAAACGCTCAAATGCATGATTATTATGCCCACCAGCCACTTCTACATTAGCAATAATAGCGCCTTGTTCATAAGGCTGGGTATTAAAACCAAGCCCAAGTAAACTACGTGTTGGTGATTGTGCGCCATCAGCAATAACCAATAGCTTGGCGTTTAATTGCTCGCCGCTTTGTAAGGTGAGTGTATTGCTATGCAAAGTTTGCTCAATGGCAATTACGCTATCGGGGCACAAAAGCGTAATATTTGACTGCGTTAAACGCAGGTGAAGCGCTCGGCCAAATGGATTTACTTCTACTACGTAACCAAGTGAGGGCTTAGCAAATTCGTCGCAATTAATGTGCGCTTTGCCAAAGTGGCCTCTATCAGACACGCTCACTTTTTTGATTGCTGCGGTGTAAGAGGCATTTTGCTCAAATAAATTGAGGCTTTGTAAATACTCTACCGATTGCTGAGCAAGTGCAATGCTTCTGTCGTCAAAGCTTGGGTGATAGTCGCCGGTTACTTGATTAGCTTCTACAACGGCAATATTTAACGCGGGATTAGTTTTAGCCACACTTAATGCGCAGCTTGCTCCCGCTAAACCACCGCCAATAATAACTACATCAAACTGCTTAGCCACTATACTCTCCGAGCTTTATACGTTTTTAGCACTTTGCATAAGTGCTTCTATATCGCTAATTTTTTTAGGTACGCTTAGGGTCAAGTTTTCATGGCCGGTTTCGGTAACTAGCAAGTTATCTTCGATACGAATGCCAATGCCTTTGTATTTTTGCGGTGCGCTTGAGTCTTCGCTTATATAAAGCCCTGGCTCTATGGTGAGTACCATACCGGGCTCAAATGCACGCTCAGCGTTATTTACTTTGTATTCGCCAACATCATGTACATCTAAACCAAGCCAATGCCCAAGCCCGTGCATGTAATATTCTTTACACGCACCTTTTGCCATTAGCTCGTCAAAGTCGCCGGTTAAAATACCTAAATCGAGTAAACCTTGGGTCATTACTTCCATTGCTAGTTTATTAGCATACGACATATAACCACCGGGTTTTACTTCATCAAAAGCAACTTCTTGCGCTTTAAGTACAATATTATAAAGCGCGGCTTGCTCTTCACTAAATTGACCATTTACCGGAAATGTACGCGTTATATCAGCAGCGTAACCTTGTAACTCACAACCGGAGTCTATAAGTACTAGGTCACCACTTTTTAAAACATCGCTATTTTGTGTGTAATGTAAAATATTGGCGTTGTCGCCACTACCAACAATTGTGCCGTACGCAGGATGAGGCGCACCATTCATAGCATAATGATGATGTAGCTCAGCCTCTAGCTGAAATTCAGTAGCTCCGGCATATGAAAAACGCATGGCGCGCATGTGCCCTCGCGCACTAATTTCGCAGCCTTCTCGCATAACATCTATTTCACTTGGCGATTTAAACAAACGCATTTCGTGAATAAGGCCACGTATTTCTTTTAAAGTACTCGGTGCTTTAAGGCCTTTTCGAGAGCCACTTCGAAGTGTACCTAGTAACGAAAACACTTTGGTATCAAATGAGGGGGAAGCACCTTGTGCAAAATACAGCGCATTTTTTGCATTTAGCATATCGAGTGTCTTATCGTTTAATTCACTTAGCGGGTAAGCTTCATCAAACAAGTAGTCACTTTTAGCTTTATCAAAGCCAACTCTGCGGCCATGCCAAATTTCTGCAAGCTTGTCTTTATCTAGGCAAAATAAAGTACTGGGTGCATCGCTGTTATTACAGAGTACAAGTACGGCGTCGGGTTCGTTAAAGCCAGTTAAGTAAAAAAAGTCGCTATCTTGTCTAAATGCATATTCGGTATCGCGGCTGCGCGTAACTTCGCTCGCAGCGGGAATAATAGCAACGCTATTTTCATCCATTTGAGCAAGTAAGCGCTCGCGACGTGCTTTAAATTCTGACTTTTGTACTTCAACCATTATTAACCAACCCGTTTTACTTTTTAAAAGTTAATGAAGCGTTTTTTTAGTACTTTGCGTGCTTTGCTCTTTACCTAGCTCTGCAAAACAAAGTAGTGCTGATACACGCACATATTCAATCACTTCGTGCAGCGCTTGGCTGTCTTCTTCGGTTTCTTCAAAAGTAGTATCTAGGCGAGTGATTTCGCTAAAGTCAGTAATAACTTCTTTAACATCGCTCGATAGTTTACCGTAGTCTTTTTGCTTTAAACCAAAACCAAGCATAAAACCCGCTACCCATGATACGAGGCCATTAGCCTGATCGATGAGTGTTTCGTCGTCGCTTGGTAAAAATAAATCAAACTGAAATTCATCATCATTAAAGCTCGCGACTACTTGCTTATATATAGTGCCAAAAAACTGCTTTAAATCGTTACTAAACGATTCACCATCGTTAAACACATCGCTCAAAAGGCCTAAGTATTCTTTGTCGTCAATGGTTAAACCACACGCAAGTAAACCACTAATCACACCATGCGCTTCGGCAGGTGATACAAATATTTCGTTTTTTTCTAAAAGCAGTTGAGCTTTTTCGTAATCGGGTAAATCGTTCATAATCGAATCTTCGCTTTGCAAGTTAAGGCAATGCTACCACTCGATAAAAAGCAACTCCAATTAATTGTATGATCAAGCTCAAAAACCATGCGATAAAGTAAATGATGAGTTAAAGGTGCGGAAAAACTAAGCGAACGGTTTAATTTTTTACGTTTGGGGTTTAAGGATTGGATTATGTCTTATATACTTAAATTGTTCCCTGGGGTACCGGAGCTTAGTTAAGTCCCTGAGCCGATAAAT